>NZ_JABXKM010000150.1 GCF_017115025.1 Nostoc sp. NOS(2021) | reverse complement strand
AGGTAGTTTGGGAGGTATTTTTGTGGGCATGGAGCCAAAGTTGACTAGTCTGAGTCCAAATGTGAATTTAGGTAATGGCAATGGTGTAGCAGACAAAGATACTTCCTTACACATTGAGGGCTTTTATCAATATCAAGTCAATGATAATATTGCGATCACTCCCGGTGTAATATGGATTACTGCACCTGACTTTAATGCTAGCAATCCTGATAGTATAGTTGTTTGGCTCCGTACTACCTTCAGGTTTTAACCCGAACCAGTAATTCCAAATTCAAATTTCAGTAGACCAAAAAGTTTTGTGATCTCCAAAAAATAGTAGTGTGTGATGCCGTTTTCAGAGAAATATGTAAAAGCTAATTGCTCCCGATAAATGATAAGTTTAGCTTATTCATAAACCCCAAAAATCAACCAAAATCAGCCGGACGGTAAACAAACTTCGCAGGCTAAGGCATCGCTCATCCCAAATTACCAACCGTTGTCAGGGCGCATTCGGTCAACAACTAAGCAACTTTTTGCAAGTGTTGCACGCGAGGCATAACTTCTTGGGCAAAACGTGTCATCTCCCGAACAAAGGGATTAAATTGCAGCATGAAAGTGTCGATACCTGCATCAACGAAAGCTGCAACGCGAGTTGCAACTGTATCATAGCTGCCAACCAATCCCGCGGCTGTGCCACCATTGCCGCCAACAGCCGGATTTTTGGCGAAGAGTTGGAACATGACGGCTTCTGGGTCAACTCCTTTAGCAACACTTAACTTATATTGTTCTTCCAACTTTTGCAGTGCCATGAGTCGTTCTAGTTCTGCTTGGGCTTCTTCGTCTGTAGAACGGGCAATGACAAAGGCTGACAGACCAAAGCTGACTGGTTGGGCTAGGAAACGGGGTCGGCTCAAAACTTGTTTAATTACTTTGCGGACATCTTCAATCGGCTGACCGTTGATGAAATAAACATCGGCTTGTTGGGCTGCTAAAATTTGTGCTGGGTCTGATGCTCCTCCCAGGTAGATACGAGGATAGGGTTGAGCAACAGAGAAAGGTCGAAAGCTCAAATCTTGGATTTTGAAATATTCACCCTCAAAGTTCACCCTCTCACCGCTCCACAAATCTCTAACAACCTGCAACCATTCACCAGAATAGCGATAACGTTCATCATGGGGAGGGAAGGGGATATTAATACGCTCCATTTCTGGGCGAAACCAAGCACTAATTAGGTTTATGGCAAAACGTCCACCACTTATTGCATCAATTCCCAAAGCCATTTTGGCTAGAACGGCTGGATGAAATAATAAAGGTTTAATCGCGGCGATAATTTCTATACTTTCCGTAGCTTCAGCCAATGCGGCACAAGCTGTCCAAGTTTCCAACTGTTCTAAATCTAGACTACGGGGATTGGAAAGGTGCTGTGCTACTAAGGTTGTGACATATCCTAAACTTTCTGCTTCTAATACTAGCGATCGCGTGCGTTCATAACTAGCATCAATCGGTTCATCTGGCGTATTGAGAGGGCCAAAGTTACCCCCAACAGGTACCCAAATACCGTAGCGTGGTTCTGACATTCTTACCTCCAAATTAAATGGCGACTGAGGAGATACAGAATCTACATACCCCCTTGTTTTTTATCTTTATCTATGCAAATCTCATAGTATCATACGGTAAACCTACTGATTTATCGTATGATTATTCTAGGTGCAAAAATAAAGTTTTAGTGCCGACTACAAAGGTTCTAGAAAGCTATGTCTGAACCACGCTATGGGATTTGGATTCCCGTTTACGGCAACTGCGGCGTGATGAACCATCCTCTTGAACCTCGTGATGCTAGTTACTCACGAGCCAAGAATTTAATCCAATTGGCCCAAAAGTGCGGATTTACCACAACTTTAATCGCGCAACATATCATCAATCCCAGGAACCAAGAACTTGACCAGCTAGAAACTTGGACAGCAGCAGCAGCTTTGGCAGAAGCAACAAACTCTATCGAGATTATTGCAGCTGTTAAGCCATTACTGTTTCATCCCGCCGTCTTAGCAAAGATGGCTTTAGGTATTGATGCTATCAGTGGTGGACGTTTTGCGATTAACTTAGTAAGTGCCTGGTTTAAGCCAGAAATGGAAAAACCAGGAATAAACTTCCTTTCTCACGATGAGCGTTATCGTTATTCGGATGAATGGATTAGGGTCGTAAAAGCCCTATGGAGTGGAGAAAAAGTTAACTTCTACGGTGAATATTTTCAGATCAATGATTTGAAGCTCAATCCTCCACCTATAGCCAAACCACATCCGCGTGTATATGTAGGGGGAGAGTCAGAATCAGCCCAAGAACTAGCTGCAAAAGAAGCGCATACATTTTTCCTCAATGGTCGTCCGATTGAAGTAATCCGCGAAACCATTGCGGCTGTTGCTCAAAAAACTAAGTTTCGCTCTCAACCTCTGGGCTTCGCCATGTCAGCTTTTGTCATTGCTCGACCGACAGACGAAGAGGCGGAAGCGGAATATCAAAAACTCAGAGCAATGGTACTAGCACAAGACGATCGCTCAGAATTACTCAAAGGAGTAGATTCTGAAGTAGTTATGTTCAAAAACATGGCTAAGTACCCTGGTCTGGGGAGCAATGGCGGTACAGCAGCAGGATTGGTTGGTAGCTATGAAACTGTAGCCCATCGGATTGCTGAATTTACCAAAGTAGGAATTGATACTTTCATGCTGCAATTCCAGCCTTTTGCCCCAGAAATGGAGCGTTTTGCTGCGGAAATTATACCAAGAGTGCGAGCGTTAACGGTAGACGCCAATTTGAAAATAGGGGCTAGAGGCTAAGGATTTTAGATTTTGGATTAAATTGTTCTCCACTACCCAAAGGAAACTTTATGACAGCAATACTTACTCGTCCAGCTTGGACTACTGATTTAGAACTGGAAATTTTTGACAAACTGCTTGATAAGTACGCCCCTCACATTCCGAAGAAGCGAGCGCAAGAACCTAGATCGCCGGAAACTGATGAGGAAAGAGAGAATTTCTACCGCTTCCGTGTGGCTGGTGCAGCCCATGACCTGTTTATTGTGCAAGTCTGCGCTAAGATCATTGACTCCTTTGCTGACCCAGAATTACAGCTATTTTTGAGTAGACAAATCGGTGATGATGGCGCACACGCTCAAAATACTCGTTTAAGAGCGCAAGCTATATCGGGACATGACCCAATTGAGGATATCCAAAAGCAGGTACAGAAGCATTGGGATTATATGGGTGATTTACCCATTCGTAATTGGCAAGGCTTTTTAGCATTTGAGTTGCATTACGAACTTCATATTGTGGCTTTGTTATTCATCAATAGCCGTACCAGCAAAATCAACGACCCAGACTCAGCCAAGTTTGCGGCAGAAAGAATCCTGCCAGATGAAGCAGTTCACCGCTTGGGAGTTGTAGACTGGTGGCAACGTAAATTTGATCAAGCTTCACCCGCAGAGAAAGAGGATTTAATCGCACAAGTCATAGAAGCAGATGAAGAAGGTCAACGACGGCGCAATCCTTACCTTCGGGATCATTGGCAGTTGAGTCAAAAAGCTATTGGTATTGAAATTGATGATTTGCCAGTACTTTATGATACTTGGCGGCAAGAGGTTCTTTCTTATTTCTTGGATATCCCTATATCTAGATTACCCAAACTTGTGAGTGTGAATGATTGATGTTGAAGGAGACAGAAGATAGAAACTCTTTAATATCTGATTTTGAATTATACATTTTGTAACTCTCTTACTTACAAAATACTAGATTTTATATAACTTTAAATATTACTAATTTATTAATATATTAGTAATATTTATGCTTAATAAATTAATTTATTAACAAAGTTTAGGGGTTTAAGTCCCCTGCTTCAAAAGCCGAACGTTTTGGGTCGGGGTCTAAATCCCCGTCACAAAACTTACTTCCGACTTCCGACTTCCGACTTCCGACTTCCGACTTCGTTTAATATTTTATTTAGACTGGCTAGCTATAATATTAATTATTTTTCGATTGATATACAAAAATTTTAAATATAGTCGCCAAAAACACTACAATTTTAAAATTTAAGCTCTATCATATTTTATCTAATAAAAATAATTTTTCAATACTTACGCCAAATACCTCTCAAACTCTTATTACTCTGTGTTCTCTGTGTCTCTGTGGTTCGATTTTCCTTGATCTGTGTGTAACTCCTATTTTTGTAAGAAAGTTCGATATTTAATTTGAGCTATAACTTTGTTTTTTAGATATAACCTCGATTTTAAATTCGGACAAAAATGCTAAGAGGCAAAAGAAAAATATGTTCACTCGATTGATAAATCAGTTTTTAGACGGCATCAAGAAAATAAGCTTATTTCAGCATCACGATATTAAAACTTTTATTCTCTTCTTTATTATTGGTATAGGTTTAAATTTAGCGATCGCTTCTTGTACTCCTAGTAATTCAGCTAATGCACCTGCACAACAACCCCAAGCACCCAAGCTAACAGTGCTGAAAATGGGGCATCAAAAAGGAATGGCACTGTTGAATATTGTGAAAGCGCAAGGAAGTTTAGAAAAGCGCTTACAACCCTTGGGTATTTCTGTTACCTGGAATGAATTCTCCTCTACAGCACCTCTATTGGATGGGATGGGTGCAGGTGCGATCGTTTTTGGTGGAGGTGGCGGTACAGGAAGCGTCTTTGCTCAGGCAGGAGATAAATCATTTGTCAGAGTTGCAGCCGGTACAGGTAGCACTAGAGGTTCAGCTATTTTAGTTCAAGAAAATTCACCGATTAAGACTCTTTCTGATTTAAAAGGTAAAAAAGTTGCTTTTGCAAAAGGTTCTGGTCAGCACTATATTATTGTGCGCGCTTTAGAGAAAGTGGGTTTGAAATTTAGTGATATTAAACCTCTCTATCTGACACCAGCCGAAGCTTTACCAGCCTTTGAGCGTGGTGATATTGATGCGTGGTTAATTTGGGACCCTTATACTGCTGAAGCTGAACGTAAACTTCGCACTCGTCTATTGGCAGATAATAGCACTGTATTTGGAGATAAAGCTCCACTAGAAAGCCCAAGCTTTTATTATGCTGCTCCAGATTTTGTGCGCGATCATCCAGACATTCTTAAGACAATTTTACAAGAGTTAGAAAAGGCTGGTACTTGGTCTAGAGAAAACTATCAGGATTCAGCTAAACTCCTTTCTAAGCTGTACAAAATTGATCTAAAAACAATGGAAACTGTAGAAGAACGTGGTGGTCAACGTCAGGTATTACCTGTAACAGATGAAGTTTTGAGTGGATTACAACGTATGGCAGATACCTTCTATGAACTTAAAATTATTCCTAAGAAAATTGATGTCAAAGATAAAAAGTATAACTGGTTTCCTGAGCAAAAGTGGTAACTTGTAATTCGCAATTAATAAGGTATGAACTTTTGCTCACTTTTTTGTTAATTAGAGTAGGCGAAGTACTTCCCATTCCTTAAAAAGTAGTAGTGATGATTTATTATGGAGGGATTCTGAGATGATCGCATTTACCGATGTCCGCAAAGTTTATAACCAAGGCAGCCAGAAAGTTGTAGCTTTAGATGGAGTAAGTCTTCTCGTCAAACCAGGAGAAATTTTTGGTGTTTTAGGTCAAAGTGGTGCAGGTAAAAGTACTTTAATTCGTTGTGTTAATCAATTAGAAAAACCTACATCGGGTTCAGTTGTAGTTGACGGACAGGAGATGACAAAGCTTTCTGGAGATAAGTTACGTCAAGCTCGTCAACACATTGGCATGATTTTTCAACACTTCAATTTACTTAGTTGCAGAACTGTCGTGGAAAACATTGCTTTTCCTCTGGAAGTGATGGGTTACAGTAGACTGAAACGCCGGGCTAAAGTGGAAGAATTGATTTCACTTGTTGGGTTGACAGGTAAGGCTGATGCTTATCCAGCACAACTTTCTGGCGGTCAAAAGCAACGGGTAGGTATTGCTAGGGCTTTGGCTGGAGAACCAAAAGTTTTACTTTCTGATGAAGCGACATCAGCACTTGATCCGCAAACTACGAGGTCAATCTTAGATTTATTGCGCGACTTGAACAAGCGTATGGGTTTAACAATCTTACTGATTACCCATGAAATGGCTGTAGTCAAGCAAATCTGCGATAGTGTCGCTGTACTCAATGCTGGAAAGATTGTGGAAAAGGGATATGTTAGCGATTTAATCGCCAAGCCAGAATCATTTCTTTCACAGGAATTTTTTCCCCATCGCAATGGTTATAAACCCAAGCCTGGTGCAGTTATTGCCACGATCGCCTTTGCAGGAGAACAAGCCAGTCAACCAATTTTCGCCACCCTAGCCCGTAATTTTGATGTAGATGTCAATATCCTCAGTGGGAGTGTAGAAACAGTAGGCGATCGCCGAGTTGGTCAGTTTCACGTTGAATTAGAAGGTCAAAAGGTAACTCAAGCTTTGAAATACTTAGACGAAGCAGAATTTGAAGTCCAGGTGCATTGAATTGGGTGGGGATTGGGAGGAAAATCAAATACAAAATTTCCTTTTTGACCTGTATTAAAAATTACGAATTACGAATTATTATTATGTTTTATCCAAAGTTTTATCGCCGCTATTTTATACTAACAATAGGGTTAGCGATCGCATCTATTCTTTTCGCCAGTTGTACACCAAAACCAAATTCACCTACGGGTCAATTAGTCAACCAATCAACTAAGACAGCAGTACTAAAAGTGGGTTCTCGAAATAGCACCACCGAAGATGTTTTGAAGTTCATTCAAAAAGAAATAGCCTCCACCCAAGGCTTAGATTTTCAAATCGTGACTATCGCTGATTCCGTAAAAATTAACGATGCTCTTAAAAGTGGGGAAATTGATGCTAACTTTTTCCAGCATGAACCGTTTATGAAACAAGCTGCCAAAAGACTTAACGCGGATTTTGTCATGTTAAATCGCAGCTATACCACCATAACCGGACTCTATTCAAAACGACTAAAGATAAAATCACTCAATGAAATTCCTATAGGGGCAACAATTGCTATTTCTAATGATGACAGCAATCAAGACCGCGCCTTGAAATTCCTGAAACACATCGACTTAATCAATTTAAAAGAAAAGCCAGGGGAGTATTACAGCATCAAAGATATCATTAAGCATCCCAAAAATCTCCAAATTAAGGAATTAGACAATTACGCTATTGTTAGAGCCTTAGACGATCTAGATTTAGCTGTGACATCTGCATCCTTCCTTGTGCAAGCAAAGGTATCTCTAAATCCTATTGTGTTAGACGAGATTGGCATGGCTAACAAAAATTATGCGGTGGGTTTAGCAACTGTACAATCAAAAGTAAATGATCCCAACATCCAAAAACTAAATCAATTGGTTGTTGATCCCAAATTGAAGGATTATATCAACAACTACCTCAAGGGGACGATGCCTTCTCTACGAGACGCTACGCGAACGGCGGGCTACGCCTACGCACCTGTATTTTAAACTTGATACGGAGGACTAATGAGCAGATCGAAGCAATTAAAACTAGGTGCTTTTATGCGCCCGGTAAGCATACATACAGGCGCTTGGCGCTATCCTGGGGCTTTGCCTGACGCTAATTTCAACTTCCCAGCACTGAAACGATTCATCCAGAAACTAGAGCAAGGCAAGTTTGACGCATTCTTCATGGCTGACCACTTAGCGGTGCTGAATATGCCAATCAACGCACTGAAGCGCAGCCATACTGTCACATCCTTTGAACCTTTCACCCTACTTTCTGCCCTTGCCAGCGTCACCGAACACATCGGGCTGGTAGCCACCGCTTCCACGACCTATGACCAGCCTTACCACATCGCTCGCCGCTTCGCGTCTCTCGACCATATTAGTGGCGGTCGCGCTGGCTGGAACATCGTCACCACAGCCAATCCAGACGCAGCGCTCAACTTTGGATTAGAAGAAGAGGTAGAGCATGATGAACGCTATCGGCGGGCGAGAGAATTTTATGATGTTGTCACGGATCTTTGGGATTCCTTTGCTGACGATGCGTTTATTCGGGACGTGGAAGCAGGGATTTATTTCGACCCTGCAAAGCTTCACGTTCTGAATCATCAGGGAAAATATCTCTCGGTGCGAGGACCATTGAACATCGCCAGACCTGTCCAAGGCTGGCCGCTAATCGTTCAGGCAGGCGCATCCGAAGCCGGACGGCAATTAGCCGCCGAAACCGCCGAGGCTGTGTTTGCACCTGCTAGTAATCTGGAAGCTGGCAAAGCTTTATTTGCAGACATTAAGGGACGGGCGCAGGCGATCGGACGTGACCCAGACAGCATAAAAATCCTTCCAGGTGCTTTAGTGATCGTGGGGGAAACCGTCGCCGAGGCACATGCCAAGCGTCTTCATTTGGACAGCCTAGTACATTATGACAGTGGGATCGCCAGCCTCAATAGTGCGCTTGGCTACGATGTTTCGGGTTTTAATCCAGATGGCCCCTTGCCAGAAATCCCACCGAATAACGCTGGTCACTCTTCACGAGAAAGGGTAATAGCCTTAGCGCAACGTGAGAACTTGACTATTCGACAACTGGCGCAACGCATTGGCAGTTACGGCGGGTTGGCTTTTGTGGGCACACCCCAAAGCATCGCCGATGATATGGAGCAATGGCTATTAGAAGAAGGGTCTGACGGCTTCAACATTATGTTCCCTTTTCTTCCTGAGGGATTGAATGATTTTGTCGATAAAGTTGTGCCAGAACTCCAACGGCGTGGAATCTTCCGCAAAGAGTATGAGGGCAAGACGCTGCGCGAAAATCTGGGACTGGCACGCCCCGCCAACCGCTTCTTTCAGACCACCACTGCTTCCGTTAGCTAGACGCTTATGTGATAAAAATCTCTTTCCCCAATCCTCAATCCCTTATTCCCAAAATAGAGAGAAAAACAATGACTCAAATTGAAGAAAAAGTTATAGATTCTACTTTCCAGTTCTCGGCTCCTGTCACAGCCAAATCTCCCGAACTGCAAGCTTTGTTCGATTTCATTGCTCTGGGAGCAAGTGAGCGCGATCGCGATCGCATCCTTCCTTATAATGTGGTTGAATTGATCCGGCGTTCCCGGTTGGGTGCATTGCGAATCCCTATTGCTGAAGGTGGTAGTGGTAGCACCGCACGCGAACTGTTTGAGGTCGTGATTCGGCTGGGGGATGCTGATCCAAACGTGGCTCACATTGTACGGAATCATTTCTCTATTACGGAGCGGATTTTGCGTTCTGAGCGCACCCAAAGAAATCGTCGCTGGCTCAAGGCAGTCGTCGATGGCGCGATTATTGGACTCGCTTCAACCGAACTAGAAGCCAAACGATCAGGTGGTCGCCAAGTCGTGAATACAAAATTAACACCTGATGGCGACGGCTATCGTCTGAATGGAACGAAATATTACAGCACTGGCAGCCTTTACGCAGACTTGATTTTTGTGCGTGTGTTAGCACCAGATGGCTCTACAGCGTTTATACTCATTCCTACTAACCGTGAGGGTCTTGAACTGGTGGACGACTGGGACGGCTTCGGACAAAGACTCACAGGTACGGGAACGACTACCTTCACCAATGTCCATGTAGAGGCTGAAGAAGTAATTTTTGAGACAGACACAGACAAAGACGACCTGCCCTACAACATCGTCCCGCAATTATTCCTGACTGCCATCAACGCCGGTATTATTCGCAGCATTCTGCGTGATGCTACAGCCCTCATCCGTAACAGACCCCGGACTTTCTACCATGCTGTATCCGAGCAAGCCTCAGAAGACCCAATCTTGCAGCAGACTGTCGGGCAGATTGCCGCCAATGCCTTTGCGGCCGAAGCGATCGTCTTGGCGGCAGCTGATGGTCTTGATCGCCTCCCTGCTGTCCAAGCTCAGGGTGAAGAGGCAGAGACGGCTGCGGCACTGGCAACTTCTCTGAGTGCATCCAAAGCCAAATTGATTGTTGATGATTTGGCTCTACGTTCAGCTACCTTATTGTTTGAAGTTGGTGGGGCTTCCACAACAAAGAAAAGCTCCAACTTTGATCGTCATTGGCGCAACGCCCGTACCTTATCCTCACACAACCCAAATCACTTTAAGGCTCGTGCGATCGGCGACTACGAGATCAACGGTACACCATTGCCGCAACGAGGATTCTTCTAATTTTGCTCAGATCCCTGACTTCTAACATCCGGGAAACCACTCTATGAGTGAATAGCACTAAGAAAAGCCCAAAGGCTTGTGTAACCTCGTTCCCAGTCTCAAGACTGGGAATGTATTCCCAGAGGCAGAGCCTCTGGTCAAGAAACAGGAGGCGGAGCCTCCCAGAGTGGGTTCCCAGCCTGGAGGCTGGGAACCCGTCAGGGTAAAGGCTGTATCATAACTTAGTGCCATTCCACTCTATGAGTATTTATCAGAAGTCGGGGATCTGGCAGCTAATCAAAACCGTTGAGAGGAAACACTATGAGTACAATTGACACTACTTTTTTGAGAGCAAGTAAAGAGGCGATCGCCTCTCCAACAGACTATCCCCAAAGCCCATTATCCCAAGCTCTCCGGCAGCCAGTACTGCTAGGGTTGTTCTTACCGATTCATCACGGTGGTTGGAGTTCTTCTAACCTCCCGCGTACTACAGACTGGTCATTTGATTACAATGCCAAACTTACCCAAAAGGCTGAGGAGCTAGGTTTTGACCTTGTTTTCGGCTATTCTACCTGGCAGCCGAAGGGCGGACAAGGGCCAACTCGGACAGAAGCAGGTTTAGATGCCTTCATTGCCATTGCCTCCCTTGCTGCCATTACCTCACGCATTCTATTAATCTCAACAATTCACGTCCTCTACGGGCCTTGGCATCCCATCCATCTGGCTAAATTTGGTGCGACACTTGACCACATTTCTAAAGGTCGTTGGGGAATTAACGTTGTCACCGGACACCGGGCTTATGAGCATGAACTGTTCGGCTGGAGCCAAATCGAACACGATCGCCGTTATGAACTTGCTGATGAATTTGTCACCGTCCTCAAACGACTCTGGTCGGAAACAGAGAATTTTTCTTACAAAAGTCAGAGTTCTTGGCAGTTTAAGGATGCTTACATCAGCCCCCGACCGCTTTATGGTCGTCCCATCCTAGTTAACGCCACCGGCTCGGATGCTGGTATCGAGTTTGCGGGTCGCCATTCTGATATCGTATTTATCACCAGTCCGGCTGGCGGCGACATAGAAAGCGCCTTATCGTCGTTACCCGCCCATACGGCCCGTGTTAAACAATCAGCGATCGCTAATGGTAAACAAGTCCGCACTCTCCTAAATCCGCTTATCGTCGTGCGTGAAACTGAAAAAGAGGCAGAAGAATATGCTCAGGCGATAATCGACCATGCCGATTATGAGTCAATTGCTGGACGTTCTGGCGTTAGCAGCGATGCACACGCCTGGAGGGGACATCAAAAGGGAAATCTGCGTCATGGTGTTGGCAGTGCGATCGGCGGTAATGTGCAGTTAATCGGTTCACCCGAACAAATCACCGAACAACTTTTGCAGCTGAATAAAGCTGGTGTCGATGGCTTCCAGCTTGCCTTCTACGATTTCGAGCCTGATCTGGATTTCTTCGGTCAGCGCGTTCTACCACTACTGAAACAGGCTGGACTTCGAGTCTAAGTTCTCCAACCTAGCTAATACCAATTCTCTAAAATCGGGCAACACATTCAAAATTTGACTTTCTTAATTACGAATTACGAATTGGTATTCCGCCCTGTTTTCAACTTTGCGAGGTGTATCAATGCAAGGACAAGAATTACTACAAAGCTTGTTGCAAGCCACTAGCGAAACTTTTTACATGGTAAGTATATCTACCCTGGTTGCAATAGTATTAGGCTTACCTTTGGGCTTGTTGCTAGTGATGACAGGCCCCGGAAACTTGCTAGATTTTCCGCAAGTGCATAAAGTGCTGGGTGCGATCGTCAATACTGGACGCTCATTTCCTTTTATTATTCTCCTTGTCGTTTTAACACCACTAACACGCCTAATTGTTGGCACTTCCATCGGTAGCACAGCCGCTTTAGTTCCCCTAACTCTCGCCGCCATCCCATTTTTTGGTCGCATTGCTGAAACTAGCATTTTAGAAGTTGATAAGGGACTAATAGAAGCTGCCCAAGCAATGGGGTGCAATTATTGGCAAATCGTTCTCAAAGTATTGATTCCCGAAGCTTTGCCTTCACTGATATTAGGTATGACGATTCTAATTGTGAGTTTACTTAACTCTTCCGCGATGGCTGGGGCTGTGGGTGGAGGTGGATTAGGTAATTTGGCAATTCAATACGGCTACCAACGCTTTGATGTAGGGGTTATGTTTTCTACCATTGTGGTTTTGATTGCACTAGTACAAATTATTCAATTTATAGGTGATTTAATTGCACAGCGTATGAGAAAACGCTGAACGAAGGTAAAAAGACAGAGGCGCAATATCTTACTCAGCATTCATCATTTACAATTTACACTAATTAAAAAAGTTATGAATAGACGCAGATTTTTCTTAACAGCTTTAGGTTCCTTTACTGCCTCTTCAATTTTTGCTAGTTGTAGCCAACAATCTACTCAAAACTTTACTAAAAATACGCAAACAATTAGCCAAAAAGAGCAAAAAGAAGTAATCAAAGTTGGGGTAACTGGTATACTCTCTCAGGATATTTTGAAATTTGTGAATAATAATATAGCCGCAAAAGAAGGCTTAGAGATTCAAGTTGTTACCTTTAATGACTGGATACAACCCAACACAGCCTTGAGAGATAAGGTTATTGATGCTAATTTCTTTCAGCACAGACCTTTCATGAATAATGCTAGGAAAGAATTAAATCTAAATTTAGTAGCATTGAATACAGTTTATTTAAACACACTTAGTCTTTTTTCTAACAAGTTAAAATCAGTAAGTGAAATTCCCCAAAATGCAACTGTGACAATTGCTAATGATGTCATCAATAATGACCGAGGATTACGGTTATTAGCAACTAACGGTTTAATTAAATTAAAAGAAAATCCTAAACAATTCGTGACCCAAAGAGATATTGCTGCTAACCCGAAAAACTTGCAAATCAAGGAAGTAGAAGGTGTACAAGTTGTCCGAGCTATTAATGATGTAGATTTCATAGTATCTTCTGCTCAAACTGTTGCACTTGCAGGGATAGAACCTAATTCTATGGGTGAAGAAACAGCTAAAGACAAGAAATACGCTCTTGCATTAGTTACATTACAAGGTCGAGAAAATGAACCAAAGATTCAAAAGTTAAACAAACTACTCGTCCATCCAAACGTCAAGGATTTTATCAATCAAGAATATAAAGGAAGGATCATACCAGTTTTTTAGAAATTGTCGCTCAAACCGAAGAATTATTTTGATATTTGTGTCTATGGTCTTTTTACAGTTTATTTTCTCACTACTTGAGTGTAGATTCACATAGAAATACCTGCACTAAATTCTCATAGTCAAAGATAAAGAAATATTGATTAGATTTGAACAGCCTATCAAAACGTGGTATTTTCTTTCTACATACTACGGTAAATCAATCGATTTGGTGTATTATAATCGTTATGATCATAGATATGGCTGCTTAAACTCCTAAAAATTGATACCAAGGAGTCAATTGTGGTGAATTATTTAAAAGAACACCGCTTTCAGTACAAACAAAAATGTTCTGCCAGTACAATCTTTGCGATCGCAGCATCTTTTCTTGGTTTGATAGCTTCTGGTTGCAGTCAACAAACAGCTATCAATGCCACAGCTAACTCAGATTCTTCTTCAAAAACTCTCACTACCAAAACTACAGATAAAAACAATGTGATTCGCTTGGGCTACCAAAAAGGCGGGATTATTCCCATTGCGCGTCAACGAGGTGAGTTAGAGCGTCAGTTAGCGACGCAAAATATTAAAGTTGAATGGAGTGGGCCATTTGACCGTTGCGCTACGCTTTTAAATGTTCTCAATGGTAATCGAGCGGATATTGGTGGCTGTGGTGATATTCCTTCCATCTCTGGAATTGCTGCTGGACAACCTCTTTGTATTGGTTCTGTACAGCGTCCTAGTCCAGATTCTTTAGGTAATGCCATCTTAGTTCGTGGTGATTCTCCCATTCGTAAACCGGCTGATTTAGTAGGTAAAAAAGTTGCTGTTAATCAAGGTGGTGCAGGCGAATATCTGTTATTAAAAGTTTTGGAAAAAGAAAATATTCCTTCATATAAAGTCCAGCGAGTTTACTTATCACCGAATGACGCTGCACCTGCTCTATATCAAGGTTCTGTTGATGCGTGGGCAGTTTGGGAACCTTATATTTCCATTGCCCAATTAGAACATAAGGCGCGAAGAATCACCACTACACACCCTGCCCCTACTTACAGCATTATGGTTGTTCGTACTGATGCAGCTAAAGAAAATCCTGTAGCCGTGAAAGCTGCTCTCACTGCTTTGAGTGAGGATGGTGAATGGTTAAATCAACATACTAATGCTGCATCAGATTTTTTAGTTAAAGAGCTAAAAGTCTCTGATGCGGTAGCCAAGCAGGTGACTAAAAATCGAGGCCCAGAGTCTTACGTATTTCCTAATACTGGGGATATCGCCAAGCTTCAGAAAACAGCTGACTGGTTACTAGAGCAAAAAATTATTCCGCAACGAGTAGATATTACAACGGCAGTGTGTCCGTTAGAAACTACCGCCGCTAGGTAGCAAAGATCCAGTATTCGATCCATCTATCTTAATCCATGTCATGGGTAACGATACTGATAGCATCTGGCGACATCATTATCATCCCGAACAAAAGAGTCTGCGGTCTTTAGGCTCTGGATATTCCAATATACTTATGAAACAAGAAAGAGAAAATCATGGCAAATTTCACTAGACCACAACCGCCAGTCTTTGAACGAGTTGAAGATGAACGACTCTATCGCAAACAACGCCTTGCTGCGGCATTTCGACTGTTTGCTCGTTTTGGCTTTAGTGAGGGAACAGCAGGCCACATCACCGCCAGAGATCCAGAGTTTACCGACCATTTTTGGGTAAATCCCCTTGGCAAGTACTTTGGGCACATCCGAGTTTCTGACTTGATTTTGGTCGATAGAGAAGGCGAAGTTGTCAAAGGTAATGCTCCTGTCAATCGCGCCGCCTTTGCCATTCATTCACAGGTTCATGAGGCGCGACCTGATATAGTTGCAGCTGCTCATGCTCATTCTCTGCATGGTAAATCTTGGTCAAGTCTTGGTCGCCTGCTTGATCCCTTAACTCAAGATGCTTGTGCTTTCTATCAAGACCACGCTCTATTTGATGACTATAGAGGGGTAGTTTTAGATACTTCAGAGGGTAAAAGAATTGCTGAATCTTTGGGAGACAAAAAAGCTGTCATTTTGCGGAATCATGGCTTTTTGACGGTGGGGCAGACAGTAGACGAAGCTGCTTTTTGGTACATTTCTTTTGAGCGATCGGCTCAAGCCCAACTGCTTGCAGAAGCAGCTGGCAAACCACTTCCCATTGACCACGAAACAGCAACTTTTACTCATAACCAAGTAGGAACTCATTCCGGCGGTTGGTTTAGCTTTCAGCCACTCTACGACCGAATTGTGGGCGAAGAACCAGGCTTACTAGAGTAGTTGGTGGTTATTTTTCTTCATTGTCTTTTTATACCCAAAAATTAACGTGTTTACCAATTGGCTGCGGCAGAATTTTTTCTTCCCTCTGGGTTGCTTGTTAGTAGCAACAACAGCTTGCTCAGAGGTTAACTCTACCAGTCCGGCAACGATCGCTGCTAATCATAGTCCATCCCAAATCGCAGTGTCGAATACAACTCAATTGCATGTTGCTAAATCTAAAGGTGGCTGGGACTTAAATTTAAAGTTAGCTGGACTAGATCATTTCCCTTATCAAACTCAATTTACTGAGTTTACTGGGGGTAATTTGATGGTACAGTCAATCAATGCTGGTGCGATTGACTTGGGATCTGCTAGTGAAATTCCGCCGATTTTTGCGATTGAATCGAAAGCATCTGTAAAAATTATTGCGACTCTCAAAGGGCCGACGATTGGTCAAGTTGTACTCGTACCGAAGGACTCGACTGCCAAAACGATCGCCGATCTTAAAGGTAAGAAAGTGGGTTACGTTAAAGCTACAACTGCCCACTACTTCCTGATTAAGATGTTGGAGAAAGTCGGGCTAACGATGAAGGATATCAATGCAATTCCTTTATCGATACCCGATGGACTAGCTGCTTTTCGTAAAGGACAGCTTGATGCTTGGGCTACCTACGGTTATTCCATCCCCCAAGCCGAAAAAGAAGGGGCGCGGGTGCTGGAATCTGCAAAAGATATTTTGAGCGGTAACTTCGTAATTATTGCTTCACCCAATGCGATCGCCGATCCCCAAAAGAAGGTTGCGATCGCTGATTTTCTCTGTCGTTTGCAGAAATCCCAAACTTGGCGGGAATCTAATCTCAAGCAATGGTCGAAGAATTATGCAACTACTATCGATGTTGATGAACGCATTGTTTATCAGGATGCCAAGCAAGGACAACAACAGCGTCGTCAAGAATTACTTCCTGTTTCTGATGCAGCTATTGCTTCTCAGCAAAAAGTTGCTGATACCTTTTTTCAAGCGGGTGTAATTCCTAAAAAAGTTGATGTGAAACAACTTTGGGACAGCAGTTTTAACGAAGATATTGCCAAATGCCAATAATTGCAGCAAGGAGGAAAAAGCTAAATGTCAAAATCACCTTATTTTTAATAAAGGTAAAAATATGTTTCATGGAATAGAAAGAGAATTATTAAATGGAGTACCTTGGTTATTTGGGCAACAGTCTCAATTAGCAGATCATCTCCAATTAACAGATCAGCAAGAACATCAGATACTTGATATTTGGGAATTCCCACCACAAGAATCTGCTGCTCGTGAGCGTGTTCTTAAGCAGAAGATAAAACGGGTTGAGATTTTCAGCAAACTAAAAAGTTTTTCTTTAAAGGCTATCGCCAATAAATAAAGATAAGCGTTATCAGCTACTCAAATTAATATAAAATTTCAATTAATTTGCAATGTGCAGTACAGCTTTAGAGGATGTTTGAAAAGTAGTATGTTGTGATTTTAATCGAATTATTACCCCCCTTAATCCCCCCTTATAAAGGGGGGAAACAAGAAAATCCGGTTCCC
>NZ_JABXKM010000322.1 GCF_017115025.1 Nostoc sp. NOS(2021) | reverse complement strand
TGGTAGGGGCAATTCATGAATTGCCCCTACAGCGTGTGGTTTTGCGTAAGTCCTAGATATAAGTAAATTCTGCCAGCAATGGCTTGTGATCGGATGAACAAATTTGGTCTAGCACTTTAGCACTGGCTTTCTTCGCACTGAGATTTCGATAAAAGATATGATCTAAAGGGGGTGATAACAGGAAACGTTTAATTTTATCCTGATAATGAGGTGCGAAAATTACAGGCGTTAATCCTAATTGAGTTGTTACTTGATTGAGGATAACTGCTCTTTTTTGACTCCAAGTATTGAAATCTCCTGAAAATATTAGTGGCCCACGATGTATAGATAACGCTAGCTCTAATTCATTTAGTTGTATTTTAAATTTATTTAAATCTACAAAATTGATCAGATGAGTATTGATTGTCAGGAGAGTTGTGCTTTGTTCAGATAGCAGATATTCAGTAATTAAAGAAATCTTAGGAGTTCTAACAATCGGCTCATAATGTTTAGTAGTTATCACTTTTTTGGTGAGTGGACTGATTGTAGCTGCTGTGAAAATTCCCGAATAGGTTTGATGATGAATGTCTAAAAAGTTAGGAGCAAAATTCCAATTCATCTTCAGCCATTTTGCCCATTCATCTGCTTCTAACCTTAGAGAAAATTCTTGTAAAAATATCAGGTTTGGTTGATAAGTTTCAATAATTTTTGAAAAATCTTTTACCCAAGTTTTATTATAGTTTTGTTTAGCAATATTCCAACTGAGAACTTTAATTGATTTACTATTAATTTCTGTTTGGAGTGAATTATTTTTTTCAATTGTGAGTTCTTGTAAACGAAGAAATCTATAACCCGGAACAAATTTTGTAACGAGAGTGTTTACGTGTTGTTGAATATTAGGCATCACTAATATTAAAATGGATTTCTTCTAGCTTAACGCTATTGAACAGTCGTTATACCATTTATTTTTGAAGATGCGCCTATGGGACTTACCCAAAACCTCGCTGTAGGGGCAATTCATGAATTGCCCCTACGTGAATAAAGCGCAGCCTCACATAAAATTGGTATTACAGAGTTATGTTGCAAAAACTTGGAAAGCTTGGATAAATAAATACATCTACTACGGTCTAGAAGCCACGCCTCCAAAGCTTGCATCAAGCTTTGGAGGCGTGGCTATCCCAACTGGGCTAATCTCTTTCTGATATCTTCCGGCGCTAATTCTGGTAAAGCAGCTGCTAAACACGATTGAATCTTCATCCGCCCGATAAAGAGTCTCATTACCCCAATAGCTAGTCCCTTTTACTAATTTCCTTTACCATATGATCCACCCCAATGCTAATGCGGCTGTTTTAGCTGGGATGCGATCGCTCGTCAAACAATCCAAGCTTACCAGGAAATTCTAACTAACAAATTAATTTAACCCAACGCAGACAATAGCAGTTTTTGCCAAATAGGCGCTAGAACTGCTTTGACAAGGATATCCGCAATCATAAAACTAATCCTAATTAACATTAACGCTAAAAATAAAAATCCAGACATAGCAGTTGAGCTAGAAACAGGTGATATTTTTATTAAAATAGGCAAAGACAAATATTCTGGCGACCAAATTGGAAATATTCAAGATTTTTTATCTGAATAATAAACAGAGAATAAGTTAATAGGATGAGCGACAAAAAATCACGTTATTCTGCCAGTATATGTATTTATAGTAGTGCCTTAAGCGCCAAAGAGATAACAGATATGTTGGCTACTGAGCCAACTAGATCGCATGAAAAAGGTACTCCAATGAGTTCTCGCAACCCTAATAGCCGAATTAGACAAGGATCATCTTGGATTCTTGATAGTAAGCTTAATGAAGAAGAAGTATTGAGCGCACATCTTGAGCAACTAGTTTCTTTTATAGAAGAGCGTACTAATGAATTTGAAAAGCTTTTAGAAGTTTGTGAAATGGATATTTACTGTGGTTTTTTCTCAAATGAAAAAAGTGGTGAATTTGTTCTAAGTCCCAACCTTCTAAAAAGGCTTACCGTTATTCCAATAGAGGTTATAGTTATTCTATATCCACCAATAAGTAATTCTGATGATGAATAAATAGCCGATGCTGTCCAATGAATTAATAATTATTAATTAGGTTAAAACTCCACTTTTTCCCATAATTTAAAGCTTAGTACATGTCACCGTCAAAGGGGTTCGGAAATATTCAGATTGGATGTTGGGTTTCACTTCGTTCTACCCAACCTACGGATGATTAAATTCCATACCCTTTTTGTGGTGTTCTATACTTAGGGCAACGAAACCAAGTTTTAGTGGAGTTTTTAGACTTGTTTGTACACCGTAGCATCCTTTATCCGAGAGTGGTGACAACCTAAAATTTTGTTTCAAACCGCTAAAGCCCGATTGGGAAATAGGGGTTTTATGTCATGATGGCATACTAGAATATATATGCTTTTCTAACTACAGGGAATATCACATGGCTCTCCGTCTAGGTGACACAGTACCCAACTTTACGCAAGCCTCAACACACGGCGACATCGATTTTTACGAATGGGCAGGTGACAGCTGGGTTGTGCTGTTCTCTCACCCTGCTGATTTTACACCTGTTTGCACAACAGAACTCGGCACAGTTGCCAAGCTAAAACCAGAATTTGACAAGCGCAATGTCAAAGCGATCGCACTTAGCGTTGATAACGTTGAATCCCACAAAGGCTGGGTGGGAGACATTGAAGAAACTCAAAGCACCACCCTCAACTACCCAATCTTGGCGGATGCGGATCGCAAGGTTTCTGATCTTTACGACATGATTCACCCGAATGCTAATGCGGCTGTGACAGTGCGATCGGTTTTCGTGATTGACCCCAATAAGAAACTCCGTCTCACTTTCACCTACCCTCCCAGCACGGGACGCAACTTTGATGAACTTTTGCGGGTGATTGATTCTCTGCAATTGACTGATAACTACAGCGTGGCGACACCAGCTGACTGGAAAGATGGCGAGGATGTTGTAATTGTCCCCTCACTCAAAGATCCAGAAGTACTCAAAGAGAAATTCCCCAAAGGCTACAAGGAAGTTAAACCCTATCTGCGACTAACTCCTCAGCCTAACAAGTAAATCTGAAAATGATTTCGGATAAAAAAGCAAAGACGCCAAGATATAACTTTGCGTCTTTGTTTTTTGCGTGAGAATATAGTCAGTGGGCTAGGCATCCGAACCTGGAGGAAATCCCGATGTTTTCATCGCCTTTGGTTTTGCAAATTCCGTCATCAATGCAAATGACAGACGAACAATTTTTTGATTTCTGTCAGGTGAATCGTGACTTACGCATTGAGCGAAATAAATTTGGAGAATTGGTAATTATGCCTCCTACTGGTTCAGAGACAGGAAACCGAGAAGGTAACATCTCAGGACAGTTATGGGTTTGGTCGGAACAAGATGGTACAGGTATAACTTTTAGCTCTAGTACCGGATTTAAGTTATCAACAGGTGCAGAGCGATCTCCAGATGCTTCTTGGATTAAACTAGAACGGTGGAATGCTCTTTCTCCAGAACAACAAGAAAGATTTGCTCCCATTTGTCCAGATTTTGTAGTCGAACTCAAATCTCGCAGCGACAACCTCCAGACTTTGAAGGAAAAAATGGAGGAATATATGAATGAGCCAGGAATACATTTAGGCTGGTTGATTGACCGTAAGCAGCGTAAAGTTTATATTTATCGTCCTGGATTGTCAGAGGAATGTTTAGATAATCCTGCTACTGTTAACGGCGAGTTGGTATTGCCTGGATTTATTCTGAATATGAGTAAAGTTTGGTAGAAAAAGTTTTAGTTAAATTCAGGTTTGAAGTAATACAGCAATTTAAATTGGGAAATTGGGGTGACATCGAAGGGTAATTGAATAATAAAAGTGCTACCTTTACCTAATTCACTTTCCACGTTTAAACTACCTTGGTGTGCCTGAATAATTGCTTTAGCGATCGCTAATCCTAACCTAGAACCGCCAGTTTTACGAGAGCGATCGCTATTCACCCGGTAAAAGCGATCAAAAATCCGAGTCTGTTCCTGGTGTGGAATACCAATACTTATATCGTAGATCGCAAAGCGCATACTAATTCTTAAAAATATTCGCTAATAGCGAATAAAATTTCCTAAAACTGTGCTATACTCGGTTTAGTCAGGTTAAAGGAGACAGTTGCCATTCATTGGATTGTTATTTCGATCTGAGGGAGATGATAAAGCATCTTCTACCGTGTTTGCTGAAAAAAACAGTGGAAAAACACTTTAGAAAGCATAGGAAAACACAAGTAATTGTGAGTATCTATGTGAGCCTACATCAGGTACAACTAAAGAAGAAGTACCACTGATACAACCCAGCACAACAGCGTAGCCTAAGCAAGTTAGCTGCGGCAAGTATAGGGGAGGATTAAAACTGCCGTTCTCCGGGTTTGTTTGCGGCAACGCTTATTTACATCACTGTAAGTAAGTGCAAACACCCTACTAAAAGGAGATGTCTCCGATGGAGAATCCAGAATCTGACAAACGGCAGAAGCAGTCTAAAAAGCGTAAATATAAGCAGTGGCTGATATGGCTCCGCAAACCTCAAACGCTCCGTCTGCTATTTCAACTCGGTCCGGTCATCTTCAACTTATTGAAGTGGCTAATTGAGTTTTGGCAGAACTAGACTGCTAAATCTTCTATAGAAACCCTTAAAAAACCTCTAGCCAAGGGAGGTTAGATATGCTAAGTGAAGCTCTAAGATTGATAAGAGTATTCTATGACCTAACACAGAAAGAGCTTGCAGAAAAGCTAGGGATATCCAAGTCATATCTCTCGGAAATTGAGTCAGGGAAAAAAACTCCAACACTTGAGTTGCTGAACCGATACTCAGAGTTTTTTGATATACCAGCATCCTCGATCATGTTTTTTTCGGAAAGCTTAAATAAGGATATAAAAACAGAGAAGTTAAGGACATTCGTATCCTCTAAGATTCTTGCCATCCTTAACTTCATTGCTGAAAGGTCTGGTCGTTCTTATGCAGAAGAGTAAATATGCAAGATACGAATTAGACCAGTCGCCTTTTTACTGTTTGAAATCTAAAGCAAAACTTGCAAAGCTCTTGCGTGTTAGTCAAATTAAGCTTAAATTGCTTACTAACACAGAGCATTTGTATGTAGAGTTGGACATATTCGATCCAGAGAGAGGGAAAAGCCGTCGTTTTGAAAAGCCAAGACAAGACCTAAAAGGTCTACAAAAGCGGATTGAAGAGCTTCTAAAGCGAATTAAGGTTCCAAACTACATACATGCTCCTGCGAAAGGGCGTTCCTACATCAGTAATGCTAAAGCTCATGTAAATGCCACAGAAGTATGTAGCCTTGACATCGAAAAATATTTTCCTTCTACGCTAGCAAAGCATATTTATTGGTTCTTCCATACACAGATGAAATGCTCCTCAGATGTTGCTGCTATCTTAACCAAGCTCTCAACTTTCAAAGAGCATCTGCCAACTGGAAGCCCATCAAGTCCTATGCTCTCCTACTTTGCACATATAGGCATGTGGGAAGCAATCAACAAAATTGTTGAGATGGCAAATTGTACTCTGACTGTCTACATAGATGATGTTACAATCTCAGGCAATCATATTCCAAGTGAGTTGATTTGGCAAGTAGAAAAGCAGTTTCATCGCTATGGATTACGTAGTAATAAGAAAAAGGAAAAGCATTATATTAACAAAAAATCATACGAAATTACTGGTATTATTGCTACAAATCAAGGTGAGTTAAAAATTCCTAATCGGCAGCATTTAAAGATGCATCGATGTCGTCAGTTGCTCAAATTAGGTATTAAATATGAAAAAGAGAAAGATGTCTTGAAAAGCTTAAGAGGTTTAGAAGCACAAAGGCAACAAATCAGAAAAGCAAATAACGATTCGATACAAACATGACTAAATATCTTTAATCAGAAGAAAATTGTTGCCAGAAGCCACACTATTTAACTATTCACAAGCAGCGAGGTTAAAAATGTTGACTAGTGTTGAAGGAACATATCGTAATGGTCGAGTCGAACTCAGTGAACAACCCACCGATGTACATGAAGGAACACGAGTGATTGTGACTTTTATGAGGTCAAATGAGATTGACCTAGCTTCTCAAGGAATTAACGAAGCGCAGGCTGAGATTTTGCGATCGCATCTAGCAACCTTTGCAGATGACTGGGATAGCCCGGAAATGAGTATTTATGACAATTACGACGCAGCCAAAACAAATCTTTAAACGAGGTGATGTTGTTATGAATCTACACAGATACTTAGGCTCACTTGTTATACCAAGTTTTTCGCCACTGCTGCATTTGCTTAATCTCTGTATTTTGTGCCTTAATAATTTCTTGGGCTAATTGCTTAATTTCAGGGCGCTTAGACTTACTCAAAACATCTTTTGCCATTGTTACAGCCCCTTCATGGTGAGGAATCATCGCATTGATAAAGCGCAGATCAAATTCAGCATCAGCTGCACCTAAGTCTTGACTCATCATCATGGCTTTCATTTGGTTAGATGACATCTCCATCATGTGCCCCATTTGACTGTCATAAGCCATTGGTTTATCTCCCGCCTTCGGATACCAAGCTTGTCGCCACTGCTTCATCTGAGTGATTTCTTGGTTTTGCGATTTGATGATATTGTCTGCTAGCTTTTTGATTTCAGGACGTTTTGATTTCTGCTGCGCTTCTTTAGCCATTTCCACAGCCCCTTGATGATGCGGTATCATAGCATCGAGAAATCGTAAATCAAAGTTAGCATCGGCTGGGCCTAAATCCATTGCCATGCTGTGATTCATCTGCTTGTCGCTAGTATTGGTAGCGGTTGCATTTGGGGCTTGGCTTTGGTTCTGGGAAGCAGTATTAGTACAGCCTGTGATTAACCCACCGCCAGAAGCGATCGCAGTCAAGGTTAACGCCAAAAAGCCATTCCTCAAAGATAGCAGTTGCATAAGTCTCACCTAATAGTTTCCTAATTCTATATTTACTTCTTAGCTTTGCAACTAGAAATGAAATTAGGATGAAATTTAAAGATACCCGACTTCTCAAAAAAGTCAGGGATCTTGTTTTTCATTTCTCACTCAAAATTCTGTAAGCTTCATTAAGTAAGTACATTTTCTCTTGTGCTTGTTTTAGCAGTTGGGGCTTACCAACAAACAAATCTGGATGCCATTTTTTTACTAAAGTTCGATAAGCCTGCTTTACCTCAACCAAAGAAGCATTTGGTTGCAATCCTAAAATGCTGTAGGCGCGAGTAATCTTATCTTTTTCCGTCTGGGTTTTTGCTTGGTTGGGTGCTTTGTTGCCTTGAGTTGTATTTTGCTGTTTGCCAGTTTGAGAAGCAGGCGATGTCTGACGACAAGCCTTAGGGCTACGCATCTCTGCTTTCATTCGCGCTATTTCCTCATTGAGTTCCCAATCACGAAATTTCGCCTCTACCTCTTCTGGACGTGGAGAAACAGATTTTACCCTTGTCTCACTATTCTTAGCAGTATTTTCCTGTTGTTGCTTAATACCGGGATCTTTTTGAGGGGAAGTTTGAACTCTCTTTGGTTGTGGCGAATATTTTTTATTGGTATTTGTGTATTTTGGTATTTCTTTATAAGGTTGATGATTTGAGAGTATTTTGACTTTCTCTAACTCTTGCAGTAACTGATTAAAACCGTTTTGTAACTGCTGCAAATTTTCACGTTTATTAGTAATTTCTAATAGTTGTTGACTGAATTCAAAACAAATTACTTTCTCAGCTTTTTGTTCATATTCATTCAAAATTGATAAGCCTTGACTGCTGAAGCGAGAGAAATAATCTTCAATTGCAGTTATACAAAGTTTAGCAACTTCCTGATGATAAGATTCCTTTGCTAATTGTTCGTCTTGTGTCTGGATATTCTTGTTTAACAAATAAGAAATACTCCCGACGACAGCAGCACCCACCGGGCCGCCTAATAACCAACCAATACCACCACCAACAGCGATGGAACCAGGTTCACTCAAATCATCAGTATTGCTTGGCTTTGAGGGTAGTATTACTTGTGGGTCGCTAGGAAAGGGAATTAATAAATCTTGCGGTCGTTCTTCTTGGAAAAATTCGTAAGCTTGATAAAGCCATTTCACTGCCGCAAATTGCAATTGGGTCAGGTCTTTTTTAAGAGTATTTGTTTGCCAAGCTTTAAAGTTATTTTCTGCCAATGCAACTGCTGCATCAGCTTGATATTTTGCGAGTAGCTTGGGTAATGTTAGCCAATCGCGTAACTCTCCCACGCTAGTAGCAAAACCTTTATAAATTAAGTTGGCTGCTTTTTGTTTAATTTCGATTTTGCTATTTTCTTTATCATCAAAGGATTTTATTTCAAGAGCAATCGGGTCAATTTTAGCTTTTAATGAGAGTTGGATTTGAGAAGCGATCGCTTGCACTCTTGGCAAACGCACACTACCACGATTTGGTTGCAAAATCCCCACAATATTTTGCAAAGCTGTCTCAAAAGCCGCTAACCCGCTACTATTGGCAGCAGCAACATCGCCTTTTAATCTGGCTCTTAAGGCAGGTAAAGCATCAACGCGATATAAATTACTAAAACCTGGAGGTAATTCGGCTCGAAAACTTTCGGCAACAAACACCAGACGATTTTGAACTTGTTTTTGCTCGTCGGGTTCGAGTAAATTAAGAAAATTGGCAACAAATATAACTGTTTTAATACCGCGATCTAATAGCCAATCTCGTAAATTTTCCCGCTCTCCTAAAGTCATTAACTTACGTGCATCTAATAATTGGATAACTAAATCTGCACTTAAAAGTTGTTCTCGGACTAAATTATCTTGTTCATCTCGATCATTTGTTCCCGGTAAATCGAGCAATTCTACTCCTGTTTCTAAGAAGGGATGGGGACAAAAAACTTCCACCGATGCTACATCTTTTCGCATCTGCCTATTGCCATCAATAATTGCAAATTGCTGTAAAACTTCTGTGCCACTGCGGGAGATTTCTGTACCATCTACCAAGATGATGCGAGTTCGCACATCAGAGCCATACTTGACAGTAATTGCCGCGCCTGTGGTAGGAATTAAATCAATTGGTAAGGTGCGATTCCCCAAAATGGCATTTAATAGGGTAGACTTACCATGATTAAAAGGCCCAAATACCGCAATCCGAAAGCTAGGATTAATCAGATGATTGCAAATGGTAATTATATCTTGATGCAGTTGCGATTTGTGTTCTAAATTCAGTAACGCAGATGCAGATTTCAGAGAATCTGCTAAATCCTTATAACCTTCATACTGTTGTTGCATAGTTCCTCGTTCCCAGGCTCCGCCTGGTAATGCATATCATTGAGGCTACCGCCTCACATTCTTATTATCGGAGGCAGCAGCCCCCCCAGTAGGCATTCCCAGTCGGAGACTGGGAACGAGAGTCGAGAGTAATGAGAAATATCAGCTATAGTAAGCTAATAAATTGCTATATGCTGCCTCAATTTTTTGCAACTGAGCTATTACATCTTCCTGTAAATTATTTAAACGTTTGAACTCACTCTCACGATTAATTTCGCGTGTTTCTTTCTGCTTTAACAGATTATCTAATTCAGATTTACGAGATACAATATCATCGTTAATCCGCTTACTGACTTCTCTTTCGTAAGAGTCAAAACACTCTTTCACGGCATTGTATACAACCTGCGATTGCTCATGTGCGACTTGGGGTAGGTGTTTAACTAACTCTTTTTTAGCAGTTTTAACTAACTCTTTACGCGCTTGATCTGCTTGCAAAAATCCTACTCCCAAACCTAGTAGTGCAAACCCGATGGGGCCAAGAAAAATACCTGTCACTGCTGTAATTATTCCACCAACACCAATTACAGTGAAGTAGTTTAACAAGATATTTTTCCAATCAAATCCAGCGCCGGCGAGTGCGAAACCAGCAAGATTTCCCTTAGACAGTGATAACAATCCCATTGCCCATTTTGCCCATCCGGGTGAGTTATCTTCTTCAGCAGTAGTAGTGGTATTTACTTTGACGTTTTGTCCGGTGAGCTTTTCTGTGATTTGATCTGTGACTTGACTGTAAGACGCGCCATATTGTGCAGCACTGCGAGAAAGTTGTTTAAAAGCTACATTGATATCTTTTTCAGCAGTTAATGTCCAAGCAGCAGATTTATCAGTGATATATTGCTCAAAGGCTTTTTGCAGTGCGGTGTTAAATGCTTCTCGTTTACCACTACTGAGAAAATCAAATAGATTTAATTCTGGCTGATAGCGTAAAAAATCGTTTTCAAAGGTATTACCTAAGTTTAAAACGTAGCTGCGAAAAGATTCGGAAATCGTTCTTGCTTGAGTATCTCTGGTATTGATAATTTCTTTTTGGAATTCATCCCGAATACCTGTGAGTTTGTTAAACTCTGGTTCCACTGAATCAATTCGTTTTTTTAATTCATTTACATCTTGGTCAAGTAATGGTATACGTCTAGCAACTGCTTCACGAGTATGATTAACAGCTTGTCTAGCTAAGGTTCTGACTTGACGGAGTTCTGCGATCGCACGTTCTCTGGTAAGAAAATTATTAAGCGCTTCCATAAACTTAGGAAAGCCAGTTCCCTCTAAATCAGCTTGGGGATTTTTCAACCGTCGTCTGAGTGCTTGAATTGACGAAAGCTCAAACACTCGTTCGTCATAAATATTCTGACCTTCTACAGAACAATATTCTGCTAAATTCGCATTAAATACTTGCCGTAATCTATCCTCAGATCCTTTTAATTCTTCTACATCATCAGGATCAATCAATGATTCCCGCACCTGATCCCAAGCATTAACTAAGAAGAAAACTGTCAATCCTCGACCTTTGATATAATTTTCTAGGTAGCGACGCTCACCCAAGGTACAAGGTTGAGAAGCCCTCATCACAAACAGAATTGCATGGCAATTATTTACATAACCCAAAGATAATTCGTTTCGTGCTTCTGTATCATTTAATCCTGGACTATCGACAATTTCAATTCCTTTCTCTAATAGCGTTAAGGGATACTCAACTACTGCATAATCAACATCAGGAAAGGCTTGTTTTTTCTCCTGCTCTAGTTTTTTAGCTTCACCGGGGTCAATGGTATATTTATATTTAAAGTTCTGAAAATCTAGCTGTTGCGGACTTTTGCCATCATTAAAATGAATCGTAACTTTCTTTTCCGGGCCATAGCGTAAAACTGTTAACACTGCGGTACAAGGGTTAACATCGCTCGGTAATAAGTTTTCACCAATTAAGGCATTGAGAAAAGTGCTTTTTCCCCGTTTCATATCGCCCAAAACCAAAAGGCGAAATACACCTTCGCGGAGGTTTTTACTAGCTACAGTAATATCTTCAATATCTCGCTCTAAACTGAGTTTTCCTGATGAAGAGTCTCCAGCCAACTCAGCTTGATTAATTGTTTCAGCAATTTTGCTCAAACACACAGAAATCTCCGATCGCACTTGAGCAACACGCTCTAAATCTTGGATAAATCTGTCAGTTACTACCTGCTCACTCATAATAGTTAGACCTTTATTAAAGATTGGTTTTTTTGGATTCAAAAAATAATTTGTAAGACATCCACCCCAGCGCAGCAACAATAATAAACCCAGCCAGCACTTAGGCTATCTTCACTGCAACCAGCGTTACCACACCAAGAGCAAACAGCTTTCCAGCGAGGATAACTTTTTTGATCCAAGGTTTCTGGGAATCTTCCGGCTGATGCTTCACAGTTTGATGAAAAGCCGCATCGGTAGCCTGGATGTTAGTTTCCATTTCCCGGAGTCGTAATTCAACTTCTCGTTCTCGTAGTAAACGTTCCCGATGATCAAGTTCTTTTTGGCGATCGCTTTCAGATGTCATCGGTGTCCACCCCATCTAAGACAATGAAATGATGTCAGCATTCACTCGACAATCATGCAGTATACTAACTTACACGAATATTTTTTAACCCCAGTAAAATTACTATGATAATTTTCATCACCTGCTAAACTGAAGCTGGAAGTTAGCTACCATAAAATGCACTCGTTTTCTGGAAATTTGTAGCGAAAACGACTATTACCGCTATTTAGTTAATGACTTGCGTGAGAATAAGAAATAAAAGCCAGTCGGGTAGACAGCAAAACCTAGAGGAAATCATCATGCTTTCATCCCCTTTAGTTGTGCAAATTCCCCCCTCAATGCAAATGACAGACGAGCAGTTTTTTGACTTTTGTCAGGTTAATCGTGACTTACGCATTGAGCGGAATCAATTTGGAGAAATATCAATTATGCCGCCCACTGGTTCAGAGACAGGTAATCGTAACTTTAACGTTGCCTTACAGCTAGGAGTTTGGACAGAAAAAGACGGGACAGGTATTTGTTTTGACTCCAGCACAGGATTTAAGTTATCAACAGGTGCAGATAGATCGCCTGATGTTTCCTGGATTAAACTGGAACGGTGGAATGCTCTCTCGCCAGAACAACAGCAAAGGTTTGCCCCCATTTGTCCAGATTTTGTAGTTGAACTGAGGTCGCCTTCTGATAACCTCAAACCGTTGAAGGAGAAAATGGAGGAATATATGAGGGAGCCAGGAGTACAGCTAGGCTTGCTAATTGACCGCAAGCATGGCCGAGTCTATATTTATCGTCCTGGTGTGCCAGAGGAATATCTGGAAAATCCCGCCACTGTTAGCGGTGAATCAATATTACCTGGGTTTGTTTTGAATATGAGTAAAGTTTGGTAGAAGTAAATAAATACCTAAGTCTTAAATCAGCAGAAATCAAACCAAGGAGATATTCAATGAAGTGGCGTGTAATTCTTGAACCAGATGCAGAAACAGGTGACTTGTAAATCATGCCACCGCTATAAGCCAAAATTTTTATAGATACTCACACAGGTACAGTCAAAATGGATATTAAAAATGGCTTCGTCGGTGCTGTTGGCAACACACCCCTAATTCGCTTAAACAGCTTTAGTGAAGAAACAGGGTGTGAAATCCTTGGTAAAGCAGAATTCCTCAATCCTGGCGGTTCCGTCAAAGACCGCGCCGCACTTTACATCATCGAAGATGCCGAAGAGAAAGGTCTACTCAAACCCGGTGGCACCGTTGTAGAAGGAACTGCTGGTAATACTGGCATTGGACTAGCACATATTTGCAACGCCAAAGGCTACAAATGCCTAATTATCATTCCCGATACTCAGTCACAAGAAAAAATAGACGCACTGACAGCGCTGGGAGCAGAAGTCCGTCCCGTCCCTGCTGTACCCTACAAAGACCCAAACAACTACGTCAAGCTATCTGGCAGAGTTGCTGCTGAATTGGAAAATGCCATTTGGGCGAATCAGTTTGATAACTTAGCCAACCGCCGCGCCCACTACGAAACCACAGGGCCGGAAATTTGGACGCAGACAGATGGTAAAATAGATGCATGGACAGCTGCAACTGGTACTGGTGGTACTTTTGCTGGTGTGGCGTTGTACTTGAAAGAACAAAATCCGGCGATTAAATGCGTTGTTGCCGATCCGCTAGGTAGTGGACTTTATAGCTATGTCAAAACCGGCGAAATCAACATAGAAGGCAATTCCATCACCGAAGGCATCGGTAACGGTCGTGTTACAGCCAATATGGAAGGCGCACCTGCTGATGATGCTATCCAAATTGATGACAAAGAAGCTTTACGGGTAGTTTACCAACTGCTGAGGAAAGATGGGCTGTTAATGGGCGGTTCAACGGGTATTAATGTGGGCGCTGCTGTTGTTCTAGCGAAGCAGTTGGGCCCAGGACATACCATTGTCACCATCCTGTGTGATAGTGGTTCCCGGTATCAGTCGCGGATATTCAACCCGGAATGGCTTGCCTCAAAAGGACTTTCAATAGATTAGTCATTAGTCATTGGTCATTGGTCATTAGCTTCCGACTTTTGACAAATGACAAATAACAAAGGACAAATGACAAATGACCAACATAACTCAACCATCAAACTTCCCGATAATAGACCAACCCTCTTCTCCTAGATGTGTGCGAGTTTGTCAAAATCGCACTTGTAAAAAGCAAGGTGCCCTCAAGGTATTAGAAGCTTTTGCAGCTTTGCCAATGCCTGGTGTTACGGTAACGGCTAGCAGCTGTTTGGGACAATGTGGCAATGGGCCGATGGTGCTGATATTACCCGATATGGTCTGGTATAGCGGCGTTCAACCCGATGAAGTATCTTTACTGGTAGAAGATCATTTGCTAGGTGGTCAAATTGTCAAACAGATACTTTATTATCGGTTTCATCCCCAGAAATCAAACTAATTAACAATATCAATGTCTGCAATCTTGTTGACTGAAGCGAGGCATCCAATGAATATCCAGCAGCTGCGTCAATCCTTAAAACAAAAGTGGCTGATTTACTACGAGCAAAATATTCCCTGGCTGGTCAAAATACGAATTTGGGGCACTTACGATGGTCTGCGGCGTCCTTTGTCGGGTTTTATTTTGGCAACACTGTCTGTTTTGGAACCCCAGTTTGATGAAATACTTGCTTTTATGCTCGATCTGAATAACGATCCAGATAAAATAGTCGCCGCTTTAGGTCTTAACTTTAATCCTGATGAAGAGTTAGGTTTAATAAAATCAGAACATTCTATGGCTACAAGCCAAGTTGAAAGCGAGTCGCCACATGAGAAGCATTCTGAGGATAAATATGTGTCATCGGTTGTAACTGCCAGCAAGATTGTACCTCATTCTCCTGTCAAGACTTTAGACTCGAAGTTGCCACGCGCCGACCAATCAGTGCCATCATTTACAGCTACTACTGAGGTAGCTCACACACACAAACCGAAGTTGTTAGGTGTATTTGGCACTAAAATTGCTCCAGATACTCCCGTAAAAACTTCACACTCAGCCAAGCTACCCTCCGGTTTATTAAGTGAAGATAAACCAGTACGTAGCTCCTTTGCAGCTTCTCGTCAGACATCGCTCCTTGAACGCCTCCCTTCAGGAACATCGCTGACAATGACCACTGAGGTTAACAGCAAAGCTAAAACTATGCCATCTGCGCGACTCCCTTTAGGCGCATCGTTAGCAATTACCACCGAGATTAACAATAACGGCAAACCAGTGCGATCGCTAGCAATTACTACTGAGCTTAAGAGCAACGGCAAACATCCGAATATCCAACTAGAAGACGTTAAAAGCAAAGTGAATTTACCAACCACTAATGCCCGTAGTCTAGCTTCTTGGGTAGATGAATTTTGTCAGGGTACTAAATCGGACAGGGAAGAGGATATTTTTATTTGAACAATGATCACAACAGATGGAGCGCCAAAAAGCGATTACCACTAGTAGTCTGTCAAGTTGAAATTGATGGGTAAGCAAGTTCGTAGTAAGAACTTTATTCCTTATTTTCTAAGCACTAAAGTCCTTACTACAAATCCTAAAAACTAGCTGGGCAAAGTAGTAGAGACCCATTACCAAAGCGACACGAAGTGCAATTTCGCGTCTCTACTCTTTCTTAGTTACGAATTATGAATTACGAATTACAAATTACGGGTACTCGTGAGAAACAAACGGGATTTCTACTACTTCACCCTCAGTTTCTCCCACTTGGACTTTCAAGCCTACGCCACCAGCTTTGGTGCGAATGTAACCTAGTCCAAAATAACCATCAGCGGTTTCTGTATAACTGGTAAGTTTGCCGACCTTTTCATCTCCAACTGCGATCGCACTTCCAATTTCCGCAGGGGCACTGAGGCGCACACCAAATAGGTGTTGTTTTACACCTTTATATGTATTTAACCGAGCGATGGTTTCTTGCCCAATATAACAACCTTTATTAAAAGAAATTGTTTGCCACAAACCAACTTCCAGAGGATTGTAATCATCTGTGAGTTCGGCATCTGGGGCGGGGCGGCCTTGTAAGATTCGCAATGCATCCCAGGCGCGATCGCTCATTTCTACCGCCCCAGTTTCTAACAATTTGTTCCACACCGTTGCTTTGTCAGTATAGGGGAAAGTCAAAGTGTATCCGGGAGCCGCTAACCCACTACCCACAGCAATCCGCACTCCCTCGGCGGGAGCAATCGTGTATACTTTATGGCTACCGTAAGGTTGGCCAATGAGTTCGCCAATACCCAACTTTTCTAAAACAGCGTCGCTTCCTGGGCCAATCAGGCTGAAGGTGTTGGTGTATTGTGTGATATCAGATAATTCCACCTTGTCGGCAAAGAAAATATATTTATCCAGCCATTCCATGAGATACTGGCGGCGGTTAGGCGAAACTAGCAGGATTACCGCATTTTCTCTAACGTAGGCGGTTGCTAAATCAATTGTCCTGGCTGTGGAGGTGACGAAAACCGTATCACAACCTTGTCCTGGCTTGAGTATTTGGAAATTGTTAGTACTTTGGTTGTGCAAGAAGTTGAGGCGATCGTCGCCAGACACTTTGATGCGTCCCCAGGCGGTGCGATCGCATATAGCAACTGCTTCTTTTGCGGCTTCGATAGCTGCTGTGTCTTTATCGTCAATTGTAGATGTTGGCATGGTGATGAGAAGTTGCCCTGTTTCAATGTTGTCGCATTGGAAATCTTAGCAAATAAGGGTTTGCGGCTTCAATGCACCTCCGGTTTTCTTCTAGCGTATAATCAAATCAACAGAAAGTGCCGAACAATAAAAACTTATGAAACGAACTTTTACTGCAAGTGTATGGCAGGAAGGTAACTGGTTTGTGGCACAGTGCTTGGAGATTGATATTGCTAGCCAGGGCCAGACTGAAACTGAGACATTGGCTAATCTTGAGGAAGCTTTGTCACTGCATTTTGAACCACCAGTAGCTACTATTATTCCTCAAATTAAGACACTTCAGGTAGAAATAGGTGCCGCTTAAACCATTACCTTATCGTGAAGTGAAGCGTAGATTAGAGGCAGCAGGCTTTGGGGAAGTTAGCCAAAAGGGTAGTCACGTAAAGTTTGCCAAATCTACCGATGAAGGAACCCGTACTGCGATCGTGCCTCATTATCGAGAAATTACTATTGGTACGCTGGCCAGTATTTTACGACAAGCTGGGATAAGTGTAGAAGAGTTTGAGGGTTTGTAAGGGTGGCGTAGGGGTGAAAGGGGCGAGGCGATGCCTACGGCGGGCTGCGCCTACGCTCTTTTTCAAGATTCCATTGAAATATAGCGATCCTCATATCTTGCACCTGGAAATGTTGATGTCAAAACCAGAACTAAGTGTAAGAGG
>NZ_JABXKM010000279.1 GCF_017115025.1 Nostoc sp. NOS(2021) | reverse complement strand
TCAATACAGTTCAGTTAAGCATTTTTTTCTTCTCTCTGTGTTCTCTGCGCCTCTGTGGTTCGTAAAAAAAAATTGACCTTGACAAAGGATTTTAGCCTTAACTGAACCGTATTGCCATATAGGTGGGTTTCGACTGTGTAGAAGCGACTTCTAGTCAGGAGCATCTCACTTGTTAAAAAATTTGGGATGCTCTTGTTATAGTTGCTATATCAAGTGTGAAAATTATAGTATTTCAACACCATATTTTAGACCTACTTCACGCATTTTTTTGATTTGGTCTTCGAGCGAGATAGGTACGGGCGTATCTTTGTCTTTCACTAGATAGCCGACTTCCTCAAAAAAGTTTTCCAGCCCCGCAGGAATAGCTGTTGTGAAAGTTCTTGCCGGTGTCGTGCCTACATTTTTAAAGGAATGAGGAATGCCTTTGGGTGCATGAACAAAGCTACCAGCTGACAAGACTATATTTTGATCTCCAACCTGGAACAACAACTCCCCCTCTAGGATATAGAATGTCTCGTCTTCCCGATGATGAATATGAGGTGGAGAACCATTTTGGGGTGGAATGAAAAACTCAAATGTTGAGTAAGCTCCGCCAGTATCTTCGCTAACTGCTTTAAAAGTGTATGTGTCTCCCACGACTGAGTAAACAAGACCTTCGCCTGTTGGTGACACTAGTGGGTTAGTATTGCTTCCCAATGTATTTCTCCTTTATCTGCTAGGATTTTTCAAAATGTAAACTGCTTGCAAGTGCTACGCATACTTGGCAATATCTGCTCACAAGTAGTTTATAAACACCGACTGCAAGCTAAATTATCAATGCTCCGTGCAGGGGTCACAAACCTAGAATTAGGATTTGTAATCTTCACCAAAGAACTGGAGCAGCTGTTCAATCAGGTAATCTGGACGCTCCTCAGGAATAAAATGTCCGCAGCCTTCAATGACTGTACCGCGAACATCCTCAGCAACTGCCTGCATTGCCTTAATTGGGCGATCGCCTAAACCATGAGAGGCTCCTAAAACTAGTACTGGCATTTTGAGTTTTGTCTTGGCATTTTCTTTATTTTGTTGCACTGACTCATAAATAGCGCGGTAAAGTCCAAGAGAACTGCGTACTGCTCCTGGTGCAGAATACCAACGAACATACTCGTCGATTTCAGCCTCAGAGATTCCAGACGGGTTGTAAGAAAACTTATTGAAAAAGTAGGAAATGAATATCCGTTCTCTGCCTGCAATAAGTGCCTCTGGGAGATCAGGTACAGCATTAAAGTTAAAATGCCAAATCCCGCCACCTTGTCGGGAGGTTTCTGAGGAATACCCGGCTAGGTCTTCCCAGCCAAACCCTGGAAGCGTTGCATCAAGGTTTACAAATCTACGTACATCTTCTGGATGAGCAGACGCATAGGCATAGTTTACTGGGGCACCCCAATCAGACCCAGCTAAGAAAACCCGTTCAAAACCGAGAGAATGGACTAATTGGTAAATATCTTCAGCTTCGGTACGGCTATCGTAGCCAGTAGCTGGCTTGGAAGAGTCACCAAAGCCACGGATGTCAACTGCAATCACAGTATAGTGTTCAGCTAAGGCTGGCATAACTTTATGCCACTGATACCAAGTATGTGGCCAACCATGCAACAGAACTATTGGATCGCCTTTGCCACCTATTACGTAGTGCAGACGTATGCCGTTAACAAAAGCATATTGATGGGTAAATTTTGCTTCGAGAGTCGTTTTGATATCTGCTAAATAACTTGTCATGTTTGTACCTTTGTATAAGAGTGCGTTGATGTCTTGTTCACAAGAATGTGGTCACACCTTTTGGAGCTTCCTGAGTTTTTTGGTTGCTCTGGTTGTATCAACCACTGTCACTTCTAGGCTTGTGTCAGAAAATAGGTGAGCAAATTAGTTGATTGCTCCTACACCTCCACCGTCCACCCGAATATTTGCGCCGTTAATGTAATCTGCAAGGGGACTAGCTAAGTATGCAATCATGTTTGCTATTTCTTCAGGACGTCCCAGACGACCAGTTGGATTAGGCCAATACTCTTGCATAGCGTGCTTTTCAATGTCTGCCCACTCTTTACCCCATCCTTTGTGAAGAGCAATTTGATGAAAAATATTCTTTGCTCCTTCAGTTGCAATCAGGCCAGGACTCACCGTGTTGACTGTAATGCCTGTTTGGAATAACTCCTTTGCAAGACTCACAGTCAGATTTAAAGTTGCGGCTTTTGTAACTTGATAGTCAGGTAAGGAAGCATTGGGCTGAGTGGCTAATCCGCTAGCAATCTGGATGATACGCCCCCAACCTAGCTGCTTCATTCGGGGTACAAGAAGCTGAATCACCCGCACCATAGAAATCACGTTAGCGTTATAAACTTCAGCCCATTCCTTTGGTTGGCTATTAATCCAGTTCCGGTCTTCGTATGAGCCAGCATTATTGACCAAAATTTCCACACCATCAAGAGTTGATAGTATTTTTTCAGCCACTTGATTTGCGCCTTCATTGGTTGCCAAATCTCCAATAGCAACAAAAGCTTGTCCGCCATCTTTACTAATCTCTTGAGCCACTTTATTGGCTTGTTCTTCCCTTCGTCCGTGTATGACAACGATCGCACCTTCTTTTGCTAAAGCTTTAGCGATCGCAGCACCAATTCCACTACTGCTACCAGTAATAAGAACTCGCTTATTACGTAAATGTAAATCCATGAACTGACCTCATGGTTGTATTTTTTGTGTACTTTGTAACTTTTTTCCATACTATGGAAGAAAAAAGGCAACTTCTAGCTCAAATAGTACAGGTTGGCGCAAGTAAGTCTAAGATTACGAGTCGGGAAGAAATCTTTGTTTACACCCTTAAAAAAAGTAGCCATATTTACGCCACACGGTACTAGTAGCAATTTAATAACCCAATGTTTTTATTGAGCTTTGTAGTCATCCTTATGAATGAGAAGATACACTCAGTTTGTCTATTCTTTAAAAAAAATACCAGCAAAGTTCAGTATTTTAAGAATAAACTTATGATATTTTATTACCAAATTTTTAAAATAAGGTTCAAATTCAGCTTCCTAGTTTGCTACACAATGCTTATAAAACTTAGATGAAAAAGACTTTAACTTTAATATAAGTAAAATACTTTTCAACTATGATTCAATCTAAGTTTTTTTGAATGCAGTAGTATTTTTTACCTATATATATTGAATTATTGTCTCTGTAAAAATACATCTTTAAAAAATTTCCCAAATAATTAATATATTTTTCGTCATCCTTAACACAAAAGTATAACTTTGTTCTTAAAATTGTGAAGTTAACTGGTAAAGTAGTTGAAAACTAGACAAACTAAACTTGCTTATTCATTACGAAAATTACAATGTCTAACTTGGTAGCAAAATCAACTAAAACTCAAATCATTAAATACCTATTTGAAGCACTGGAATCTGGGACAAATACTCCCATCCAGTCCTCAGAAAAATATGTTACTTTTCTTACAGAAAGCGCACAGTTTAGGTTCGGTAACTTAGATGCTTTGGTTGGACATAAAGCCATCAAGGATTCTCTAGTTGATTTTTGCCAACAGGTAAAGAGTATATATCACGACATCAAGCGAGAGTGGGAGATTGGAGATGTGGTGTTCCTGGATATGGAAGTTACCTACTACCGTCTTGATGGTATTAGCGTGACACTTCCTGTGATGGATTTATTTCAATTTCAAGATGATTTAATTCAAGAAGTACAAATTTTCATGGATATCAATCCAGTGTTTGTCTAAATTGGTATTGTTAAAGGATAAAAAGGTGACAGACAACAGAGCTTGGGTGCTAACTTGATCAGTTTCACCCGCTCACAGTCTTGCTAATTCCTTAATCCTAACTTTAGCCAATTTTTAAGTATTCATAACTCACTCACATATTGCAATGGAATAAACGTTAACAATTCAAAATGACGCTCTCTACGAGACGCTAAAAGCGTAGCTTGCAACTCTTACAGAGTACGCAGACTCGCTCTAAGCGAACGCGAGTGCGTCTCCCCTTCTCACATTGGGAGAGGCTAGCGCCAAGGGAGAAGAGAAGGCTTTGCGCTGCGCTAACAAAATTCTTGCATTAAAGACATTTTCAGACTCTTATTTAAACCCCGACTGTAGCAAGATCCCGCAGGGTAACTTCGCGGAGGCGGAGTGACTCCGACTCCGCGCTACCTGTATTGTTGGGGTCTTAAACCCTTTGATTTACGATAAAAATACTTCCCAAAAAAACTGAACTAATAATATTACGTGAGTTCGATGAACCTTCCCCTGACCTGAACTAAAGTTCACCCCTGTCCCTTTCCGACTCGGAGAGGGACGGTTTTGCGTAGTAAAACCTCTTAGAAGTCTCGTTAGGTGAACACCAGATGAGCCGTCGAACTCACGTTAATATAAGCTCAGTTTTTTTGGTTTTTTTTTGGGAAGGAGCATGAAAGGTAATACAGTTCAGTTAAGCATTTCTTCCTTCTCTTTCTTCTCTTCCTTTGCGTTCTTCTCTGCGAGATGCACTCGCGTTTGCGTCCTTGGCGGTAGCCTGCGGCAAGCCGCTCCGCGTCTACGTTAAAAAAATTGACTTTGACAAAGAGTTAAGCCTTAACCCAAGCGTATTGACATGAAAGGTGACTATTAACGGCGTAACACCTTTAACCCAACCTTTGGAAACAAGCCTGATACAACAGCCATCTGCACCCAGATAGTTGCCAAAGACTCTAAAGTACGTGCTATCACGAGTGCTCCTGCATCAATGGCTTCGTAACCGCTTTCCTTAATTAGTTCTGCGGTCATCTGTTTAGCCTGTTCATCATCACCACAGTAGAAAATACTCGCCTGCTCAGAACCGAACTGCCGCGATTCGGATTGCAAAATCTCTGCAAATGTCAAGTTGAACGCTTCTACTACTTTGGCTGTTGGAGCTAACTGGGCAATTGTTTCCGCAGCAGAAATTTCCGAGGATGCTTTTAAACCTGTCGTCAGTCCCTCAAAGTCCGGTTTCAAAGGGCTGACACATGTGATCAGTATTTTGCCATCGAGTGAGCCGGCAGCGCTGAGTGCATCTTCTAGTGCTACCCATGGCACTGCAAGAAAAATTACTTCACCAAACTGTGCTGCTTCCGCAGGCGTACCGACTGAAGCATTTGGAGCAATAGACTCGACAAGAACACGGAGATTGTTTGGGTCACGCGAGTAGCTGAATAGCACTTTGTGACCCTTGTTGCTCCAGATTCTTCCCAAGGCAGTGCCCATATTTCCTGAACCAATAATTCCAATATTCATGCAATCTCCTTCGATCAATCACAAAATTTAACTTACAATCTCAATCCTGACTACTTGCCCAATTCCAGCATATGAGCCGTAGTTTGAAACATAAATGGCTCCATCTGAACCAATAGTCATAGCGGTTGGCAGAACCAGTCCATCACTAACCAGAGTGGTACGTTGTCCAGAAGGTGACAGATAAATGAGTGCTCCAGACCCGTCACCTAACAACAGAGAGTGGGAGGCGTGTTCGAGAACATATAGACCACCATCAGGGGCGGCAGCGATATCTATAATTTGAGTGAAACCCTCTGCATAGACTTGTGGAGCTTGACCTGGCATCAAGCGGAAGATACGCGCAACACCTTCTAAGAAAGGAAATCCAGAAAATTCGCCTACGTAGTAGGCTCCATCTGAACCAACCGTGATAGCTGTAGGTACCGATTGCACGGGAAATTCTACGTTGGGAAAGTAACGCGTATTAAAAACAGCCTCTGTTGAGATATCCCCATGTCTATCCACTCGTAGAAGATCGTTAGCACCTCCATCAACGACCAAACAATCGCTACCCTGGATTAAAAAAGAATAGGGATCGCTAACTAGATCGTCATGAGATGGATTTTTTTCTGATTCATACTGTGCGAAATCGGCGATTTTTTTGAGCGACACGACTTTACCCTTTCGGGTTAAATTTATCTTGAGAAGTGACGCTAGATTTGCCCCACTGTAACCCAGATTCCGTCTGTAAATTGGATTAGTGGCGTAACCAAGGATGATATAAGCATCTCCCTTTCGATCAAATGCTATGTCGGTAGCACCGAAAGTTTGGCTGCTGCCATTGATAGACGGCACTAGCTGAGTATCTTTCGGGTCTACCGTCGTGGATTGCAAATCGACGATGATACGTTGTTGTACTCCTTGATAAACGCGAGTCACTGAACCATTCAAGCCGAAATCTAAAATCACACCCGGCGCTGGCCCCGGAATTTGTGTTTTTTGCCCATTTACACCAGCCTCTGTAATGTAAAGTTCGCCATCAGTTCTGAAGGCAAGTCCACGTGGATTATTAAGGTTTTTGGCAACTACGCTCATCCTAACTTGCGAGTTGGTAGACACGGAGTTTTGCTTTGCATTGACTGTTGGTATTAGCACCCCAAAAAGCAGCACAGGTATGATGATTGCTAAACCCAGCGATAGCAAAGATATCAACAATAACCTTCTAGCTGCTAGTTTTTTCCTCAACCCAATGATACCAATTGAACATCTTCTTAGTCTTTTTAAGGTAATATTGCGGTTCTTGATCATATGAGATACATCGTCATGACCAGCAATAAAGCCATAAATAAACAGACATCTGCTAATCAGTTTTTTGTGCCTAACTAGTTTGTTGAACTGACTTTTCATGAGAAGTCCTCAAACCACGAAACAGCCTGGTTTTTTTCCACACCTTTATTGTCAATAGTTATAAATCAATGAAAATGACCAACGGAAAAATCAGGGCTTGGGAAATCCTCAAAATGACCTTTTCCACATGCCGGGAAAAGTTAGGTTTGTTGAACTGCCTCAACCAAGATAAATAATTGTTTACTTTTTCTCAATTTTTGAGTATAGAAGATCGATAAATTAAGGATAAATTTAACAATACCTTCGCCAACTTACGAGGTTCAATACCTGCTGAAACAGGGTGAATATGACCCAAAGAGGTAAGCTTGCCAAAAATCTGGGCTAATAAAATTGCTCAGGCTTTTGAGAAAGCATTTTTATCATTTCGCCGAGAGAAAATCAAGGGTAATAAGCCTTAAAGTCAATAACACCGACGCCAGGATTATTTTGACGATAATTTAGAGGATACCAACGTATATGGATAATGCTTAATTTCTCTATTTTTATTGATATCACTTGCCTATACTGGTGCAACAATATCTGGTCAAAAATAGGACTTACGCAAAACTACACACTGTAGGGGCAATTCATGAATTGCCCCTACCTAAAAATCAGGGTTTCAGCTATTGTTTGCGTAAGTCCTGAAAAAATTAAACCTATGGGTGTGCGAAGTATTAGATCTATTTTTCTCGCCTTGCCCTTTCATTCAGATGTGCGAATTTTTATCTGTATGGCCAACATAAATGAGTTAAGTTTTTCTCTAACGTCAGGATCTTACCTGGTCAAAAATTTAGGGAAAGTGAAAACTATATTCAAATTTAAAAACGTCACAACTTAAGTACAGGAAGCAATGTGGCACAAGAGGGTTCATCTGTACGCGATCGCGCTTTTGAAGAGTAAAAACCAAGTACTGAGGCGATGCCTTGCGGCAACCTTACCGAACGCTGATCACTCAATTTTTAGCTAAAAATGTTTTTGAACCATATCTGAAGACGGAAAATTAAAAATTTAGACTGAAATTGAAGTGTTTTAATGCTCCTTTTTGAGCAAGGCTTCAATCAAACTTTTAGTCACATTTTAATGATGCACTGATTAAACTTGCGGTGGTTATTTTATTCATAACATGAGGTAGCTAAATGGCTAAAAATTTTGAAATTACGTTAACTTTTGGTTAAGTTACGATTCAGATTTCGATAAACTTATCGGTAAAAGCACAAACAAGCACTTTCAGATTTATTTAACCATCAGAGCAAACGCATTCTAAGTAAATCAATTAAATTTTTTTATACTTTATGTATACACCCAAAAAAAAGGCAGCAATCTTAACAAGAAGGCAGTTCATGTTTGCAAGTGCGGGGAGTGGAGCAGCATTCCTTGCTACTGCCATGCTTAAGGCAAATAGAACTAATGCAAACTCGAACTCCCTGGTGCAGATAACGAAGTTTACCGAGCCTCTACCCATCCCATTCCCAGGTTCCCCACCCAGCACTTTGATGATTGCACGGAGTTCACATTCGTTCCACCGCGACTTGGGGGCAGGCCCCACGTTGGGTTATGGTGGTTTCCCAATTCTGGGGCCAACTATCGAAGTCACAAGAGGCATACCCCTTAACATCAACGTGGTCAACAATATCGTTGGAAACCATCCCCTGTTGGGAGCAGTTGACACGGGGTTGCATGGCACTCTAGAGTCTGACAAGACTAGCCCACGGGTATCGTTGCATCTGCATGGTAGCAACACCGAAGCCAAAAGTGACGGATATCCAATGGACACGTTTAGGCCAGGACAGAATTACCTGTACAACTTCAACAACAATCAGGAAGCAGCCACCTTGTGGTATCACGATCATGCGATGGGGATTACTGGTTTAAATGTCTTGGCCGGTCTGGCAGGGTTTTACCTAATCAGGGATATTGACGATCCCGTGGGTGGTAATGGGCCACTCGGTCTGCCAGCTGGCGCTCCCTATGAAGTGCCCCTGGTCATACAAGACCGTTCTTTCAACACCGATGGCTCGATGTCTCACCCCAACCAGCCCCCCTGGTTAGTAGAGTATGTTGTTGACGTTGCGACTGTAAACGGAAAGGCGTGGCCGAACCTCAATGTAGACCGTACCTTGTACCGATTCCGAATTGTCAATGGCTCAAGCGCACGGACTTACAACCTTAAGTTGTCGTCGAAGCAGCCAATCATTCAAATTGGCACCGACCAGGGTATGCTCAACGCCCCGGTGTATTTGTCTGGTCTATTGCTCTCTCCTGGGGAGCGGGCTGACGTGCTGATCGATTTCTCTAGTAGTCTGCCAGGAGACAAGATCATCTTGGAAAATGACGCTATTTCACCATATCCATTCGGTAGGGCTAACTCAATCATATTTAATCCCGAACTGCCTGAAATCATGCAATTCACAGTGAATGCGGGTGCTGCTGCTCCCAAGGCAGTTCCCAAGATACTGCGACTGTATAAACCACAGATAAAACCGATAGCTGTTAAGCCGATACGGCAACGGTTTCTGACGCTGGTGGAGATAACTGGGCCAAGGGGGCCAATTGTGCTGCTACTTAACAATGTCTACTGGGATGAGACATTCAAAAACCCCGAATTGATGGAACGGCCGAAAGTTGACACCGTGGAGCAGTGGAACATTATCAATCTTCAGCCTGTCGCCCACCCAATGCACTTGCATCTAATTCCGTTCCAGATCCTCAACCGACAAAAGATTAATGCGACCAAGTATTTAAAAGCATACATTGCTACGGGGCCTCGTACAGTTATTACAGAACATGCAATGGGTGGCCCGACGGTGCCAACTGGTTACCCACCACCTGATCCTACCCCCTTTGCGATCGGGCCGGTAAGACCGCCGGCGCCAAACGAGGCCGGATGGAAGGATACAGTATTAGCCAATCCATATGAGGTCACCCGTCTGATCGTTCCATTTGGAGCTCAAGCAGCAGAGAATCTACCATTCAGTAATTCGTTCATCGGAACCTACGTCTGGCACTGCCATATGCTTGGACATGAGGACAATGAAATGATGTTGCCCTATGAAATAACAGCGTAATTCCTAATAGAAAAAGTTTATGACAGCGGATGACTACAGTAATACCAGATAAGTTGTGAACATAATATGAACCCTCAAGATATAAATGAGCTTTGTTCATAAACTATTTAGGATTGCTGTAGCTACGAATATGTTGATAATAGATATTTGGTGTGGGGTAGGGTCATGCTTCCAGTCTGATTATTTATAGCTTGTCCCCCAAGTGAGACAATCTCTAATACCAAGTTATCTTAGTTCTGATTAAGTCAATTGGCGAGAATAAATCAAACTATATGTTTTGTAATGTAAAAAAACGAAATAAGCTCGTAAGCTAATCGGCATTCAAGTTGCATAATCAGGGCGGGCATCTTGCCATTGGTGTCAAGTTAAGCCAAAACCCTTTTAAAACCTCGTTTCCAGTCTCTGGCTGGAAATGCACCTCATCGCGGCTCTGCCGCAAGTCTTGAGGCGGAGCCTCGCATTAGGCATTCCCAGTCGGAGACTCTTAACGAGACAAACGAGACAATCTTTAAAAGCTTGTTCTAGACTGGCTTTCACCTGAAGTTGACACCAATGGCTTTTCGGCCCACCCCACAAGATATTGAGAAAATTTTAATATGCAAATTAGATGTGTTTTAGCTTAGTAAGCGGCTCTAGCCCTTTTTTGTTCGCATAGCGGACGCACCAGAGGACTAAAGTCCTTACTACAAACCTTTAATTATTTACGCCGTCCTACTTATTTGCTCGAAAGTCAGTCTAGTACAGCACGGCGTAAATAAACCGTTTGCAGTATCGTAATTACGAATTAAGAATTACAAATTACCCATCTAATTTCAAGGTGAATATTATGAAAGTACTCTCTACGCTAGCTATTAGTTTTATCGCTATAGCTGCACCCGCTCATGCACTATCTGAAAGCGAGACTAATCACTCTTTTGCTAACACAAAGATTCTACCATCTGGTGTTAGTAGTGTAGACGGGCAGCTAGAGAGTGAGAGCGTTGACTTTTACACATTCTCAAGTTTTGATCCCGGAAACTTATTTACTGTAGAGGTAAATTCACAGTCATTTGATCCACTTCTAGGACGGCTGAATGATTTTGGTAAGATCCTAGAAACAAACGATGACCAATCTGACAATAATGTTCTACCCATACTAACCGGAAAAATACCCGCAACTGGCAACCTAAACTTAGCTGTGTCTGGCTTGAGGGACATTAACCTTATCGGTGACCACTTTGAATCTGGTTCATATACATTGTCATTAAAAACATTTATTTTTCCCAGTTCTTCTACTAATGCAACACTCGTCAACGGTAGTTTTGAAACTGGCAATTTTACCGGATGGTCAACACTAGGCTCTACCAGTATTGAGACCGCAACATTTAACAGTGAGCCAACTGACGGAACTTCGCAAGCTTTATTGTCAACTGGGGGGGCCACATTTGATGATTCAATTACAGAAAAATTCTTAGGATTAAAAACTGGAAGCTTGAATAATTTTGGCAAAGGACAAGTTACTAAAGGCTCTACTATTCAACAAATATTCACAGCTAAAGCTGGAGACATTTTAAGTTTTGATTATAATTTTCTGACCAATGAGGTATTATCGCCAATTAATTTTTCAGATTTCTCTTTTGTTTCAATCAGTTCTTCTTCAGACAGTTCAATCAATTCCCTATTAGAACTGGCTGATGTGAGCAATGCCACATCGACAACTTCCCTAACAGAGTTTTTTAAAGAGACTGGATTTCAGACTTTTTCCTTTAAGTTACCAACCACAGGAACATATACTTTAGGAATTGGAGTTGTAAATGTGGGAGATACCGCTTTTGATTCTGGACTATTGATTGACAATGTTAAATTCACCTCTGTTCCTGAACCGAGTTTTGGTTTATTGGAATTTAGTGCTTTGGCACTCTTAGGATTATGGAAAAAAACTTATCCTAAATACAATACTTTTGCAAAGAAAAGAGTATGAACACAGAAGAGTGTTGTCGCAGACATTTGCGTATGGCTTGCGGTAAGGGATACCTAAGCCAGGGCAAACGCATCTAAATTGTGACAAAATGGTACGGAGAAACTAGAAGATGGGTCAGGTGAGAAATTTTGTCTGGCGGGCATCAGGAGGAAACGATAACGCTTTGTACTGATTTAGCGATGTAAAAAGGTTAACATCAGGAGCATTGGCTGCGTGCGATCGCTAAAAATGATATTCTCATCCTCAAAGTAGAATGAAGACAAAGAAGCGTGAAACTCAAGCCGAAAATCACGATTGCTGACCACTTTGCACAGATGGAACATCCACGGATAGATCGCACCAAGCGTCACAAATTAATTGACATTATCACCATTGCCGTGTGTGCAGTGATATGTGGGGCGGATAGTTGGGTGGCAATCGAGACGTATGGCTGTGCGAAGTATGAGTGGTTAAAAATATGTTTAAGCCAGTTTTTAGAGCACTGCTATTAAATGATTATAGCAACAAAAAGACCAGCCTCCCACAGCTGGTCTGGAAAATCTTTTTTTGCGTTGTCTTCTCAAGAGAGTTAAAACCCAATTGCGCGTTCCCAAAATGCAACGGGCAACTTTTCTTAACAATTAATATTGTAACAGCCAACACAGATTTTTCCGGAATATTCATCAAAAAAAGATAGGAATAAAGCTTAAAAGCCTCTATCTATCAGGATAATTCAGCAGATCGCAGGGTATACGTGAGGGAGCAGCGGGACTGGGGAAGAAGCAGGGGAGCAGGGAGCAGGGAGCAAGGGAGAAGAATTTTCCCCTCTGCCCCCTGCCCCTCTGCCTCTTTTCAATGCCCAATCCCCAATCCCCTCAATTTTGAATTTTGAATTTTGAATTTTGAATTGTTAATTGTGGTTTTCCCCAGAGGATGGTCTCCTGCTTGTAAATTGCAATTCCGGGTTTTGCTCCTTTGGGTTTGTAGACGTGTTTTAGCTGAGTATAAACTACTGGTACTTGCTCGCTCTGACGGGCGCGACTATAGTATGCAGCAAGATTAGCTACAAATTGCAAATCAGCTTCTTCTGCAACAGCACGCGGTTCTAGACGTAGTAGCACATGGCTCCCTGGAATTTCTTGAGCGTGAAACCATAGGTCATAATCCCCAGCTACACGAAAAGTCAATTGATCATTCTGGCGATTATTACGACCGATTAATACTTCAAAGCCGCTGGGGGTAAGGTAACGATGAAAGTTGGTGCTGGGGGCTTCGTTGGCGCTACGGCTGCGGTATTCTGGATCTTCCAGATACTTTTGCCCAATCAACTCTTCGCGGATTTCTTCTAAAGCTCGCAAATCTTCTGCTGTTTGGTAGGTGTCTATCTGAGCGTAGGCGTAGCCCATCAAAGATATCGCAGCTTCTACTTGTTCTAAATACTCAATTTCTGTCTGCACTTCCAAAAGTAGCGGTTCCACAGCAGCACGAGCGCGTTTCAGCTTTTGGTGCTGTTTGTAAAGACTTTGGGCATTTTGGACGGCATTCTTATCTGGTTGGAGAGCGATCGCTACTGGCAAATTTGTATCAAAATCAGAAAGGATAATTTCTTTCATCCCCGGTTCCCAGTTTTGCAAGTGAGCCATCAATAAATCAGCTTTTTGCCGATACTCATCGGCTTTATCTGATTGCTGCAAGCGCGTCTTAAAGGTTTGAGCCTTGTTGCGTAATTTCGCCAGAATATTATTTAATTTCTGACTCAACTGATGGCGTAATTGGGAAAATAACTGTTCGTTAATCTGGTTACTGTAGTAGCGGTTGAGTAACTCCTGGATATCTTTGACATTTTCAACTGCACCCCAACCTATTACGGTGTAGCCGTCTTTTGTCCAAGCGGGTTGAAATTTGCTGGAATCCAAGGCTTGCAGCCATTCTTGCCAACGCTCAAATAGCCGTTGCCAATCGTTAGGGTTGAGAATATCGGTGGATGTTTCTGGTGCGATATTTGCTTCTAGCAGCATTAACTCCAGTAATGCGGCACTCAAGCCACTATAACTTTTCAGCAATTGCCGCTTGATTGCTCCTGGGACTAAACTTACCCGTTCTTGCCAACGTTCTTGGGATTCGCTCAAACTGGGGACAGTTCCAGTCAGTTTTGGTGGTGTTTCATAAGGTTGTCCGGTTTGGATGGGACGAACACTAGATTGTTGCTGACTGACTTGATGGGCTGCGGTGATAATTATATTGCTGGCATCGGTGAGAATAACGTTGCTATACTTGCCCATGATTTCTGCATAGACATGATACAGGGCGCTTTCTCCGGGACGACGGGCAAATTGTAAATCAATCACACGCTCCCAAGGTGCGATCGCTTCAATAGCCACCAGTGCCAAACCACCCAATTGGTGTATCAGTTGTTGGCTAAAGGTAAAGGTATCTGGCGATCGCGGTGGTGGATCGCCGATACAAATATGTGCAGCTTGAGGATGCCAAGAAATCTCTAGCCAATCTCGCTGTTTGAGGGTGCGTAATGCCATAGCAAGAGTGTAGCGATCGCGCTGGTAAACCTGTTCTAAGCGTGATGGTAGCCAGTTAGCGCGGATTTCGCTACAAGCAGCTGTGAGAGTGGTAAAGTCAACTGGTTGCAAAGCGATTACTTATTAACATTCAAATGGTAGCGATCGCTATGCTTTTATTTTCGTTTAGTCAAAGCATAGCAGACCTCAACTATCATAGCGGTTACTTGGTTTAATCATAGCTGCGAATAAAAAAACGCAGAAATATATCATCAGATAGAGTTAGGTATTTAGATATGAAGTTTTTTTTATACTTTTTTGCTATCGAGTTTTGCAAGCTCAAGCGATCGCTGCCAAAGTTCAACCCAAATTACTATCAGTAGTTGTAACTGCTTTAATTTGATTAGCAAGATTGTATCGTGTAAGTGCTGTAACAGTTCATGTAATTATTATAACATCACAGCGGTAGTTATAAGTTCATCTCATAGAGGGATATATAGCAACGGACAAGAAGGTTAGGACATTAACTGATGATAAAACCTATATACAAACAGACTTTCAACCCAGTCCCCAGTCCCCAGTCCCCTGCTATACTTATGCTTACTAACATCATCAATTCGGCAGGAAGTCTTGGTGAATTTATAACTGCTATTAATAACTGTTATACCAATTTGCTAACCAACTTATAAATAAATAGGCTAAGTAATTTCCACTAATTAAACCAATAGTGTAAAACACTCAGCCTAGAGAAATATTTAGAATAAATGATTGAGTAATGATGACTGAGCATCTAGGAAAAGAAAATTATTGCTTATTTCCGAGTTACTCACTCACCATTATCTGTTACGCAAGAGAATTATTTAGCAACCAAAACAGGCTGTTTTAGTGTTGACTGCACTAATTCGGCTGTTGACTGCACTAGTTCTTTTGCTGTTGATTGCACTAATTCGGCTGTTGACTGCACTAGTTCTTTTGCTGTTGATGCTAGTGGTTGTGGCTGCAACAGTTGGGTGTAAAGTTCACTCAGTTGATTTGCTACACCATCCCAGCTAAACTTATTTTCGACGCGCTTTCTACCGGCTTTAGCCAATTCGTCTCGCCACTCTGGATTTAAAAGAATTCGGTCAATGGCAGACGCAAAGGCATCTACATCTTGTGGTGGTGCTAATAAACCAGTTTCTTCATCAACTACAGTAAACTGAAGTCCGCCGACATCACTAGCCACAACTGGTGTACCGCTTGCCATCGCTTCGATCGCTACGAGTCCAAAGGGTTCGTAGTGACTGGGAACAACGCAAACATCGGCAGCTGCGTAATAAGTCGGCAAAACATCTTGACTCAAACGACCGGCAAAAGTGGTAAAGTCACTCATCCCCAATTCGTTGACGATTTGCTCAATGCGATCGCGTTCTATGCCGTCGCTGTTACCTGGAGTACTACCACCACCAATAATTAGCTGGAGATTGTTGGAGTCTCGTAGCCCAGACTCGTTTACTGCACGCACCAAGGTTTCTATACCTTTGCGTGGGTCAAAACGTCCTACATATAATACAACTTTCGCTTCTTTGTCAATACCCAATTCATCTCTGGCTGCTTCTCGTGCAATCGAACCAAACCGCTGAATATCTGTACCACAGGGAATGATATCGATATTGCCTTTAGTGGAAACTAGCGATCGCATATGTTCCTTTTCTTGCGGACTTGTCGCCACAATCCGCTCTGCTATTTCCAATACCTCTTTTTCCACTGCTAATCGCACACTAGCAATCAGAGGAATATTTTCTTTTTCTATAGTGTTGTACTTGACTGCTCCTAATGAATGGTAGGTATGAACCTGTTTACTCTCTTGGATTTTATTTAACTCCATCCCCACCCAACTAGAGAGCCAATAGTTAGTGTGAACTAACTGGTATGTAATGTCATTTTCTACTTGAAATTTACGGAAATTATCCACAAATTCTGGCAGATATTCAAAAATCTCATCTCGTGGCACAAACTCAAGACAACCAGCTTTTAAACGAATAGTTCGACAATTGTCGCTGTGTTCAACAATCGAGTCTTGCTCCAGACTCACCTTGCGAGTAAACATATCAACTTGCCATCCTAGCCGCGCTAGTGCTTCACCCACGTAGCGCACATAAACATTTTGTCCCCCTGCTTCTTCTTTCCCTATTTCAATCGCCGGGTCTCCGTGAACGGAAATCAAGGCAATACGTTTTTCGGTGGTAGAGTTCATAGTTTGTGTGTTGCTGATTTTAACAAAGTTTTACCCTGTTCCAAGTTCGTGTATAGCACACTTGCCTGAATTGTTTATAAACTTTGATTAATATTGATTTTAATTTACTATGTCTAATCTTTATTTACATCTTCTGCCAGAAGTATACTTTATTTGTATTTGATTTCTTTAGATATAAAAAATTGCTATATTTATATCTCATACTTTTGATAGATGAAAATTATATTTTTTCATCTATATTATGCAGAGATAGGAATCGTAAATTGCACAAATTTAGCCTTGCCACTAGGGAGCGAATTCTATTCGCCCAATACTTTTCAAACATCCTCTTAATGACTCAGTACTCTCTCCAACGACTGACTCATCCTAAACTTTTAAATTTGGAATTGCTATTTGTTGTTGATCAGAGAACAGCGATCGCATTCATCTATTTAACACCTTGCTGACTAAAAGCGATCGCACCATATCTGACAAATTCTAGGCTGCGGGCGATCGCTGCTACACTAATAAACTATAAATAGTTGCGGTATTTCTGGGTATGACTTCACATCACTGGAGACAACGACTCGCCTCAACGTTACCTCAGAGCCTTTTGTTCTGTCTCCCCATCATGCCCAACAATTTCTGCAAGCGTCGCAGGTTATCTCGCGTTTTCCTGTTTCTTTTTACTTGTTTACTGACTGTTGTCTTTTCACTTAATTGGGTAAACGCTGAAGAAGAACCAAAGCTAAAGCCAGAATTATGGCAGATTCAGGGTATTATGGCAGCCCTTAATGATGACTATCCCAAGGTGAAGACGTTGGCTTTGGATAAATTAGGTGAATATAAAGTGAAAAATTTAAAATCTTTAGAGAAGGAATTAGGAGATATTGCCCAAATTGCTGCCAATCTTCTCAAAGATAAAAGGGTTGAGGCTGAAGTTCGTTCCAGTGCGGCACAAGCTTTGGGTAATTTGGGAACAGCAACCACACCCTACGTCAAAGACATCGCTGACATCCTCAAAGATAAAAGGGTTGAGGCTGAAGTTCGTTCCAGTGCGGCACAAGCTTTGG
>NZ_JABXKM010000158.1 GCF_017115025.1 Nostoc sp. NOS(2021) | reverse complement strand
ATTTAAGAGTTGGGTCATTATTCTTTTCATAATTAGCTTTACTCAAAAATATTCCGATAAATATTAATATTTTAGCACGCTATGTACGCAAGAACCCAAATCATTATTCCAGGTGTAGGTTTATCTTCATTGGCGTTTGCGATGAATTTATCTACTAGTTGGATAAATTTACTCTTGTGTACCACGACTTTGGATATCATCAGAAATTTTAAAAGTTTAAATGGACTCGTATACATTGGATTAGGAATAATTTTTGGTTGTTTTATTACCGCATTCATTCGTTCTGTTTTGTGCCTATTTGGTGAACGAAATATTTCTATTGATTCACATAAGATTTTATCAATTTATTATTGTTTTGGGATTAATTTTAAAATTGAGATGTCATTATTAAGAAAACATATTAATAAAATAGAAAAAACTAAGAATATGTTTAATCAACCTTACTTAATAATATGGAATGGACGGAAAAAGGTTTAAATTTTTACAGATTTAACACGTTCTTTTAATATTACTACACCAGAACTTGACTGGTTAGCTTATGAACTTAGCGATTGGCTAGGCTTGCCTATTACTAAAGAGTGAATTTTGTAAGTAACGTTAACGCATATAACCTAGTACCTTTGTCGGTATATTACGTTGGAAAAAATCGTTTATGGTTCAGTGTCTACATCAATCACAAACTAAATTCTGCTGCGCCATCCTCATCCACATCTGCATCTCCACCCATAGCAGTAGGTTTAAATTTAGAGCCATGAATTAATTCACCAAACGCAATTCCTGGATTTTGGTGAAGAATATTCAGCACACTCATAAAATCTCGCACAATTTCCCCTGGTGTCAGCAATGCTTCTGCACCCAAGCGATTAATAACTTCTTGCACAAACTCCTTCAACTCACCATTTGTCAAAGTCTGTTCATAGCCAAAATTGAGTGCATGAATCTCAGCTAAACGTTGCAGAAGCATCAAGATTTCTGCTTCACTCAAGGGATTTAGCCGAATCACTGGCCCCAAATATTCCTGAACATTCGCTTGTGTAACAAAACGACTTTCTTTTGTACGTCTTTGCCAAGCTTGGTCTGCAAAAAGTCCCCGTTTGGGGTCTTCTAAAAACTTAGTTGTTCCACCAACGACAATCCCAAGATGTTCAGCTTTGCACTGCATGGTGTCGTTAAACATTGCGAGGAGTCGATTATAATTCTTTTCCCGCGTAACCGTAGTAGATATTTGATATAAATGTACAGCTTCATCAACTAAAATTAACAGTCCTTTATAGCCAATTTCAGCGACAAATTTCGCAAATAGTTTGATGTAGTCATACCAACTATCATCATCAATAATGACGCGCACTCCTAAAGCTGCTTTCGCCTCAACTTTAGTAGTAAATTCTCCACGTAACCAGCGCATTGCCGCATTTTTTAAATTATCATCATCCAATCGGTAGCCACGCCAATAAGCGATAATCACACTACCAAAATCAAAACCGTGAACTAAGTCTTCAATATACTGAACTACTTCCCTAATTTTCGATTCAACTTGGTCATCAAAACCATCCTCATTCGGACGCATTTCAGTTTCTTTAACCACTTCTTGTTGAATTTTATTAATCCATCCTTCTAAAATCGAGACTAAAGCACCACCATCAGGACGAGTTTTTGTAGCTAGGTGGCTCATTAATTCTCGATAAGTGGCTACACCTTCATTGTTGCTTCCAGCTAATCGGCGTTCAGGGGATAAATCAGCATCAGCTACTACAAAACCTTGTTCCATCGCCCGGTTGCGAATTAGTTGCAATAAAAAACTTTTCCCGGAACCGTAGTTACCAATTACGAAGCGAAATGCTGCTACACCTTCTGCAATATCATCGAGATTTTGTAATAGGCTTTTGAGTTCTTTTTCTCGACCTACTGCTATATATTCAACTCCCACTCTTGGTACTACTCCCGCACCAAGGGAATTGATTAAAGCAGTGGAGATTTTTTTCGAGATTTTGAGCTTTGCCATGTATTACACTTCACTTTATTCTAAACGCATAAGCAGGCAGCAAGTAGGCAAGGTATATATTCACCTTACTACTAATCCGACGACAGCAATAATAATTTAATTTGACGAAGCATGTCTAGCCATGAGGTCTTCATAGATTGCAATTATTTTTTTGACATACGTTATATGCTCCTGATCAACTTTTGGACTTTCCGAATCTGAATTAATTATTAATTCACCAATAATATCATTTGCCCGTTCATTTATAGAATCGATTAATAGGTTTGGCATAGTGATATTTGCTTCGGCAATTTTTTTAATAGCAGCCTTGGGATTCTCTTGTTCGACTATAGCTTTTAATACTTGCAACTCATATCCTGGGATATTTTCTAGAAACTTAGTCCACTCGTGGGGTATATTCTCCGATATGTTAACTTCCGATGTCTCTATGATTGCTGAAGATTCAATCATTTCAGAAAAAGGAAATAATTCCATATCATCTTCTTGGGAATTATCAGACAAAGGCTCTGTATTGAACGTTTCTATTTGTTGAAGTAATTCCCATACTTGATTTTGCAATGAGTCTCGTTCTTCTTGCAATAATGAAATTTGCCCTTGTAACTGCTGTAATTCTGCTTTGTTTTCTGCTAGTTGGATTTGTGAAGAATTCAGGATAGTTTGGATATTTTCTCTTTCGGTTTTTGTCGCTACAAGCAATTGATTTTTTTGGTTTGTCTCAACTTCTAGCTCTTGAATTGCAATTCGCAGTTCGTATAGTTTTTCTTCTAATTGGGGTTTGAGTCTGCCTAAAAGACTTAAATTGCTTTCAACTTCTTGTTTCTCGTGCTGGAGTTCGGAAATTTGACTTTGAAACAGGGTGATTTCAGTGCGAGATACATTACAATTCGACTCTAGACGGCGCTTCTCGGCTGTAAGAACAGAAAAAGTATTGTTCAATTCTACTTGATTTTTCTGCAAGTTATTAATTTCAGTTTGCAGGCTAATAATTTCGGTTTCTAACTGCTTTTTTTGTCCGGCAAATGTTCTTAACTCTCGATGTAGATTATCCCTTTGGTTACGGCTTTCTGTTACTTGATTTTGCAGTTGCTGTGACTCACTATATAATAAATTATGATGTTCTTCGATTTGATTTATTTCTCTGACAACACGAGCTTTCAATCCCTCCATATCTTTAATTCGTTTGCGGAGAGAACCTAAAACAAACATTTCATAATTTCGGCGTCGCTTATCTACAAATAATGCTGCGGCGTAGATAGTAACGGCAGTAATTATACCTGTGAGAAAGGCTTTATTAAAATCCCAGTTTGGGACAAGGCTAAGGCCAAAACTCACACTAAAGGCAACTATCCCTAATATCAATCGATTGCTGATCATTACTGATTGCATATTGCTGCTTTTTACCGGAGTTAAATTATCAGAATAAGTAGCTCTCATCGTAATTCGTAGTTCGTAATACTTCGACTGCGCTCAGAACAAGTTCGTAATTCCTAATTAAAATGCACATAGGAAAATACTTAATGTTCGGTGTTGGATGTGTTTTCATTGGCATGAGAAAGTGTTAAATCTGCTTTTAAGAAATCAATAAACTGCCGTGCTGTGCGTCCAGAACGACCATTGTGGCGAGTTGCCCACTGTAACGCTTGAAATTCCAAATCTTCTTGGGTAATATTAATTTCAGCTTGGGCGGCTAGATGTTGTACAATCTTTAAATAAGTTTTCTGATTGGCTGGTTCAAAGGTCAAGGTCAAACCAAAGCGATCGCTAAACGAAAGCTTCTCCTGCATCGTATCCCAGGCATGGATTTCCTCGTTATCCTTGGGGGCAGGTCTATCCACAAAAAACTCCCGAATCAGGTGGCGGCGATTAGAAGTAGCATACACAACTACATTTTGAGGCCGCGCGGTTAAATTACCTTCTAAAACTACCTTGAGTGCTTTGAAGGCATCATCATCTTCTTCAAAGGAAAGGTCATCGACAAAGATGATAAATTTTTGTGACACACCCCGTAAATGTTCCACAATTTCTGGTAAGTCTTTTAAATCAGATTTTGCTACTTCCAACAAGCGGAGGCTGCGATTGCTATATTCATTCAACAAAGATTTCACTAAAGAAGATTTGCCAGAACCGCGACTACCATAAAGTAATACATGGAGTGCCATTTCTCCTGATAATAAAAACTCTGTATTTTTTAGCAAAGCATCTCTTTGAGACTCGTAACCGACAAGCGCACTCAGCTTAATCGGGTCAGAATACCGAATACCAATAAACTGTCCAGCTTGCCAGCGTAAAGCGCGATATTCTGCAAATAAACCAGAGCCATATTGCCGATAATAAGCTGCTAACTCTTCTACAGCATCACCCCAATTGTCTAACTCTTGTAGATATGTAGCGAACTTTGTCTCTACTCCTACCAATTCTTGCTCTTTATACCACACTACTGGTGAAATCGGCAGATGAGCAACGCCTTGTATCCACTCACTCAAAGAAGCGCTGCTACATTCATAGAGACTTTGCAATATTTGTAAATCATGCTGAACTGCTGCTACTAAAGCTGGGGGTAAATCTTCAAATTCTCGCATTTGGGCCACCCTTGTAAAAGGATTTTCAGAGAAGAGAAGTTGAGTAATTAAATAGTCTTCCCAGTTTTGATTTCTAGCAGCCAAAGCGTGGAAGTAACTGCCGTAGGCTTGGAGACAACCCCGTGCATCGGACTCAGTGTAACGTATAGCTTGCAACAGTTCCAGAAATGCCATCCCCACTTCACTTTGCAGAACAGATTGGTACAGTAAAAGTGAGGCTGCTTGACGCTGGAGATATTGAACTTTTGTATATGAGGAAGTACTTGGCATTGGCATCGCTTGATTATCCATCAATCAACTGTGTGGTATAGCTAAATAGCTATGGTAAATTGTCTGCTGACCTGGCAGTAAAGTCAAAATCTACATAGGTTTTAACAATGAATTTAAGTATAATTTTTGCTTTTGCCTACGGCATCTTAGCAGTTGTTGGTGGCATTATTGGCTACATTCAAGCTAAAAGTAGGGTTTCACTCTTAAGTGGTAGCATTAGCGGTTTCTTACTAATACTTGCGGCTTACTTTCAACTCCAAGGACAAACCTGGGGTTCGATTTTAGCCGTGTTAGTTACTAGTGTTTTAGTAGTCTTCTTTGCATTTCGACTGGCTAAAACACGCAAGTTTATGCCTGCGGGATTAATGACGATTTTGGGTATGCTGGCATTGGCGGTGATGGTGAATCAAATTGTGACGAATTGAGGGTTGAAATTTAAACGCAAAGCTACGCAAAGAATTCGCTATAAATTAATCAAATGCTGTACTTAGTGTAAAATCTGGCTAATCATCCGGTTCGCCTGGGAATCATAACCGCCGCCAAATAAATTGAAGTGATTCAAAATGTGATACAGGTTATAGAGGGTTTTTCTCTGCTCATAGCCTGCATCTAAAGGAAAGACTTTGTTATAACCTTTGTAAAACGCTGCGGGAAACCCACCAAACAATTCTGTCATGGCAATATCAACTTCGCGATCGCCAAAATAAGTTGCTGGATCAAAAATTACGGGTTCTCCTGACGCAGTACACCCAGCATTTCCGCCCCATAAGTCGCCATGTACTAAGGAAGGTTGCACCTGATGCGCCAAGAGTTCCGGGATAGCTGCGAGTAATTTTTCTTGCTGGGGAAAATTTCCTCCCCGTCGCCTTGCTAACTGAAATTGATAACCCAGGCGATGTTTAATATAAAATTCTACCCAGTCTGCTGTCCAAGTATTGATTTGGGGCGTTGAACCAATAGTATTGTTAATTTTCCAACCAAAACCTTGGCTACTGCTAGCTTTATGCATCGCCGCCAACTTGCGCCCCATCTCTTCCCATGAATTGCTGTTACCGCTACCAAGTTCTAACCATTCCAGCACGATGTAGCTAGAATTCCCCGCTACACCCCAACAAATAGGTTTTGGGAGGCGAATACTAGCTGTTGCTAGCATTTCCTTTAAACCCAATGCCTCAGCCTCAAACATCGCAACTTGGGATGCTTGGTTAATCTTGACAAAGTAGGTGATCTGAGGATTGGAAACAGCATAACCTTGGTTGATGCACCCGCCACCAACCGATCGCCGTTGCTGACTCTGAAATTTTTCGCCCGTCACCTGGCTAATATGAGCATCGATTTGAGTCCACATGATTAAATTGGGGAGTAGGAGGTTGCCTACTGCATCAAGGGTATATTTAAAGTCAGAGAATATTGTACCCGTGACATTCTTCGTTGTCACTTGGGTTAAGCGATCGCGTGTATCATATTGCCGTGATTCAACAGAACTGTTAGCAAACTTTGTTTAAATGAAGTGTAGAATATGGGATCTACGCGATGGGCGATAGTGCTAATTTTATTCAATCTCCATCCTCCCATCAACACGAGTATACTCATCTTCTGTCAACCACGACACTGCTGTATTATAGTCAGGCAGTCTCTGGATGACTTGATTATTTTGTTTTGGATCGATAATTAACATTCCTTCAGGATTGCTTGGGTCAGGGCAAAGAAACAAAACATATGGAATTTTTATTGATTCATCAACCCATACTTCATACCATTCTTGAATCATTTTGAGGGAACTGTTCTTGGAATTAGATGATATTGACTATCTGGATCAAGCTTTAATTTTCCATAGTGTAATGGAGTTATTGACATTCTTCGTCGTCACTTGGGTTAAGCGATCGCGTGTATCATATTGCCGTGCTGTAGTTAATGGTGTCGTAAAATATCTGTTGTTGGCAAATAATATTAATGTTGGCTTTTGCTTCGCTCTACCCAACCTACAGAATATTATAGGCATCATAGAGAAACTAATTTGATAAGAATTGCTGGCATTTTTTCTAAATTGATAATATATACATTTTCCAAAAATATTCTTCTGATAAAAGACAAATTGCTTTATTCTTTTGATCGTTTAAAACAATGATTTCGTGATTTCCGTGTTCCCAAATCTGCAATAGCCAATTTTCTTCAGATAATATCTTTATCTTAGCCCAAGACAAGCCACTTAATCCTCCAATTGATATATAAATTTCTTTACTAAAATTCCGATCCCAGAGTCTTTCTTGAAACCACGCATTTACCTCACTTAAAGGTACAGTTTCAGGTATTTTTTGGGTAGGATTAATATCAAAACCTACAATCATTTTCCAGAGAGCCGTAGGGGATGGAGATTCAGAATCTGCTAGATGCTCGATAAACATTATGGAACTAGAACTAGATAAAAGAGTGTTTAGAGTTTTTAAATTTTGGTGTTGCTTCAGAATATCTCTTAATTTCTCAGACATAAATTATCAAAGTAAAATCAATTCCACTCTACTTCCCAATCGTTAAAAAACTCTGGTAAGTCAGACTCGCCTTGAAGCCAGTAATCCTAGCCTTCAGAAAGATGAGAGTTAAAACTCTTGCTTGTACTAATATATCATCACTCAACCTGACATAAAGTGATGTAAACTTCCTCTGCCTGAGTATCAGGATCGACATCTTGAATACAGGAAACATCAAATTTCCTTGTAGGAAAATCTCCAGATAGTTTTTGCATCCAAATTTTTTTCAATTCGTGAGCAAAAAATAAGCACTTTGTTAGAGAAAAATCTTCTTTATCTGTTCTGAAGTAGCAATCTAAATTTAGTAGATTCATCCAATACTCTAACTCTTTTAATTTATACCCCTGGCAAACCAGTTTATCTAATTTATCTTGGTGATATTCATCTGCAAGGAAAATACATTCATTGAAACAAAGAAAAGGTGGATAAATGAGCCTTAAAAAAGCGATACAGATATCAGAAGATAGTTCATTAACTTGTATAACACCATTAGTATATTCATATAGCGAAAAAAACTTTTGACTATTTGATTGTTTCCAGTTTTGAAAGTCTTTTAGCTCGGTCGTCTGAAGCTGAAACATATTTTCCTCATTTGTCAAAAATCTGTATATCTTAATATATTCAATACCTTCGTCAAATTAAGAGCCTACAAAAATTTTGGCAAAACTAGCAAAATGACCCATACATGAGCCTTTAGCTTAAAAGGTAGCTTGGACGGGAGCAACGCGAAAATGTGAGGTGCTAAAACAGCGATTGAGCTGATCGTAACCGTAGCTAGTCGATGAATTGGGAAGCTCACACTCACCGCTTGCAGTGAGTGTGAGTAGTTCATGGCTTGACGACAACTACACCATAAGCATCTGGGGAAAGATACTCTTTGGCAGCTTGCATCAAGTCAGTTGCATCTTGGCTGTGAATGATCGCTGGGTAGTTAAAGGCGGGTTCCAAATCTCCCACTAAAGACTGATAATAGCCATACAAATTAGCGCGATCGCTTGGTGTTTCATTACCAAAAACAAATCTGTTCGCTACTCGCCGCCCCACACGGGCAATTTCTGATTCTGTTACCAACTCGGTTTGGACTTGGCGAATATGTTGTGCGATCGCATCCTCTACTTGTGCTAAATTTTCCACTGCACATTTAGCTGAAATATAAAATGTCCCTTGCAACTGATTGCTCATGTTGCTCACAGAAATTGAAGAAACTAATCCCCGTTCTTCTCGTAAATCCCTCACCAGTCTTGATGTCCGTCCATGTCCCAAAATTCCTGCTAAAACATCCAGTCCATAGGTGCGATCTAACTGCGTCATTCCTGGAACTCGCCAAACCATCACTAGCCTTGCTTGCTGGAGACTTTCATCTCTAAATTCTCGACGGACAATTTCTGTAAATGCTGATTCAGTAGGCAGAGACGCGATTAATCGCGTCTGTACTGGGGAGTGGGCAGAGACGCGATTAATCGCGTCTGTACTGAGTTTTGTAAATCCTTCAGCAACGGTTGCAATTAATTCTTCTACAGGCAAGTTGCCCACAGCTACAGCAGTAATTGACCGGGGTTGATACCAATTAGTATGAAAATCTCGCATCTGCTGGGGTTTAAGTTCGGCAATCACTGATTCTGGCCCCAATACCGCACGGCGATAAGGTAACTCATCAAAGGCGGTCTCCATCGCGCGTCTAAATGTACGCCGTTGGGGATTATCCTCTGAACGCCTAATTTCTTCTAAAACTACTAATCGTTCACGTTCAAAAGCATCATCAGGAATACTAGCATTAGATACTACATCTATTTGTAGTGGAGCAAGCTCGGCAAAATCTTTGGGCGCAGTGGTTATATAGTAATGTGTATAGTCTTGGCTAGTCGCGGCATTGGTAACAGCACCCCGTTCTTCAATTCGACGTTCAAACTCGCCGCTAGCCAGTCGTTCTGTTCCTTTAAAAATCATATGCTCTAAAAAGTGAGCCATGCCGTTAATGGCATCAGATTCGACTGCTGAACCAACTTTAATCCATACGTTGAGGTTTACAGCTTCAACTGGCATCTGCTCTGCAATGATTGTCAAACCATTGGGCAACTGATGCAGGGTTGGGGTATTAAGACGAGAAAATTTCCGCAGGGTTGAAGTCATTGCTACTTGTGTGAGGAGCTATGTTACCGAAAAATTGGGTTTAAAGCCCCGTCGTTCTACGACGGCTTTCTTTCAATTAATTAGTGTACCAATACACTATACTAATGATAGTGGAAAGGTAATCAACCACTTAAAAAACCTAGCTGTCGAAAGACAAAGCACTGAACCTTGACAATTAAACGCCACTTGCTACAACGGGGAAAACCCCCGCAACGCAGTGGCTCATCTATGCGGTTCTACTGCAATGTTCTAGTTTCCTCCTAGCAGTAGGTAAAAGATTTATAGGAGCTAGACGACTCAGATTTTTGGAACTATTTGTTTCAAACTAAACAGGACTTGCAGAAATGCAACTAGGGTAGGGCATACCCAAAGTTAACGCCTGGGGAGAGTCCCACCTCTGGGCTAGGTAACGCAAGGAACCACGTTTTAAGTGGTCTCATTGAACCAAGAATCCCCGTCGATTTATCGCGGGGAGTGTCAATTCTTTATCTTATCTGTCACCGAAAATCATAGAGCGCAAGCCCCTGCTTTCAAGTAGCGATCGCTGTGCGCCAAAGTTGCATAAAAGCGTAGCGTTATTTAATGCAAGCTGACGCATTGGCATTTTAACCCGACGCATTAAGATTGTAAGCCGATGCATTAGCATTGCAAGGCCATGCATTGACATTGCAAGCCGACGCATTAACATTGCAAGCCGATGCATTGGCATTGCAAGGTATTGACCAAGATAGCCGCGCCAGACAGAGCAACTAAATTCTATTTATGGGAGCGGGTCTTACCTGTGTAGACGCGGTTTCTAACCGCTCTTTTAAATTTCTCTCTAGATCGCACGGATCACCCTATTTAACGAGAGTAAGGGTTATTGAAGGTTTCCCAAGCAGCGATCGCCGCCTTTTGCAGGCGAAAACTAAAGTCTACGACATCTTTCATCATTAAGTGCCAGTTTCTCTCAGCTTCGTCCTGAATTATTGCCCAAGAGTCTTCTAAGCGATCGCGTTCCATCAATTTTCTGCCTTCAATTAATTCCCGTGCTTGACGCACAGCTTTCAAATAGGTTTCACGGGTGAGAGTACCTGCTGACTCAGATTGAGCGCGTATTTTTAGCGCCTCAATCAGCGCTTTGGTTTCTCGCTTCACTTCATCACTTTCGCCAGCCAATTCGATTTCTACTAATTCGTCGGTTTGAGAATTAATTCCGACAATTACTATTGATTTATTAGATTCAATTACTGTGGGTTTAAACGATTCAATCTTCTTAGCAGTCATAGTTAAAACATCCTTAATTACAAAGCTTACTTTCAGATGAAAACTGCACCCTATACTGGTAATCATTAGTCATTGTTAATTTCACAAATGACAAATGACAAATGACAAATTAATAAGCTTTTGTTGGCAGTTGTTGCTCTAATTTCAGCAATGCTGCAACTCGCACTTCTGTAGCAGGGTGACTGGAAAACAAGTTACCCAGAAACTGTCCAGAGATAGAATTGATAATTAATAACGGCTCATAAGCTGGATTGGCATTTAAAGGCATCTGCTTTGCTGAGGCTTCTAAGCGTTGCAGCGCTCTGGCTAAGGCGCGGGGATTACCAGTTAATCTAGCAGAACCGGCATCAGCCGAGAATTCTCGTGTGCGCGAAATTGCTAGCTGAATAATTGTCGCAGCCACCGGCGCAAGCATTACTGTTAACAAAACTCCCAAAGGATTTCCACCTCTATTATCATCCCGTGAACCACCGCCAAACCATAGGCTGTAACTAACCATTTGCGCTAAGAATGAGATAGCACCAGCAACAGTAGCAGCAACGGCTTGTGTGAGGGTATCACGATTAATAATGTGAGTGAGTTCGTGGGCGATAACGCCTTCGAGTTCGTCCTCTGGTAATATATTCAAAATCCCTTCAGTGACAGCCACAGCAGCGTGTTCAGGATCGCGCCCTGTAGCGAAGGCGTTAGCACCTGGGCTAGGGACAATGTAAACTTTAGGCATAGGAATGTTAGCGCGATCGCTTAACCTCTGCACCATCCGATAAAGTCCTGGTGCTTCCCTTTCACTCACAGGCTGGGCGCCATATACTGCCAGGGCAATCTTATCTGATTGATACCACGAAAACAGGTTTGTTACTGCTGCCAAGCCAATTCCGATAATCAACCCACTAGAACCGCCAATTATCCAGTAACTAATTGCGATTAAAAGACCACTTAGCGCCGCTAGCAAAGCAGCCGTTTTCAATTGATTTGTCATATTCTTGCTCTCCTGCTAATGCTGTGTAAATTTTTGAGAAAACAGCATTACTTCAGCTACAGTTTGATTGTATCCACCTAAATTTAGATATATAGTACAGAAAACCTATCAGATAAGTACGGGTTTCCCACTTAACTTTTATAAAGACTAACTTAGTTGTTTTTGATACTTATCTATTAGTAATAAAATTAAGCCTTATAGATATTAAAAACGCATCTATCTATAGGAATAAATTCTTTATAGCGACCTGACCCGCAACCCCTCTCTTAACTCACGAAGAGGGGAGATAAAGCAGAGCTACCGATTGCTATAGGTAGAGTACGCCCAATCTTTAAGAAACAAATATTAAATTCGACCAAAAGCAAAAATGGTATCCTTAATTTAAAGTCAAATCAATGGCGATGGAGCTCGCCAAAACCGCCTTTCCAGTACAGGTTAAATTAATAACTGGAAGGCTGATGGCTCCTACTTTCCTCGCTGACTGCGGGAGAGTAGGGCTTGGCTAAATGCATTACCTGACTCCCCTGTAGAAAGTGTAACTCTACAAATCGCACCTCCAGGAGTCATGGGATGAAACACTTTCGTCAATTTGAACCATTTATTGCATTACCCCACCTGATTAAGTGGTTGCCTATTTCCATTGTGGTTGGCATTCTTGCTGGAACGGCTTCTGCGGCTCTTTTAGCATCATTGGAATGGGCAACTGATTGGCGAGAATCGCATCGGTGGATCATCGCCTTGCTACCACTTGGTGGCTTCTTGAGTGGTTGGATTTATCATAAATTCGGTCGGACTGTAGAAGCCGGAAATAACCTTTTACTTGAAGAAATTCATAACCCAAAAAATATTATTCCCTTCCGCATGGCTCCTCTTGTTTTACTAGGAACAGACCTCACCCATCTATTTGGTGGTTCAGCCGGTCGTGAAGGTACAGCATTACAAATGGGTGCTTCTTTGGCAGACCAGTTGACTAACATATTACATTTTCAAGGAGCCAATCGGCGGATTTTGTTAACGGCAGGTATAAGTGGAGGATTCGCTTCAGTTTTCGGTACTCCCTTAGCTGGAACAGTATTTGGTCTAGAAGTTTTAGCGATTGGTAAAATTAATTATGATGCCCTTTTTCCTTCTTTAATTGCTGCGATCGTTGGAAATCAAGTCACCTTACTATTGGGTTTGCATCATACCGCATACCGACACGCTCCGTCCGTACCGACGCTCACAATTTGGGGGTTGATTTCTGCCATTATTGCAGGTGCAATCTTTGGAATAGTCGCAAGATTTTTTGCTAAAGTAACTCACAAAATCAGTTACTTATTTAAAGCAAAGATATCTTATCCTCCAATGCGTCCTTTAATAGGCGGTGTGATAATAGCAGCAATTGTTGGTTTGAGTGGAACAACTAAGTACATTGGGCTTGGTATTCCTACTATCGTTGATTCCTTCCACACTCAGCTACCTCCTTGGGATTTTGCAGCAAAATTGGGTCTGACTGCTCTAACTCTAGGAGCAGGTTTTAAGGGCGGGGAAGTAACCCCTTTGTTTTTTATTGGTGCAACTTTAGGTAATGCCTTGTCGTTGCTTTTGGCATTACCTGCACCACTGTTAGCAGGAATGGGATTTGTGGGTGTATTTGCGGGTGCAGCAAATACACCTTTGGCATCCACCTTAATGGGAATTGAACTATTTGGTTTGGAATCGGGGGTATTTATTGCTATTGGCTGTGTAGTAAGCTATTTATTTTCAGGTCATTCTGGAATTTACTCTGCACAGCGTATCGGGTTGAGTAAATACTCTGCTGTATATTTAGAAGAAGGGGTGACTTTGGCTAATTATGGACAAGAAAAATTTGAGCCAAAAACTGATTTACCTGATGATGGGGAAGAAGAAATAAGTAATTCTGAGGAATAATTTATAGACGCAATTAGAAGAACTAAATTAGAAGAACTAAAATAATTTATCTGTTAGAGCTATTAAGCAAATTGTCTTAAGATTTTAAAAAAGCAAGGAATATGATATTTAGTATCATTACTTTGTTCTGAATAAAATCTTCCTATTTCTAACAAGAGTTGATCTTTAAATGTCTGAACTGAAGAAGTCCAGTCACTTGGTGGTTGAATTTGGTTCCAATAATACTTAGCATTTTTGAGTGTCAATAAAGCTAAAATTAACTCATTTTTTTGCGTATGATTTTGAGCATTTTCAAACTGTTCTTTCCATGAATCTCTCAATTTATCTATTGCACTACAATCTAACCCAGAGCAATGACTAATGCGATTAGATACTTTTGATAAATTACTTTTTAAATCAGAATCAGTAATGATAGCATCTGCCATAGTCAGATAAATATCTCTAAGTACTAGAGAATTACTATTATAAAGTGTAGAAAAAGTATCAAATATTGGTTGTAGTTCAGGTATGATAAAATATGCTTCTTTATGTATTAGACCCGTAACCCATATACGATGCTGTTTTGCATTTTCTTCATTTATATTGAGTTTTGTATAAAGATCACAGAAAATTGCTTCTGTATCTGAAAAACTATAATTATATTCTTTTGTTATATTTTGTGTTTGTAGATCAACATCTACAATTGCAAAAAGTTTTTCTAAACTTAAATAAGAGTTATCCTTATTTTCATCATGCAATTTTGAAAGAGTAAAATATGTATCTAATACATCTTTACGATCTCCGCAGTTAAAAAACTCTGGTCGATATTGACTCCATAATTTTGGAACACACGCCTTGTAAAAGTTAGCATCTGGCATCTGTTCCATCTTGCTATATGACTGAGGTGATGGTCTGCCTTTGGTTTCCCAGATACCACCTTCGCCTTCGCATAGTACAACGATCTTATTTTTAATTCTACGAGAGCTAATGATTATTTCACAATGTTGTATTAGTTGTTCCGGCTTAAGACTCATATTTAATTTTTAGCTTCTTGCTTTAAAAGTTTTGGTTCTAGTTCCTTAACGTGAGCAGGTGTAAGAGCTTGACATAACTCGTATGAGTGAGTTGCCAGAATATATTGATTACTTGATGACCATTGGTTGAGGTCTGCAATTATTTGATATTGCCAATCTGGATGAAATGCTATTTCAATTTCATCCATTAGCACAATTGCATTTTCTATATTATGGTACTTTATCCATATATAAATGCTCAATCTTTTCAACTCGCCATGACTGAGGTCTTCGGGATATAGTTCTAAACCATCTTTATCTAATTTAAAACTGACACCTGATAAATCTGTATCTATATTTATTTTTTTATTAAACAATATTATATTTAAATCATTGATTAGTGCTTTATAGCTATTACCATATTCACCTTTTTTTATAGCTTCTGCAAAGTCTTTGTCTCGAGCAGACTTAAAGGCTTCAATAAGGATATCTACAGCCAGAAAATCATAGGTAAAAAAACCTGATAGTTTAGATTTGGCTAATTTAAGCTGTGAATAGTAGTCAGTTTCGTTATCCTGCTCTTTAAATAAGAGTTTTCTAGATTCTTTAGAATGAAAAAGAAAAACTTGGGTAGAAGGAGCCGCAAGAAATATTTTTTGTGATAACTCCTTCATGAATATTTCTACTTTGTTCATATCTATGTTACTTATACGGCAAAGTAAAACTTCCTCTTCCTCTTCATCTTCATTGCCGTTAGCTGAATAATTACAGATATATAGTAGCTTTTCTGATTGCAAATATTTTAAAACTCTTTGTAAGATATGTTCAAGCTGCTCACGTTCTTCATAATATTTTTCAAGATTTAATTTAGATATATCGAGTCTTGTTTGAACTTCATTTTGAAATCTTTCTATATATATATTTGCAGATATATTTGCAGATATATTTTCTATTGCTAACCTTAGAGTTCTAAATTCAAATCTTTGAAGTCTTTGCACTAAATCTCTCAATACATAACTTCTTTCCTCACGACTCTCAATTTTTCTCACATTATCTAATTTAATAATAGCTCTCTCTAAATCTTGTATTTCCTTTTGATTAATTGAAATTTTATTTATAACTTTCTCTAATTGATTTGAAGCAGAGAATTGTAAATAATTATCATTGTCCACCTCGGTCTTATCATTTGATATTAATAGTTCCCTAAGATAAGAGTCATGATAAGATAAAAATTCCATCTGTATAATTTTATCCTCATTCCAGATATCAATTATGGCTAATACTCTCTTCTTAGAATTTTTATTAATCGTAAATCCATAAAGTATATTTTTCACAAAATCTTTTTTGTCAGAATCAGTAGAACAATGCAATAAAATAAAAATTAATTGCAAAAGTGTACTTTTACCACCACCATTTTGACTACCAAGGGGGAAAATACTAGGGATAAATTCTGGTTCAAAAGTTATGTCAACGTTCTTTAAGATGCGAAAATCTGGAACTTGGACTCGTAGTAATTTCATAAAAAGCTCCTATTGGCAACTTAATATTCACCATCTTGGATTCTCAAATAGGGTGGGCAGTGTCCACCCTAATATTTGAGACTTACAAATTGAGTTTAACTAAGATAGTCAGACTGAATGCAAAAAATGCTCTACACCTTAAACTTCTCGGTAATCCGCTTCATCGCCTCTTCGACATTCTCCCGGCTATTAAACGCTGATATGCGGAAGTAACCTTCACCCGCAGCACCAAAGCCAGAACCAGGTGTGCCTACAACGTTGACAGTTTGCAGCAACTTATCAAAGAATTCCCAACTGGACAAACCATTAGGCGTTTTTACCCAGACGTAAGGTGCATTCACGCCACCATAAACTGATAATCCGGCGGCTGTGAGTTTCTCGCGGATAATTTTGGCGTTTTCTAGATAGAAACTAACTAATCCCTTGATTTGTGCTTGTCCTTCTTCACAGTAAACCGCTTCGGCTCCCCGTTGGACGATGTAAGAAACGCCATTGAATTTGGTAGACTGGCGGCGATTCCACAGTTTCCACAGTTCCACATCGGAACCATCGGCGGCTTTTCCTTTGAGTGTTTTCGGTACTACGGTTAACGCGCAACGGGTTCCTGTAAAACCTGCATTCTTGGAAAAAGACCGAAATTCGATCGCAACTTCTCTTGCACCTTCAATTTCATAAATTGAGTGGGGAATCGACGGATCGGTAATGTAAGCTTCGTAGGCTGCATCAAAGAAAATAATTGAGTTATTAGCTTTGGCATACTCCACCCATGCCTTTAAATATTCCTTGGTAGCAGTTGCGCCAGTAGGGTTATTGGGAAAGCAGAGATAAATTAAATCAACTTTCTTTGAGGGAATCTCGGCGGTGAAGTTGTTATCAGCCGTAATTGGTAGATAAACTAAGCCTTCAAATTCACCTTTATCGTTAGCATCCCCAGTATTTCCCACCATAACGTTAGTGTCTACATACACGGGATAAACTGGATCAGTAACGGCAATTATGTTGTCATGACCAAAGATTTCTAAAATGTTGCCCGTGTCGCATTTGGAACCGTCGGAGATAAAGATTTCTGAAGCATCTATATCCGCTCCCCGTACTTGGAAATCTTGAGTAGCAATTTTCTCCCGTAACCAAGCGTAGCCTTGCTCTGGCCCGTAACCTTTGAAGGTATTGCGATCGCCCATTTCTTCCACAGCTTTAATCATCGCTGTGCGGCAAGCCTCCGGCAGAGGTTCGGTAACATCGCCAATGCCCAACCTGATGATTTTAGCATCAGGATTGGCTTCTGCAAAGGCATTCACCCGCCGAGCAATTTCTGGAAACAGATAACCCGCTTTCAGTTTCAGGTAGTTGTCGTTAATAGTTGCCATAGTAAATATGAAAAA
>NZ_JABXKM010000191.1 GCF_017115025.1 Nostoc sp. NOS(2021) | reverse complement strand
GCCCAATGCCCAATGCCCCATGCCCAATGCCCAATGATTACTTCATTTGATTGGTTGCAACTTTGTCACTTTGAGTTTAAAAGCCCCAACCCCAGTTTCCCCAAAAGACCGGACACGGATAACATAATTCCCTGTCTCTACAATGCGAGTAAATAGTAGGGAATTGCTAGTACCATCAGGACCATCATCATTTTCTGCCAGAGTCGAACCATCAGGTGCCAGCAGTGTGATCATGGTGTCAAAGTTTTCAGATGACAGGTCAACTGCTAAATTATCGCCCTTCTCTAACTTCACTGTGTAATCACGGGCAAACCCACCTTGACCTGTGGGAATGTCTTTGTCTGAGAGGGTATCAGTAATTTCAGCACTGCTAGATAAAGGAATTGGACTGTACAACTTATTTTGAGCAAAAGCTGCACTTGTACTTGTGCCTATTGCCAGCAACGTGGCAGGAATGATCATGAGTTGTTTTAAACCCGCTGCAAAATCTTTATTCATAACACTTCAAGGAATTTTTCCACAAGAATAGGGTAGATTGGTCAATTCATCCACTTTTAAGTCAAAGCTTGCCATTAATTCTTGATTTATCCGTCTTTGACGGCAGTGGCTACAGCTACTAATCCTAAGACCACAATTCCATGCTGACGAAGAGTTTGCACAGCAGACCTAGCAGTAGCACCAGTAGTATAAATGTCGTCCACTAACAGCACTGGGACATTTGGGGGACGATCGCGAAATTCTTGCCCAACAGCAAAAGCTTTAGCCAAGTTTTTTTCTCGTTTAGATACCGACAAACCAAACTGCGCTTCAGTTTCTCGCACTCTTGCTAAACCGTTTAGTTTCAATTTTAATCCAGTTATTTCGCAGAAGCTTTGTGCTATGAGTGCGGCTTGATTGTATTTACGTTGCTTTTGCTTGCTAGCGTGGAGTGGGATGGGAACTACCACAGGCTGGCTATCTCGCCTCGGTGAATTTAACAACCATGCTTCTCCTAACCATTGACCTAAAGGACGAGCTATTTGGGGTTGATTTTCGTATTTCATCGCCGCGATCGCCCGTTTCACCGGGCCACCATACTCCCCCCAACCAAACACTGGTATAGGCTCTTGCCATAGAGAAATCGGGTCTTTACGTTGACATTTTTGCAGTTGTCTGGTGCAGTTCTGACAGAATTCTTCGGAAGTTGCGCGTTGACAAAGAGGGCAATGGGATTGGAGAAAAAGATTGAGTAAACCTGTGAGATTTTTAATCCAAGTGTGCATTTTAAGAGTTAGGAGTTAGAAGTTAGGAGTTAGGAGTTAAGAATTCAAACTTCATAACTCATAACCCTTAACTGTTATGCAGTAACTTAACATACACGCGATCGCACCTTGTTGTTTTTACTCCTGTTGCTGGAGTGTAGCCGTTACTTTCATACAGCTTGACTGCTTCCACCAAAACGCTGGCAGTTTCAATCCAAATTTGCCCAAATCCACGCACTGCGATCGCTGCTTCTAGCTGTTGTAACAAATATTTACCCAGTCCCAAACCCCTAATGCTGGGCAAAAGATACATTTTGCGGATTTCTACAGCTTTTTCGCCACGGTGTATGGGGTAGTATGCTCCAGTACCGACTAACTGGCTTTGGTGTTCAATTACCCAAAACTCTCCCCCAGTAGCTAAATAACATTCCTCTACTCGCAGCACATCTCGGTCAGCGCCCTTTGGTTCCCAACCCAGACCGTATTCTGATAATACATAACTGATGACTTCGGCGGCTCTAGTGCGATCGCTTTCCACCCAATCACGAATTAAAAAATCTTGATAATAGTTTTTCATTACCATTTGCTGGTCAAGTTTACACAGAAAATTTTTCCGCATCTATATCCCAATTTACCTAGCAAATAGCAATTCTTGCAGAGTAGATTTCAGGCGGTACTCTCAAGGGGTGAATTGTGTCAGTGTTGAAAAAGTCATCTTTAACGGTATTGCGGAAGTCCCCACCCTCAACTCGTAAGTTCGGTGGGGATTATGACACTAGAACTACGGAGACAAGAGAGGCTATTCCCAATGAATCGGGATAGCTCTCGTCCGTCTATAGATTACGGTAGTTCACCTGACAATTCCTAGATTGTTGTAGATTTCGATGAGATTGCCATCAGGATCGCGAAAATGAGCTGTGCGAATTCCCCAGTCTGGGCGATCTTGTGGTTGAGTCACAATGATCGCATTCTGATCTTTTACTTGCTCATAGACCTCATCCACGTTATCGACTGCGAAAATCAAGACAATTTTATCTCGATTGACAACATATGAAGGCTGTTCGATTCTTGGGACTACTTCAGCCATTAATTCTTTTTTGAACAAACCGAGCTTGAGATGTCCGGTATTAAACTCAGCATATCCGCTATCTTCATCGCCCCAATCGACATCAAATTTCAGCAGATCCCGGTAGAACAGAAAAGAATCTTTGTAGTTGGAGACGAGCAGTCTCAGGTGTGTTAACTGAAGCTTCATATCTGTTGGGTTAGTCTACTAACTGTGAATTCTAGGTTCTGGGTGCAAAGTCGCCAGCAACTCACTTTCAACAATTGCTAATTCATCAAGCCGTTGCATGACAATTTCTTTGTGGAAGTAAGTAGCAGCTAATACCCAATATATACCGTAGTGACGCGCTTCGGATGCCATTAACCCACGATAAAATTTTGCTAACTCTGGCTCTGGACAGTGAGCAGCTAATAGTTCCAGGCGTTCATGAGAGCGAGCTTCAATTAAACCAGTGACTAGTAAGGAATCCAGAAATCGTTCAGGTTCTTTAGGGCGTACTTGAGTTTTTAAACTCGCACCGTAGGGAGGCGGTGCTAAGGGAGCCAGGGGAATATTCCGACTTCTAACCATTGGTTAACTAGCTCAAAGTGTTCTAGTTCTTCGCGGGCGATCGCAGTTAACTCCCCTACCATTTTAGTATTGCAAGGGTAGCGAAACACCATATTCAAGTCCACGCCTGCTGCTTTGCATTCACAGTGCGAGTGGTCGAGTCAGATGATATCTAAGTTTGCGATTTTGGATATAGAAACAATCATCGGGTTCTACCCCAGCATCCATAATTTCCTGATCAACAGTCGTAGAACCCAAACTCCAAAATTCTAAATCGAGTTCTTCTAATAAAACTTTTACCAAGTCCCCAATAATAACTTTAGCTACTTCATGCTCTGGCAATGGAGCCATTATTTCCAGCATCCCTTGACTGTAACCTATCTTATAACTGCGTAGGCGTAGCCCGTCGTAGACATCGCCCCCCAATTCTGCCAAAATACGTTTGTATGCCAACCAGGAGATATCTTTAAATCAACAACTGATGAGCGGCTCTAACAATTAGTTGGTTGAGTTCAAGTAACATAGCAAATTTTCTCCTCTTTATAAATCTAATTTAACCCAACCAATATTTTCTCCAGCATACTTCTTTTCTGATCAACACAGAAGAAAGTAACTTGATAAAGTTATACATCAAGTGTAGCGATCGCATCTAACAAAAATAATCCTATTTGCTTCAATTAAGCAGTATTACATCAGGAGAATTATGTTAAATTAGACACTTATTATAGTCGGTATCGCAGTTGGAATCCCTTGCGTAGGCTTTGCTCTAGTAGCAGCACTATGTTTTGACAGATGTTTAAATACAACAACGTTACGTTATGCAACTATAATATTACTCAACAGTACTTTCTGTATAATTTGCTATAATACTACTCGGAATAAAATAGTAAATTTTCGGTAATAAGCCATGATAGAATTTGCCACCATTACTTCATTGATTACTAAATATGCTCCTAAAGCTATTCAAATATTCATCACACAAGCTCAAAAAAACGAAGCTGTTATCAAAGTTTTACAGGAATTAGAACTCAATCCTGCCCAAATTCCTGATGATGTTGATACTGTTTATGTTTACGCTCTTATCAGGTATGGTGTATTTAAGCCAGAAGCAATTTTAAACCTGTTTAGAAACAGAAAAATTAAAGATGATTTTTTGGCTGCTTACAGTTCTCAAGCTCCCTTTGAATTTGCAAAAAAAACAAAAGAATTCCTTAATCAAAATAGCGATTTAAAAAACCAGATAATCGATGCTAAAATTAACTTCTTGGGTGAATTAGAAGAATTTGGCGAAGCTTTTATTGCAGTTGCCAAACAAACAAAGTCTTGAAAATATCAGCCTTATCCCGATTGGAATTTAGATGTTTATCCCAAAGAATTCCAAGCATTAATCTTTGAAAAAACTCGCTTATTTTGCGGTCGTGATTTTGTTTTCAAGGCTATTCAAAAATTCTTCATAACTCAAAACAAGGGTTATTTTAGTGTAATTGGGGATGCAGGGATGGGTAAAAGTGCTATCGCTGCTAAATATGTTTTAGCTACTAAATTTCCTTGTTATTTTAATGTTTTCGCAGAAGGACGCAACAACCCAGAAAAGTTTTTAGCCAACACCGAAAGTAAATAAAGATGAACAAAAAACTTACTATAGTATTTATCATCGAAGTTTTCTGGAATTTCTCAAAGGGCAAGACAAACTAGGTAAAGGTCGAAAACTGTTTAGAGAGGTTAATAAGAGTATGGCTAATTATATGGCAAAGGAGATGGAATAAAATGGGGGGAATTGCCACTAAATTAGCCTCAAAATCAGTAGAATTTCAAAATTTATTTATGGGTCAATTTCCTGAGCAACAATTAAAAGCGGGCAACTCGGAAAAGTATTATCAAACTCTCACAGATTTTGATTTTATTTCTCTGAAAATTCAATATCCTCAATTTGGAATAGAACCCCTAATTAGGGATTTTTATTTGATTGATGACCCTGAGATATTAAATAGCTTAGAAGAAGAAGAGAAACTAGAACCCGAACAAGTCAAAACACTCCAATTAATTCAACGTGCGCTACAGTTATCAGCCCATGTTTTGAATCAAGACCCCAATCAATTAGTAGGACAATTATGGGGAAGGTTACAGATTTTTCCCCAGCCAGAAATTCAGAAAATTTTGGCAGATGCAGGACAAAGTAAAAGTGAAATTCCTCGATTTCGTCTCATTACAGCCAGCTTAACCACTCCAGGCGGAAATCTACTGTGTACCTTGACAGGTCATAGCAACTGGGTAAGAGCAGTAGCGATCGCTCCAGATGGGAAAAAAGCTGTTTCTGGTTCTTGGGATAAAACGCTGAAGTTGTGGGATTTAGAGACAGGAAAGGAAATCTCTACCCTAACAGGTCATAACGACTCGGTAACAGCAGTAGCGATCGCCCCAGATGGTCAAAAAGCCGTTTCTGCTTCTCGTGACAACACGCTGAAACTGTGGGATTTGCAGACAGTAACGGAAATCTTTACCCTAATAGGTCATAACGACTCGGTAACAGCAGTAGCGATCGCTCCAGATGGCAAAAAAGCCGTTTCTGGTTCTTGGGACAACACCCTGAAGCTATGGGATTTAGAGACAGGAACGGAAATTTCGACCCTGAGAGGTCATAACTCGTCGGTATATGCAGTAGCGATCGCCCCAGATGGTCAAAGAGCCGTTTCTGGTTCAAATGACAACACCCTGAAACTGTGGGATTTGCAGACAGGAAAGGAAATCTCTACCCTGACAGGTCATAACGACTCGGTATATGCAGTAGCGATCACACCAGATGGTCAAAAAGCGGTTTCTGGTTCAAATGACAACACCCTGAAACTGTGGGATTTGCAGACAGGAAAAGAAATCTCTACTCTGACAGGTCATAACTCCTCGGTAATGGCAGTAGCGATCGCCCCAGATGGAAAAACAGCCGTTTCTGGTTCTGGTGACAACACCCTGAAACTGTGGGATTTGCAGACAGAAAGCGAAATCTCTACTCTGACACGTCATAACGACTCGGTAAATGCAGTAGCGATATCCTCAGATGGCAAAAAAGCCGTTTCTGCTTCTGATGACAAGACTCTGAAGCTGTGGGATTTGCAGACAGGAAAGGAAATCTCTACCCTGACAGGTCATAACGAATCGGTAAATGCAGTAGCGATCTACGCAGGTGGTCAAAAAGCCGTTTCTGGTTCATCTGACAACACCCTAAAACTGTGGGATTTGCAGACAGAAAGGGAAATCTCTACCCTAACAGGTCATAACAGCCGAGTAGAAGCAGTAGCGATGCCTGCGGCGGGCGGAACCAACGCCCTAGATGGTCAAAAAGTTATTTCTGGTTCATCTGACAACACGCTAAAACTGTGGGATTTGGAGACAGGAAAGGCAATCTCTACTTTTACCGGTGACAGTCCTATAAATTGTTGTGCTATTTCCCCAGATCGATTCACGATTGTAGCAGGAGACACATCAGGGCGTGTTCATTTCCTGCGGTTGGAAGGAGGGGATATAGAGTGAGCAAATCTTATTTTATTTATCTTGATGTTTGTTGTTTAAATCGTCCTTTTGATGATTGGAGTTATGATATAAATCGTTTAGAAGGTGAAGCAGTTCTGAAAATTTTCAAGCAGGTTAAATCAGGAAAATATAAATTAGTCAGTAGCGAAGCTATTGAAGCAGAGTTAAGAAAAATGACTAATCTTGATAAATTTAAAGAAATTAGAGAACTATTAAAGTTAGTTAATTATCAAATAATTTTAAATGAACAAATAGATAAACGTTCCCAAGAATTAGAGAAGTTATGGTTTAGTCTTTATGATTCTTTTCATGTCGCTTGTGCTGAATCTGCTAAAATAGATATATTATTAACAACGGATGATAGATTACTCAAAAAAGCAATTAAATATAGTAATATATTACAAGTTAAATTAGAAAATCCTGTTACTTGGTTAATGAATAGTTTTTTATTAAATGGAGATGATGAAAATGACACTCATTGAATTACGCACAAAAGGTTATCAAGCCTTAGTTAAAGAGTTGGGACAACTTGACACAATTCGCTTTTTACAAGAAATGGGTTGGGGTTCTGGTGATTATACAAAAGAACGCCAAGAGTCTCTAAAAAATGTAACAAGAGCAGAATTTTGGCAAGATATTGAAGAAATTAGAAAAGAAACAATAGGCTAAATAATAAATACATTTCTATTAAATCTTAAAGATGATTCTAGTGCGATCGCTTGTTAATTCCAGAAATTGAATTTCTTCTAATAGTAAATGAAGTAAATAAATGTTTAATAACACAACTGCCAAAAATCCAAGAGGACATCCCAAAGAATTTGAAGCAATTATTACAGAAAAAAGCCATAATTTTGTCGGTCGTGAATTTGTCTTTGCTGCTATCAACAACTTTCTGAATCAATCTGACCGGGGCTACTTTACTATTATCGGTGATCCTGGGATTGGCAAAAGTGCTATTCTTGCCCATTGTGTCAGCCAAAATCCCGGCGTTGTCTATTACAATGTCGAAATTGCAGGTAAAAATCACGTTGAGGAATTTCTGACGACGATTTGCACTCAATTAATAGAAATTGCCCAACATCAAGATAGTAAAAATCTCACCGCTAACTTTCCTGATTCTACCACAGAAGGCAGTGGTTTTTTATCGTTATTACTGCAACAAATCAGCGATAGATTACATCCAGAACAACGGTTAATTATTACTATAGATGGCTGTGATAGGATTGATATCAACAATCAACCACGCGGCTCAAATATTTTCTATTTACCCCGTTATCTGCCCGAAAAAGTTTATTTTATCCTTACTCGTCGTCCTTTTTTGACAGATAAATCAGGTTTATTAATTGAAACTCCAGCGCAATCTTTAGATTTATCAAATTATCCTGAACAAAATCGCGCTGATATCCAGGAATATATTAAAAGTTATTTAAATGAATCATGTCATTCTGTAGACGCTTCTGCGGCTTCCCGCAGGGTGCGTAGTGTTAGCGAAGAGAAAAATCCCGGAGATGTTTCGCTCAACCTCATAGAGCAAGGTTTTGATGATGATGAAACCAATTTTATGTATGTTAGGGAAATCTTAGCAGCTAAGCTAATCGGCATTTAAGCTGCATAATATAAATGCAGAGCCAATTGAAAGAAAGTATGCCACCACCAGCTAAAAACTTTTTAACTTCAGAACAAGTTACTCAGTTGCAACAAGCTCTGAAGGAGAGCGAACTAGCGCACGTCAGGGAAAGAATTTTAATTATTCTCCTTCAAAATGATGGCAGGACACAACAAGAAATTTCTAGATTTTTGGGGTGTTCCCCAAGGACAGTAGCATATTGGTGTATGCATGGAGATCCAGACAACCTAGAAAGTTTACATAATAAACGAGAGGACAAGCATAATCGAAAAGCCACTCCTGAGTATATTGAACTGTTATTAAAAACAGTTGATCAAGAACCATCAGATTTTGGTTATGAATTTGGTCGATGGACGGCAGAGAGATTAGCTACATATTTAACAGAACAAACAGGAATTGATTTAAGTAGTTCTCAAGTTAGGAGGATATTAAAACGAAAAAAGTATAGTTATATTTGGGCTAAGTATGATTTAGAATCTAAACAAGATCCTCTAATTAGAGCAGAATTTCAAGAGAAACTTGCCCAATATTTAAGGATAGCGAGAGAGGAGCCAGAACGTCTACAGGTATGGTTTTGGGACGAGAGTGGTTTCAGTTTACGTGTAATTCGTCGCAAAAATTGGGGTAAGCGAGGACGACGCAAAAATCTTACAGGACAACGGCGACGTGGACGGGTAAATGTCATGGGAGGAATTCGGGAAGGAGATCGGAAACGGGTATGTTTTTTTATTAAAAAAGGTGAGGGAAATATTTTTTATGAACAGTTACAACAACTAAATAAATTAATTAGAGAAGAGTGGATAAGCCAGGGAAACAGCACCGAAGGTTTTCAAGAGAGTGGCCCCAAGATTATTTTAATTTTAGATAATGCTAGTTTTCATAAACGTCAAGATATTCTAGCTAAAATTGCTCAAGAACTACCTAATTTTGTACTGGAGTTTTTACCTGCATATAGTCCTGACTACAACATCATCGAACTAGTTTGGTATTCATGTAAGGAATATATTGCTCATCGTTTATTCCAATCAGTAGATGAGTTGAAGTCAATACTTGATAAACTCTTAAATCAGGGGGAATTAGTCATTAAGTGGAATCGTCAAATAAAAAATAAAGGCAATAGCAGCTATGTTGCAATTTGAATGCCGATTAGCTTATTAATAAGGAAATTTACCCCCCAAATTTACAACTCTATTACCAAAATCACTTAGAAAAAATGAATTTAGCAATCAGTAAAGAGCAAACAATGGCTTTACAGGTGTTAAATATCTTAGTTCAAGAGCAATCAATATCAATAGAAACGATAGCAGAAAGATTAGATGAAGATGAATATGAAATCAAGGTAATTTTAGACAAGTGGCGAGAGTTTTTACATTTAGAATCAATAGCAACAGAAATCCATTATAGTCTTTATCATGCTAGTTTTCGTGATTGGTTGAGGCAACAAATTGAGTCTAAATTTTGAGAGGATGTTTGAAAAGTATTAGGCGAATAGAATTCGCTACTACACAAAGCCAAGTCCACCTCAGTGGACTAATAAATCAAGGGTTTTATAACCCACCGAGGTGGGTAAAGTCTCGTGTAGCCGCGAATTTTATTCGCCGGGGCTAGTAATAAATTAGACTTTTTAATCTTGCTGCTGCCGTTCCTTCATTTCTTGAGTAGAAATCATACTATTGACTCCCTCTACATCTGCCATCATCAAAACTGCTCCCTGCATTTCAATGCCAGTCAGGGGAGTGATTGCCAGATAACATTTTATTTGTCTACCTCGACGATTGGTAGCATCGAGAATCATTTCTTGAAACTGCTTTTTCCCGGATAAGGATTCGCGGATGGGCGATCGCAACTGCTCGACGGGTAGCCCAATGTCTAGGTTGAAGATAGACTGTCCTAAAACTTCATCAGTCCGCAAGCCCCATAAATCTTCTACCATGTAATTCCAAATTAAAATGTTAAAGCTGCTGTCAATTACCACTATTCCAGTTTGGAGACTTCTGAGAATAGAGACGAGGAAAATGTTAGTGCGATTAAGTTCTGTGGTGCGATCGCTCAGTTCGTTATTAATTGTTTGTAATTCTTCATTAGTAGATTGTAATTCTTCATTCATCGTCTCCAATTCTTCATTAGTAGACTGAAGTTCTTCGTTGGTGGTTTCTAATTCTTCATTGGTAGATTGCAGTTCTTCGTTGGTGGTTTCTAATTCTTCATTGGTAGATTGCAGTTCTTCGTTGGTGGTTTCTAATTCCTGTTGGGAGCGTTGCAGGGCATCTTGGAGTTTAATGTAACGGGTGACATCATGAAAGGCGATGCTGACCCCTAAGAAACTGGTGCCGGTGTCTCGCAAAGGCGTAATCCGCACATCCAGATATTGCGTTTCTGTGTTAGACAAATAGCGCTCTACATTTGTTAGGCTGACAGGGCGGCGTTCAGTATAAGCCCGTTCAATTAGCGATCGCAACTCAATTGGTCGATATGAAAGTTCTAGATCCTGAAAGGGACGAGCTAAATCTTTGGGGGAAAGTGCGAACAAAGTCCGCGCCTGCTCATTTACCATTACCAGAGTGCCATTGAGATCAATGACTAATTGGGCAATTGGTGCTGTGTCAAAACCCATATCTCGCAGCCGGAGGTTTTGAGACAAACGGCTGCTAGATTCTTCATCTACTGAATTGGCCATAACTAAGAGGCGATCGCGCATATTCACCGACGATACCTTAGTAAATATCCGGTTTTTTAAGTCTATTGGTGTAAACAGATTAGAATGCATTAATAGCATCTCTGCTTTCCCCAAAAACAGATAGCCATTATCATTTAGTGCAAAATGAAACCGGGCCAGAATTCGCCCTTGAGTCTCAGAATTAAAATACATTAATGTATTGCGGCTGACCAGCAAATCTAAGCGCGAAATGGGCGCATCCTGAAGCAGATCGTGGCGACCAAAAATCACTGAGCGGCGCAAGTCTGGGCGGAAGATATAGTGGTTCCCGACAATCTCAAAGTATTTCTGCCGCAATTCATCTGGCACCGTCTGGATATCTTTTGCGGAATACACAGCAAGACGTGCCTGGTTGAGAGCATCTTCATCTACATCTGTAGCGTAAATTTTCACTCGTTGGCGAAATTCCTCTGCTCCCAATATTTCAGCCATCAATATTGCCAGGGTATAAGCTTCTTCCCCAGAAGCACAGCCAGCGCTCCAGATGCGGATTTGGTCAGAAGTTTTTTTATTCCGAATCAGATTAGGCAGTATTTGCTCTGCTATGTATTCCCAAGCTGATGAATCTCGAAAAAAAGCGGTGACGTTAATTAGAATAGTGTTGAAAAGATAATTGAATTCTTCTGGATGAACTTCTAGGTAGTCTAGATACTGTTCAAAGTTCTCTATGGTCAATGACTGCATCCGCTTGCTTACCCGACGCATCAAAGTTGAGCGCTTATAGCCTGTAAAATCAAATCCCCGATTTTGTCTGAGATAAATCAGTAGATTTTCAAATTCGGGGTCTTTTTCTGCGGAAGTCATAGGTTGGGGCAGGGGGCTGTACTTAGTCACATTCTCCCATAACCAAAGTCACCAGGGTGCTGGAGATTTCATCAAGGGGGAGAATAAAATCGACGTTGCCAGTTTGAATTGCGGCGGAGGGCATCCCGGAAAATTCGGCGGTTTCTACGTCTTGGACAATGACAGTACCGCCCATTTTTTTAATTGCTTCTACTCCCATCGCCCCGTCGCTACCTGTTCCAGTTAGCACAAGTGCGATCGCTCTATCTTTATAAGTGGCTGCAACCGATTCAAATAATAGGTCAGCCGAAGGACGTAAAAAATGCACTAATTCCGACTGTGATAAGGAAAGAGTGCCGTCAGCGTTAACCAACAGGTGACGATCCGGTGGGGCAACGTAAGCCGTTCCTGGGGTAAGGCAATCTCCCTCCTCTGCCTGTTTGACGGTAAGAGTGGTGCGCCGAGTCAGAATTTCTGCCATGAACGAGCGGTGTTGGGGGCCGAGGTGTTGCACAATGGCGATCGCGGCTGTAAATTCTGTGGGTAAAGTCGATAGCACTTTAATTAAAGCATTTAGACCGCCTGCTGAGGCTGCGATCGCCACAACATCAAAGGCAGCATTAGTAAAGTGAGGTAGATGATTATTGCCATCTTCTGCCATCTGAATCATGATTTTGCGGCTATGACTATCTGCTAAACTTTTTTTCGTGGCAAATAGCATTAATTAAGTTATAATTTTTCATCCTTAATTAAATATAAATTATAGAGTGTATTTTAGCTACTTCAGCATTTTTTGCCTTTACTTGTTAAGTTCATGTCTTAATCTTCTTGCTCTAGAATGCGTTTTGCCTGCAACAATTGCTGCTTATGTTCCTCACTAACTGTTGGGTATTGCAGATTTAGTTCTTGTAATTTTGTGCAGATGATATTAGCAACAGTCAGGCGTGTAAACCATTTGCGATCGGCAGGAATAATATACCACGGGGCCCATTTAGTACTAGTATAGTTAAAAACTTCTTCATAAGCATTCATATAATCATCCCAAAAAGCTCGTTCTTGGACATCGCTATCTAAAAACTTCCAATTTTTTTCAGGATATTCAATCCGTTCTAAAAAGCGTTTTTTCTGCTCTGATTTCGAGACATTTAGAAAAAACTTCAGGATGATCACACCATTATTTACCAAATATTTTTCAAAATTATTGATTTCTTCAAAGCGCTGTTTCCATATCTTCTTTCCTTCAGGTAAGTGGGGAAGTTGTTGTTTCTTAAGTATTTCTGGATGGACACGAACTACTAGCACTTCTTCATAGTATGAACGGTTGAATATCCCAATTCGACCTCTTTCTGGCAAAGACTTTGTTGTTCGCCACAGGTAGTCATGGTCTAATTCTTCTGAACTAGGCTCCTTAAAACTAAACACCTGAAATCCTTGCGGGTTCACACCAGAGGTCACATGTTTAATTGTGCTATCTTTGCCAGCAGCATCCATTGCCTGAAAAATAATCAGCAAGGCATAGGTGTTTTGAGCGTAGAGAATATTTTGGTAATTTGCTAGTCGCTCAATATCTGCCTGTAATTTGGTTGCAGCATCAGTTTTTTCATGAAAATCAGTCTTATAGGCTGGGTCATAGTTTTTTTTCAGAGAAATCTTTGAACCTGGTGGAACAATGAAAGCATCGTGATTCATGTATAAAATTTCCTAACGGCTGCTTATACCGAAGCACATTTTGAAGTGCTAATTTCTAAAAGTTATGATTTATTAATTAAATAATTTTGATTCAAAATTCATTTTCGTCGCTTTGGCATAGGACGCATCGCTTCACGGCCCAAGATAAACATCCCAGTAACACCCAAACTGACAAACCAAACATATTCATACCAATATTGCCGAGTCTGTTCAACCGTACTGAGTTCTGGATGAAACGTGTTTAAGTACAGCAGTAGCACTAATATCATCAGCGCCCCAAAACCAACAAAGCTGAGTCCAACACAAATTCGTGTAGGTCGCAATTCAAAATCACTAATAGTGTCTAGGTCAATTTCTGCTAGTTCCTTAAAGGAATCATCTGCCAAAGATGAGCTTGCTTGGAATCTATTGCTCAGTTTTGGTGGCAAAATCGGCGATAGTGTTGCTACAGTTGGGCGGCGTAGCAAAGCCTCAGTATCTCGCAACAGTTCTAGTGGCTTACGGGTAGTAGTTGGTTGAGCAAACTCTATGTTGTCTGTAACATCTGGGGCATTGGCTTTGCTTTCAAAATCCATAGCACGTCTCGAAAGAACCAGGATATACATAGCCTAGCGAATCAGGAGACAAATGGTCAAAATAATTCGTAATTAGCGCCGTGTGCGACTTTCTTTCAAACCTAACAAGAACAGCCCCAACCCTTGTAGCGTTGGCTACGGTGTACACATAAGTCGAATTACCCCCCTTAATCCCCCCGATATATTGGGGGGAGACCGGAAATCTAGTTCCCTCACGCCACATGCTTCAAGTCGGGCATTGCCCGCCCAACGCAGTGGCTCCCCTTTATAAGGGGAGGGTTAGGGTGGGGTAAAACCTTGGTTAATCAGCTATTTCAGACTTGTGTGTACACCGTAGCTTTTTAAGGGGAGCCAGCGCGGGAACAGGGGGTTTCCCCCATGAGCGACTGGCGTGGGTTAGGGGGGATCAATAAGTGCCTAAAATTACAGCCAACCACTTTTCAAACAATCTCTTAGAGTAACTAACTTTAATTATGCGAAAAAACACATTATTTGCTCAAAGTAAGTGAATTGATATATTAGGTAATTACGAATTACGAATTACTCGTCCATCTCTTTTAATGTAGCTAATGCCGATGGAGATAAACGACTGAGATAGCGGAATATCCAGTATTTAAAGATCGTGTTTAAAATCACAGGAAATGTCGCAATAAAGAAAAAGATTGCATTTTTACTGGCTGGCAGACCTAAATGTTCTGCTAATCCTTCAAGAATGACCTCCCACCCATCTGGTGAGTGAAATCCTACAAATATATCTGTAAATAGAATAATCAAAAAAGCCTTAGCACTATCGCTGAGACCATAGACAATAGTATCCATAAAAGACTTGAGAATCACAATTTCTCTTTTGCTCAGAGCGATAACTATACCAAAAGAAAATAGTGAGATTAAATCTGCGAAAACATTGCTAATAGCGCTATTACTTTTAATATGAAATTCTTCAGATATTTCCATCGCTTTGTCTTTAATTTTTTCTTTTATTACCTCTGAATCAAGTGGAGGCGCTTGATTGAGTAAATATTCAAATTTCAATGCTTGCTCAAAATTATGTAATTCATGGAGAGCTTCTTTTTCCATATCGGAATTAATGACAATTTGAGTTTTATTATCTCCTCTAATCCTTTCTAATATAGGAGTAACTACAAAATATTTAGATAAATTATGAGCTAAAAGGGGTACAATAATTAGAGTTATTAAAAATTTCAGAGCCAGTCTTGTGCGATTTCGAGAAATTCGGTAATTTCTCATAAATTCTTCTTCTGCCTGCGGGGCAAAATCTGCTTTAATTCTATTAACTTGTTTGCCTATAGACCCCGGAAATGCTCCAGTATTTTGAGATGGAGGTGTTGTTTCAATATCGTCAATATTAGATGAATTTAGCTGTTTGTTAATTTCTCTGCGGTTAATTTTTAGGGGTTGATAAGTTGATACTAATGTGCCGCGCTCAGTTAGTTTATCTTTGATAGTGTACTTTTCTACAACTTCATCAATAACCTTCAATTTTTCTAATAAAACAGAATTAGAGAGATTGACAATTCCCCGACTCAGCCGGAATTCTGCAAGCCTAATCTTGATAATAGTTAAATTTTTATCAAGGTATCCTTGCCAGTAAGACATCACATTTTCAGTATATTCTACTGATTCTAAAGATATTTTTTTGTTATCAAAATGTTCTCTCTCAATATTTTTAATTCTTTGAGCTGCTTGTTGAGCTTCTAAAAGTGCCCTTTCGGGTGTATCTAAAAACCAATGGTTAAGCGATCGCAAATATTCTTTGAGATTTTGACGAAGTAAATTTGCTGTTTTGGCGAATGAATTTTTCATTACATATATGATTATTTATACAATATGTATTATAGTTATACAAGCATAAAAAAAGTCGTGTCTCCGGTTTTTGTAACAGAAAATTAACTATGAGAAATTAATTTATTTCACTACTATGAATCATGTATGTATATTATGTGTCAATAATGTGACATAGATAAAAATTATACTTTAGAGCTTGATATAGCAGGCTTTGTAACGACTCACCCTGTTAAGATTTTTGAGCCTTATTTAGAAAAATTGTCAAAAAACTAAAATAGATATATAGGAATCCGATTTTATTCCTGAACTTACTTGCATAGGGAGGGAATAGGGAACTCTTAACAGGGAACACGAAAGAAGGAAATAGATGTGTACCTAGCTTCGCAAAAATCAAATACAAGTCCTATATCTTGAGTTAGTTTCCGTAAGCTTGGTAACAAGTAGAGCTTGAGGATTTTTGATGGCAAATAAAGTATCCTTATCCTGTCCGTTGTGAAAAACTCGCCATATGATGATCTCATGCGATATCGGCACAAAATAAAAGTTGGTCACTATAGCAAGCAAAAAATCTGAACCCAGAATTTATTGGCAATATGAAACTCAGTCTGTGCATGATTGTGAAAAATGAAGCAGCAACACTGCCCAAATGCCTGAACAGTGTCAGAAAAGTAGTGGATGAAATGGTAGTCTTGGATACAGGCTCAATCGATCGCACTCCCAATATTGCCCAACAACTCGGTGCAAAAGTCCATCATTTTAAATGGTGTAATGACTTCAGTGCTGCCCGCAATGCAGCTCTCAAATATGTCAGTGGTGATTGGATTTTGGTATTAGATGCTGATGAAACTCTGACACCAGCAATTGTACCACAGTTGCGAGAGGCGATCGCTAGAGATGAATACCTCCTACTCAACCTCGTCCGCCACGAAGTTGGTGCAGAACAATCTCCCTATTCTCTGGTTTCCAGGCTATTCCGCAATCATCCAGATATTCATTTTGACCGTCCTTATCATGCCTTAGTGGATGATAGTGTGTCAGCAATTTTAACCAAAGAACCCCATTGGCAAGTAGGTTATTTACCAGGGGTAGCACTTTTACACACAGGATATCAAAAAAGTGCGATCGCTCAAAATAACAAATATGCCAAAGCCGCTACGGCGATGTCAGGGTTTCTGGCAACTCATCCTAATGACCCTTATGTTTGCAGTAAATTAGGGGCATTGTATGTAGAAACTGGGAAAATTTCCCAAGGTATGGAGTTGCTGAGACGAGGAATCACCGTTGCTGAAGAAAACTACGATATTTTATATGAACTCCACTATCATTTAGGCATTGCTTATAGTCGGTTGCAAAAATCCCCACAGGCTATTTCTCACTATCAAGCTGCCATCAAATTGCCAATTTACCCCCTGCTCAAATTAGGAGCATACAACAACTTGGGTAACTTACTCAAAGCAGCCGGAGATTTCAACGGTGCGAAAACTGCTTACGCCACAACTTTGAAAATTGACCCGACTTTTGTTGTAGGACATTATAATTTGGCGATGATATTTAAGGCTTTGGGTTTATTTACAGATGCGATCGCATCTTATCAAAATGCCATCGGCTTAAATCCCAACTATGCCGAAGCGTATCAAAATTTAGGGGTAGTGTTGCTGAAAGTTGGCAATCATCAAGATAGTTTAACAGCTTTTAGAAAAGCGATCGCCCTTCATGAAAGGTATAATCCCGAAGAAGCCAAAAGACTACGCCAGGGTTTGCGGGAGATGGAGTTGATGTAGGTGTGGGGGGGCATCGGGCATTGAACAACAGAACATAAAACTTCAGGCTTAGAACATCAAACTTGAGCTTGATGATGATTTAACCTTGCATCAAAATTCCTACTAAAATCTGCATCAAGATTTCTAAATCATATCATGTCCGGGTAATTAGTTGTGATTCCCATAGTCATTGCACCCCACCCCTTAATCCCCTCCCCGCCGGCGGGGAGGG
>NZ_JABXKM010000277.1 GCF_017115025.1 Nostoc sp. NOS(2021) | reverse complement strand
AGCCTACGGTGTATACACAAGTCGAATTACCCCCCTTAATCCCCCCTTTCTAAGGCTACGGTGTACACACAAGTCGAAAAAAGCTCGATTGGACATTGTTTCCTCGTTCCCATGCTCTGCATGGGAATGCTGATTAGAGGCTCTGCCTCCAGTTAAATATTGAGTCAGAGACTCAATGAATGCATTCCCATACTCCGTATGGGAACGAGAAAAACCTCATCAAGCTAGGTTTTTAGGACTTGTGTGTACACCGTAGCCAATACATACGGGGAGGGTTAGGGTAGGGTAAAACCTTGGTTAATCAGCTATTTCAGACTTGTGTATACACCGTAAACAAGCGAGGAGGGGACTATGATGTACCTCATGTGATTAGGAAGCGCTATAAGCTCTAATTCCAAAACCTAAGCTTAAGTCCTACTCTGTTGGCAACGGGTGAACTTGTTACATTTCTTTTACCGCACCCTCTTGACAAAAGTGCAATTACCTTAATATCTCACCGAATTTTAGATAAATCTAAAATCTAAAATCGTTCGACTGAACGCTCACGACAAGTCTAAAATCCAAAATTGTATGACGAATTACTACGCATCAGGTAGACACTACTTCTGTGGAATATCATGCTATCCAAATTATCCCACTTTTGATGTGTTCTGGTGTACGCAGTTCATGATGGCTACTTATTTAACATATCAGAGATGTAGTCGCTCAGAGACGACATTAAAAGACAAAACTACTATATTAATGTCCCTAAAAGTAGTATCAGGATTCAGGTGATGCGAAAATCGCTCAAACTATTGTCAGATAACAGGTTGCAAAAAAGTAGTCATAAAATATTGACTTTTTAAATCTAATACTCAACTATAAAAAAGGGATAAGGCCTAGTAAAGCCCTATCCCAATATAATTTACTGCCAAAGCAATATTTTAATTTAGAGACATAAAAGCTTTAGTTGTGTCTATAAAAGCGATTTAGAAAGCTTGATTTTCAAGGTTTATTCAATAACAATGAAATCAAGGATTAAACAAAACAAAGTTTAATTCTACTGACAAAAGTTACTCAACTTATTTTTTGAAGGAAAAACATCATGGCTTCAATTAAAATTTCTGAATTACGTCCTGCTGGTTCTGAATTGTTCCAAGATTCTGAAAGCTTCCTCAATGAGTTAAATTCTCAAGATATGGGAGGCGTTATCGGAGGTCTTAACGTTAACAGTGTAGCTAGCCAGTCTGTAGGTTCAATAGCTTCAGCTGCAGTGACAGGTGGTATAATCACCCAAAGTGTTTCTGTCAGTGTTAGTGGTGTAGCAACAAAAGCTTAGGATATAACTGATACAGGTTTTATCTGGCAATTAAAGAAAAGTCTCACTTTCTCACTTTAGAAACCAGTCATCTGACTACTAAACATCTGACTAAGCTTCTAAAGAGAAAAACTATCCTACAGCCAGATATTATACAAAGGCTTTTTAGATATAAATGCATTATAGCATTATATATCTAAAAAGCCTTATTTGTAAATAGGAAAAAACAAATGGCTTCGATCAAAATCTCTGAATTACGTCCTGCTGGTTCTGAACTGTTCCACGATTCTGAAAGCTTCCTCAACCAACTCAATGAGCAGGAATTTGAATTGTTTGGAGGAAAGGGTGGATTCGTCAGGGTTCTCTAGTTGAGTACCAACCCCATAGCTGAAGCTAGGGCCTTGTAGGATACTTCACCTGACCAGACTAACCGTTTAGAGTAAGAGTTAAAGACCCACTTCACGATGCTTGCTAGTCCTGAACTCTGGAACTAGGCGATTAAACAGACTTATAGAGAATAAATCAGTGTCGCTTGGATAGTCACCGACTCTAAACAATGTCGAAGCAAACTTTACCTGTAAAAAGGATGCAGCAATGCACTCAATCTGTTTATCAAAGAGTTTGAAACCCTTGCTAGACAATAATAGCAGCCGTTATTATTAGCATTCTGTGCTTGTGCGCGAAATTTATGCTTCTAAGGTGGGTTTTTAGACCAAATCCTGATCCTTAACTAAAGGTTCAGCATAACAGGTACGGAAGAGCCAGACTTTTTAGAGGATTATAATTAGTCCCAGAAATATCAATTTTAGATGTGGGAAACCTGAAAATATGACATTTGCATTAAGCTCTCAAAATGTTTTTAATTATCTGATAGAAAAAAGTCTCTGTACTACTGAAGATCAAGCCCAAAGTGAAATAGAACAAAAATATGGCAAAAACTTTAATTTGTTAGTTAGTTTAGCGAATGCTCGCAAACTACTTGTCAAGCAAGAACGTCTCAACCCAGAAGGAAAAGCGTCTGGTGAGTTTTTGCGAGAATGGCAAATTCAGGAATTTGTTCATAAATTTCCAGAATTAAGTCAAATGCACAACTGGATATCAGAGGGAGTTAACTTTAATCCCGATGATTCCATTATTATTTTTAATTACCTAAATAAGTATCGTGATGTGATGACTTTCTATGGTAAGGAAAACATTTTCCCCTTAGAAATCGCCTCTGCTATAGGCACAATTTTAGCCCGCATCCATAGCTTAACTTTCAATCATAAAGATTATCAAGATTTTTTGTCTTCATCCTTGGAAAGTCAAGCCAGCGATCAGGTTAAACATTTAGTTAAAGATTTGGGACGAATTAGCCCAGAAATTTTTGGTTCTGTTCCGGCTGATGGTCTGAAATTCTTTGCCCTTTATCAACGATATGACAGTTTAGGTCAAGCCATAGTCGAACTGAGAAATTCTTTAAAACCCAATTGTCTAACACACAATGATCTAAAATTGAATAATATCCTTGTGGCTGATGATTGGGAAGAAGGTATTAGCAACAGCACCATAAGATTAATTGATTGGGAAAGGTGTAGTTGGGGAGATCCAGCTTTTGATTTAGGTACACTCATTGGTAGCTATTTGCATATCTGGTTGAATAGCATGATTACCAGCAAAACCATGAGTATCGATGAATGCTTGCGGATGGCGAGAACACCCTTGGAGATGATACAACCTTCCGTTGCTGCATTAGCGATCGCATATTTAAATCATTTTCCAGAAATCTTACAGCATCGTCCTGACTTTTTACAGCGAGTTGTACAGTTTGCTGGTTGGAATTTGATTATCGCTATTCAATCAATCCTGCAATACCAAAAATATTTTGGTAACACGGGTATCTGTATGCTGCAAGTGGCTAAGTCTTTATTATGCCGTCCAGAAGCATCGATTCCCACAATTTTTGGAGTGCAAGCATCAGAACTTACAGCGTTGAGAGCTTCGCTTCAATAGATAGCACAATGGCTAGTGATTAATGAAGGCAAAAAAGGTCGATTCTCCCAAAGTCGATTCTGAATACTTCTTCGACTATATAAAGACAGCTAACTCTCTTAATACATCCGTCTGATTTCTACCACTGTATTCGTAATATTCCTTAAGCAATTATTTCTCCTATATGTGGTATCTTAATTGACGGTGGGAGCATCAAATCCACAAGCTTATCTCCCCTTAATTAAAGGCAAGCACCTATGCAACTACTAGATCCGTTGCCAATGCAATTAGCGGCTATTCCAGAGTCATTGCAGGATTCATTGCAAGATATCGTTAATAAAATTCAGATAAAATCCAGATTTTGTATTAGCCATCCCGACTACAAACCCATAGAATTACCAGATGAGGCACTCCCACGATTTCAGCAATTGCCCTCAGATGTACAAAATAAGTATTTAAACGCCCAACTATCTAATTTTCTCTACGGCATTTATTACAACGGTTCCCTAAAACGTGCTTTAGCACTTGATGGAGAGACAACAAATTTAGCAGTCAACCAAAATTTAGAAAATAACACCTTTCTAGGCGTGGATATGGTATTTTACAATCGCCTCCATGAAAGCAACAAAGGTGAAGGCTACTTTAGTCTCAATTGGCTGGTGGTGAAAGAAGAATCAGATGGCGCTTTAGCAGTAAACAAGGGTGGTTTGACTCTGCATATTGAACGCAGTAAACATTTACAAGCACAAGACGAAGCTGTGACTGTGGGGAATCCAGTTGCGATCAAACTGCCCAAGAATTTGGTGCAAAACGGCTTTTACATGGCAGTTAGTAATGCAGGCTCTTACAGTGGTGAAAATATAGTCCGAGTCTATTTCAACTTAACTACTGATGGTGCAGTTGCAGTCATGGAAAGCTTGACTACCCAACTTAATGCCATCGCCCTGCCTTTCAACTTTAAAGCGTTATACAACCCCTCTGATTATGGGCGTTATGACTCTGCGGTGCTTTACTTTGACAAAAACAACTATGAAGCTGTACATTCAGTACTAGAAAAGGTGTATGCAGAACACCAATCCCATTTTCTGCCAGAAGTGCCTTTATTTACTAAACTTATCGCACCAGGGTTAGCGATCGCTGAAGAACCAGACCAAAAATTTGGTGAAAAAGAAAGCTTTGGGATGAATCGCTGTCAAATTATAACCAATGGTTTGATAGAAGCTTGGCAGCAAGAGGATGATTCGCCAGAAGGTCGAATGGCATCGATTTTGGCACAATTCTCCGCACTGGAAATTGACCTGCAACGTCCTTACCTGAATGCCAAATCTGATGATATTTACCCAGCTTTAAAGTCATGAAAATTACTAATCTTGCTCCTGATATTCAGACTCCTGATTTCCAGCCGCAGTTAACAGCTGCCGAGGAACTTGCCATTGCTAATAGTAGATTTGCCCAATCAGATTTACCTTTTTATCGCAAACTTGGACGGACTGACTTAACTGTTAGTTGTTTAGGACTCGGAGGTGGGGGTCACATCTCCAGTGAAGATACCCTTTACGCCTTCGACCAAGGCATCAACTTTTTTTTCTACTCCAGCGATTTACATCAATATCTTTATAGTTCCATGCGTCCCGCGCTCCGCCAATTATGCGGACGCGGTTCCTCAATGCGTGAGAAGGCAGTTCTGGCAACTGTCAGTTACATGATTAGAACTCCAGACACAGCATTCACCTATTTGTACGATCAATTTATCGACCTGGGTATTGACTACATTGATGTGTTTTTCTGGGGCTGGATTGATGAGCATAATCATCCTGCTTTTGAGAAGTGTATCAGTGCCTCTGACGATATCCGTGGTCGGGGGTCAGTAACTCAGCGCCAAATCGAAAGAGTGTTTGGCGTCTCCGAAAAGCTAAAAAAAATGGGTGCAGTGCGCTATATTGGTGCTTCTTTTCACGACCACGATTTAGCAAAACAGTGGTTAAATAGCCCTTTATTGGATGTTGCGATGGTGAGGCATAACGTAGCACATCGTACAGCCCAAAGAAAGGTTTTCCCCCATTTGGATGCCAACGATCCCCATCGACCAGGGATTGTCACCTTTAAGTCAGCAGGTATGCTTGGTGCCCTCTGGGAACCCCCGGCTGGTTTACCAAATGGATGCTGGCAACCTTCAGTCCCAGATTTATATCGCTATTCTTTAAGTCAAAACTCTGTTGATGTTGCTTTAGCAGGTTGGGAAACTCGTGAACATGTAGATGCAGCAATTCAGGCTGTGCAAAAGGGCAAACTTACCCCTGAAGAAATCGACTACCTCAATCTGTATGGTGACTTGCATCGCAACCGCATCAAACCTCACGAAATTCCTACAGAACGTTTGCTTGTTGGCAGATAGAAATAACAATCTTATTTAAATATCATCAAGCCATGACAGAACAATTAGAACAAACTCTAACACTCAAGGTTTTAACCAACGAACCAGTACAAGCCCATCCAGCAACCGATGCAGAAATTTTGACATATTTGCGTCATTCTGCTAAGTTTGCAGAAATAGCGATCGCTGCTGAACGTGAGGCATTAGTTTTAGCCAACTGCAACCAGTTAGGAATTGAAATATCTGATGATGAATGGCAAGCTGCTGGCGATGCTTTTCGCTTGGAACACAAGTTATGGGGAAATACAGAAACTAGTGCATGGCTGGAAGAGCAACGCATTAGTGTAGACGAGTGGTCGCAAGGAATTAAAGTGGCGCTGTTGGAGAACAAGCTTAAAGAACATCTGTTCGGTCTAACAGTGGATGGCGCTTATGTTTCAAACCGCGACAACTACAGACGGGTGGCGCTATCGCAAATTCTGGTTACTGACCTGGCAACTGCTTGGAAAATCGTGCAAATACTACGCGAAGGACAAGCTTCTTTCTGTGCTTTGGCTTTGGAACATTCTAAGGGTAAGCAGTCGCAAGAAAGTGGCGGCTTTGTCGGAATTCGCTATTTAGTAGAACTCATACCGGAAATTGCCAAACCTCTTACCGAAGCTAAGGAAGGTGAAATTATTGGCCCTGTGCAAACAAAAGTGGGGTATCACGTTCTGAGAGTGGAAAAGTGGTTCCCCATAGAATTGAATCAAGCAGTGAGAGAACAAATTATGGACTCGTTGTTTCAAGTGTGGTTGCAAAATTTGAAAAATGTTTAATTTAGTCTTATTAGGATTTTTGCCAAAAGTCTAATTTTGACAGGATTTACGCAAACAATAGCCGAAAGCGTGATTTTATTCTTAGAGGTTGTTTTAAAAGTATTTGGCTGTGATTTTAGGCACTTAATGATCCCCCCTAGCCCCCCTTAAAAAGGGGGGAACCAGAATCAAAGTCCCCCTTTTTAAGGGGGATTTAGGGGGATCTAGAAGTTTTGCTACCGACAAAAGGACTTTTCAAACAACCGCTTAGGGGCAATTCATGAATTGCCCCTACAGCGTGTAATTTTGCGTCAGTCCAAAATTATTCAGTTTCAATTCTCAAAACACCTGCTTCTTTTTCGATGCGGTCTAGAGCTTTCTTTGCCCGAAAAATAATTCTCAAATAAGCCAACTGACTATTCCAAGCTGAACGAGGTAATAGGGTTGCTTGAGAGTCAGGAACAGTCGGATTTTCTGAAGGGATAGAGTCAGTAGAGATATTATTCATAGAAATGGGATTTTGCAGTTTTTAATTACTAGAACCAGCTAAAGATGGTGCTAGATTTGGTTCTTCTTGCCAACTTTCTGGCCATTGAATGCGATCGCTAGTAAAGTGAAGCGGATCGTTTTCAGTCCAAGGGGCAGTTATCGGTTCTTCAATTAGCCCAAACTCCCCATTGTCAAAAGGATTTCCGTCCGCCCGACGCTGAAGAAAAACTCGCTCTCGAATACCGCCTTTTTCCTGAGTGAGGGCGCGATGATGACAATAAGGATTATTGCCTCTCTTATCAAAGAAAACATGAGCAGTCCAACTGCAACCACCTCGACAGAGTTCTGCAAATTCACAAGTCTTGCAAAAACCCCATAAGTGTGATGTTCCTTTCGGAGTATCAGCTCCGAGATTAAACCGTAGTTCTTCAGTTTCTTCAATAATTGTTCGCAGTGAATAGTCGCGGATGTTACCGCCAGTGTATGCTGTGGTAGGCAGTGAGGGACAACCTTTGATAGCACCATCGGCTTCGATGCCTAAAGAAGACAATCCAGCATTGCACCCCTGCCAAAAAGTCCAAGCATCCCCTCCTCCCCGCAACATCCGTTCATAAGGCCCGTAATAGCCAATATTATTTCCTGGTTGTAGCCGCACCCCTTCTCGCTTTGCGCGTTGGGCAACACGAGCAATCATCGGATATACATCTAGTAGTTCATAAGGTTGCAGCAGAATTTCACTATTATCTGCGGCATTCCCCATTGGTACAGTCAACTGAATTTGCCAAGCGAAGATGCCAGCGTCGCGCAGATGTTCGTAAATTCGCGGGAATTCTGGTGCAGAGAGGCGATTGATTTGAGTATTGCAACCAAAGGGAATACCAGCTTGTTTGAGATTGCTCATAGTCTTAAACGCCCATTGCCAGGAGCCTTGTCTACCACGGAGGCGATCGTGAGTTGCTTCTAAGCCATCAACCGATACGGATACCACACTAATTCCAGCTTCCTTCATCCGGTGTGCTGTCTCCAGAGTGATCCCATAACCCCCAGTGGTCATACCACAGAGCATTCCAGAAGAAGTAATTGCTTGGGCAATCTCCAGCCAATCAGGACGCAGAAACGCTTCACCACCAATTATGGTTACTTCAGTGATTCCCACTTCCGCCATTTGTCTGACTAAATCAAGGGCTTCTGCTGTAGAAAGTTCGTTCGCCCTTGCATGACCAGCACGAGAACCGCAGTGCTGGCAAGCTAGATTACACTTTAATGTAATTTCCCAAACTGCATAACTAATTCGGCGATAAGTCATTAGAATACCTCAATTAAATTATCTGGAAAGGGACGGATATATCTTCATCCATCCCAATAAATATCAGCTTATTCTCCAGACGCTGGCCCAACAACTCCATATAGTGGCTGAACAGCTCCATACATTGGCACAATCACAATCGGTGGCGATCGCCACCACTTAAGACATGATGGCTGTGGGTTGTGTTTTCCAGTAAACCCACCAAAAACGGTTTCTAATTCTTTTTCATTTAAATCCCTGAGTTCACCTTCACTAGTAGTTGACTCCAATAATTGAGTCGTATATTCTTCAAACTCTTCCTGAGTAAAATCATAGCCAGCATCATTGACTATTCGGCTAGCTTCATCTTTACTTGGAATGTCTTGAAGTTGAGCGCGAAATGTTTCATCATTTGCCACTCTTACATAAAAGGCTTGAACATTTTCTATAGACATGATTTTCTCCTGAAATTATTTAACTACAGACCTAGCTTTGCTTAACCAAAAATAGGTGTTGCCACCTCAACTGCTAGCTCAGATGCGTTGTAGTTATCTGTAATAACTTGCGGACAACGCATACAAGCTGCCTTGCCTTCTTGCTGCCACCACCGACAATCTCGGCGTATGGAACAGGGTGGTAGTTCTTCTGCTACTACAGGGAACTTTTCTACAATTCGCATTGCTAGACGACAATCTTTTCCATCAAAATGCTGACAACCTTTAGTAGCGCAAGGTGCTGCCGTCCGAAAAATTTCGGCAGGTGTAATTGGGCTAGCTTTTGCTATTAGTTCATCAGTGATAGGTTGGGGCTTTTTGAGATAAGCTACACGGGGTTCTGTCACTGTCCCACCGACTACGCCAAAGACAACACTATCCACAGATTCGGGTCTAGCACTGGGACAAAGTGTAGGTTTATCAGCAGCAAATTCTTCCATCAATTGAGCCTCCAAGGAAGAGAAACTTTATGACAAAAGGATTTTATCTGGATATGGATATGCGATGATTCCTATCAAAACAGGGGAAATAAGAAGAGATTTACTAATTATTCCACCTGCAACGCTTTTCATTTCCTCATCAGACAAAGCATCTTCTGAATCTAAACCTTGGTTCCGTCGTTCCACCGCATTTTTGACGGCATCATCAATTAGATCGTTAATTTCAAGTTGACCGTTATACTTCCTTTCCATGTTGATTTTCCTCTGAATATTGACATTGTTAGGCTTAAAGACTGAATTAAATTGCCTAATGTATGTCCTCATTTTAGGAGAAAGGAAAGCTACTAACTCTATTGTTAAGATGCTCAACTAGACATAAATGAAACTTTTATGTCCCTAAAAAATAATTTTTTAAATATCCTATTTTTGGGGAGGGACATATATTCGTTAATCAAGCCATATACTCTTGTATACTAATGCAAATTGAATATTTCGATAATTATGGCCATTAACTATAATGGTTTTGTCCCAAAATTATTGCCAACTGGTAGGTAATATCTAATTAAAATATACTCCAGATAAACTCCTAAGAGATTATCTGATTTATAAGATGTCAATATGTCAAGCAAAATTTGGCGTTTATGCGCTAGATGCTCATACCGTCACTAGCCCTTATTCACAACTTCTTGCTTGACAAATAAAGCTCGATAAACAGGTTCACCCTTTTTTTGCGTACTTATTTCCCGTTCTGTGGGGACTGGTAACGGGTTTTCGGCTAACCATTCTTCTGTACCAACTCTTTGAAAAGCTGGATTTTCAGCAAAGCGATCGCGCATTTCCACCGCGACAAATTCCATATCTGATTGCAGAAATACAACTCCACCAACCGCAAGATAATTAGCTAATTCTGCCACTAGTTCTGGTTGGACTACACGACGTTTAGCGTGGCGGGTTTTAAACCAAGGATCGGGGAATTGAATTGTAACACGTTGTAAACTTCCTGGAGGGAGGGAAGATAAAAGCGATCGCAGTGAGTTATTCACATTGCAAAATAAGTAGTGCAGATTTGTTAAAGTCAACTCAGAACGTAACTTATTCGCCTCCATCACCAGCGGTTCCCGAATTTCTAAGCCTAGATAGTTGCAGTTGGGTTCTATCTTGGCCATATTCACCAAAAACTGTCCCTTAGCGCAGCCAATATCTAAATGTAGTGGTTGATTTGGCTTTGCATAAATGTTTTCCCAGTCAAGGGGACTTGCTGGTGTTTGATACTTTTTACCAAGTGGATTAACATGCTGGCGGACTCGGACTGCTGCCAAAATTTGCTCTCCTTTACGTGAAAATATCCTGTGGTGTCGTGCGATCGCCATCAGTTATGTTGGTTAACACAATGTACTAACAGTGAAACTTTTTTTCGTTTGAAATTATACTCAATTAGTCAGCGATCGCCTCATCGAAAAAAAGCCACGGAAACCTTCTGTGGGTGGGGGTAAAAAGGTTAGATTGCAACCAGTAGAAGACAAGCTATTTTTCATATTGTTCTATTTTAAGTGTTATCCCAACTTTGATGTAATAGGGGTGTTATTTGACTTACACCGCAGCCCTTGCATATCGTTGGATGCTAAAACCTTATTTAGCGGCAAGTCTAGTAAATAGCTGTTATAAAAGTAAGAGCTTATAAAGCCAATTTAGATTGTTCTCTTAAATTTACCCCGTCATATTTCAAGTTAGGTAAATTTGCACTCAGCAAGCTTTTAGTTCATTGCTCTCTTTAACTAGCTAAGAGCCTCTAATATTGTGATTTATTATACCCTTTTTTAACTAGATATTTGGGTTAGTTATCCGGGCAAAAAAAGGCAGTATATGCTAAGATTGTATCAGAATATGGCAATTATTCAAGAGCAATTTAGAATAACTTTGCGATTTGTTGAGTAAAAAAGCTAAAATCTACGATTTTTGGAGATTTTTAGGTTATGACAACCTCACAGGAGAGGATTATCCCGATAGACTTGCGAACCGAAATGTCGCAGTCTTATCTGGAATACGCCATGAGCGTGATAGTGGGTCGGGCGCTGCCAGATGCCAGGGATGGTCTAAAACCTGTGCATCGTCGCATTCTCTACGCAATGCACGAGCTAGGTCTACTCCACGATCGCCCCTTTAAGAAATGCGCCCGTGTAGTGGGGGAAGTATTAGGTAAATATCACCCCCACGGCGACACGGCAGTGTATGATGCCTTGGTGCGGATGGCACAGGATTTTTCGATGCGATCGCCCTTAGTTAACGGGCATGGTAACTTTGGTTCGGTAGACAACGATCCGCCAGCCGCAATGCGATACACAGAATGTCGCTTGCAAGCTTTAACTAGTGCTGGTCTACTGCACGACATTGAATTAGAAACTGTAGACTTTGCCGATAACTTCGACGGTTCCCAGCAAGAACCCACAGTCTTACCAGCCCGGATTCCACAGTTATTGCTCAACGGTTCCTCTGGAATTGCCGTGGGCATGGCCACCAACATTCCCCCCCACAATTTGGGCGAATTGATTGATGCCTTGGTAGCTGTAATCCACAATCCAGAAATCACCGATCTGGAATTAATGCAGTATGTCCAGGGCCCAGATTTTCCAACTGGGGCGCAGATTTTGGGGACATCTGCGATTCGCGAAGCTTACACTACTGGGCGTGGTTCCATTACCATGCGTGGTGTCGCTAACATTGAAACCGTTGAACAGCGCGGACGCCCAGATAGAGAAGCAATTATCATCACCGAATTGCCCTATCAAACCAACAAAGCGGCGCTGATTGAAAAAATCGCCGAAATGGTGAACGAGAAGCGTCTAGAGGGCATCGCAGATATCCGAGATGAAAGCGATCGCGATGGGATGCGAGTTGTGATCGAACTCAAGCGTGATGCTTATCCCCGCGTCGTTCTAAACAACCTCTACAAGCAAACCCCACTGCAAGCCAACTTTGGGGCGAATATGCTGGCGTTGGTGAATAGCGAACCCCAAGTACTCACCCTCAAGCAGTTCTTAACCGTCTTCTTGGATTTCCGCATCGAATCCATTGCCAGACGCACCCGCTACGAACTGCGGAAAGCAGAGGAACGCGACCATCTTCTGCAAGGGTTATTGATTGCTCTTTCCCAGTTAGATCCGATTATTGTCTTGATTCGCCATGCACCAGATGCGCCCACAGCTAAAGGCGAACTGATCACAACTTACGGACTCTCAGAAGTGCAAGCAGATGCGATTTTGCAGATGCAATTGCGGCGGTTGACTGCCTTAGAAGCAGATAAAATTCGTCTGGAACACGATGAATTGCAAGCAAAGATTACCGACTTGCAAGATATTTTGGCACGTCGGGAGAGAGTGCTAGAAATCATTGAAACCGAAGTCGCACAACTGAAAACTAGCTTCGCTACACCTCGCCGCACGGTGATTTTACCAGGGGAAGGGGAATTAGATGACCGTGACCTAATTGCCAATGAAAAAGCGATCATTTTGGTTACAGAACAAGGCTACATCAAACGGATGCCAGTCAATACCTTTGAGGCGCAAAGCCGTGCTACCAGAGGTAAAGCCGCAGCCAAGGTGAAAGATGATGACACCGTTGAGCATTTCTTAACTTGCTGCGATCACGACAGTATTTTATTCTTTAGCCAGCGTGGTGTCGTTTACTGCCTGAGAGCGTATCAAATTCCAGTGAGTTCGCGTACCAGTCGCGGGACACCAATTGTTCAAATGCTACCCATTCCCAAAGAGGAAAAAATCACCTCGATTGTACCCGTTGACGAGTTTAGCAACCAAGAATATTTGGTTATGCTCACCAAAGGCGGCAATATCAAGAAAACCGAATTGGCAGCGTTTAGTCATATTCGCGCCAATGGCTTGATTGCGATTTCCTTAGAAGAAGGCGACCAACTGCGCTGGGTGCGACGCGCTAAAGCAGAAGACAGCGTAATCATTGGTTCTCGTCACGGGATGGCGATTCACTTCCGGTGCAACCACGAACAATTGCGTCCTTTAAGTAGGGCGACTCGTGGGGTGAAAGCCATGAAACTGAAAAATAAAGATGAACTGGTGGGTATGGATATTCTCCCCGCAGCAGTTCTTGCCACTTTGGATACAGAAATAGAAGCCGAAATTGAAGATATCGAAATTATCGAAGCAGTCGAAACAGAAGATATCGAAATTATCGAAACTATGGAAACTATCGAAACTAATGAAGAATCCCCAGAAGTGCCTAGCAACGGCAGTATTGGCCCTTGGGTATTAGTAATTACAATGGCAGGATATGGTAAGCGCGTACCAGTTGCCCAGTTCCGGCTGCAAAATCGTGCTGGTCAGGGTTTAATGGCAACCAAGTTCAAAAACCGCAAAAACAAAGACAAGCTGGCAACCCTACGCATTGTAAACGACGATGACGATGAAATGATGATGGTGACAAATCGCGGTATTATCATCCGTCAAGCCTTGAATGCGATTTCTATCCAATCGCGATCGGCAACTGGAGTTAGAGTGCAGCGTTTAGATGAAGATGACGCGATTACCGGAGTGGCAATAGTTCCACCTGATGCTGTCGATGCAGAAGAAGCAGAGTAAAAAGCAGGGGGAGAGGTTAACCGCCTTACTCCCTTACTTGATTGCCTTAGCTAGCGGCATTTTGATGGGGCTAACCGTCGCCCCTGTCGGCGCATGGTTCTTAGCTTGGGTTGCCTTAGCCCCTCTCTGGGTATTGGTTGTTAGTTCTAATTCAATCCAAAATCGAAGTTGCGCTGGAAGCGCACCAAAGGTGCGACCCAAAATCCAAAATGGCTTCCTCTGGGGTATCGGTTATCACGGTGTCGCCCTATTTTGGATTACGGGAATTCATCCGATGACTTGGTTAGGCGTTCCGTGGTGGCCGAGTTTGGCAATCACCCTTTTTTGTTGGGGATTTATCAGCCTCTTGGGAGGGATATTCGTTGCTATTTGGGCGGCTGTGATGGTTCGCCTCACCGGACAAAAACCGTGGTTACGTGTACTGATTGGTACAGCCGTCTGGTGCGGCTTAGAGAGTCTGTGGAGTGCCGGGCCTTTGTGGTGGAGTTCCCTGGCTTACACCCAAAGTCCGCATAACCTGGTGATTTTACACCTCGGTCAACTCTCTGGGCCTAATACTGTGACAGCAGCGATCGCAGCCGTCAATGGCTTAATTGCTGAAGGATGGACGAACCACAGAGACGCAGAGGGCGCAGAGAGAATTTCCTTTGCGCCTCTGTGGTTTGTTAATAAATACTTTGCTATTGCCACAGGATTATTAATTAGCTTACACCTGATTGGTTTGATCTTATATAGCCGTCCCATTGCTCAACCCCCAGAAGCAGCCTTGAAAGTGGGGATTGTTCAGGGTAATATCCCGAACCGACTTTTACGAAGTTCGGAAGGGTTTCGTCGCGCCCAAGAAAATTACACCAGTGGGTATATAACTTTAGCAGACCAAGGTGTAGATGCAGTTCTCACCCCAGAAGGAGCCTTACCTATTTTTCAGCGTGACTTGATGGGAACTGCCTTAGTCGCAGCCGTGAAACTAAAAGGTGTAGTTGCTTGGATTGGGGCTTTTGGAGAGCGGGGAGACAGTTATACAATTAGCTTGTTTACTTTCAATGGTAAGGGTGAAATTGTCAGCCGCTACGATAAAGCCAAACTAGTACCTCTGGGAGAATATATTCCTTTTGAAGGAATTTTAGGCGGAATAGTTAAGCGGTTGTCGCCTTTGGATGCACACCAGGTTCCTGGTTCAGCAAATCAGCTATTTGACACTCCTTTTGGCCGAGCGATCGCTAGTATATGTTACGAATCTGCTTTTCCTGAACAATTTCGCCGTCAAGCTGCTGCGGGTGGGCAATTTATCCTCAGTTCTTCTAACGATGCCCATTACACGGCGTCTATGCCATTCCAGCATCATGCACAGGATATGATGCGGGCAATTGAAACTGATCGATGGTCAGCACGGGCAACTAATACTGGATATTCAGCCTTTATAGATCCTCACGGCAAAACCTTGTGGATATCTGGATATAATACCTACGAAACTCATGCTGAAACAATTTATCGGCGACAGACAAAGACTTTATATGTGCGTTGGGGTGATTGGTTGACACCGTTATTGTTAATATTCTCTGGAGGAGCGTGGCTGGTAATTCAACTGAGGGATACAAACAAAATAAACAAAAACCTCACCCTGTCCTGACGGACATCCCTCTGTTTTATTAATTCTGTAGAACCTCAGCGATCGCCTGAAAGGATATTTTAAAAGTCCTATTGTAGGTATAAAAACGTTCTAGATCCTCCTAAATCCCCCGATAAATTGGGGGACTTTGAGAATTTTTTGCCCCCCTTAAAAAGGGGGGTTGGGGGGATCAAGTCTGATCCGAACCGTATTGAGAGTAGTGCATCTGCGATCGCTTCCGCAATCGGATAGTCCAAATCTCTCTCCAGCACTCCCCACTCTCCTGTAGGGTTAACTTCCAAAAAAACGTATTCCCCTGATGGTGTTTGGATGAAGCTAAACGCTCCAAAAGTCAGTCCAAACTTTGCTATAAAGGCATGGAGACAACGGATTATTTCATCAGGTAATTCATCGGGTTCCCACGCACAAGCCTCTTTTATCGCACGTCGCCAGTCTTGGGTGGACGCTGAATAACCAGATGCGTTGAAATAGTTTTCAAAACTGCATCTCTTGTGTACTCGAAAATAGACAGTAGAGTTATTGTGTGGGCAAAGCGTCATCACCGTCTGAAGGGTACTTCTGAGTAACAGCTTCATCGCTATCAGAAGGGTACTTCTTAGTTACTACACCGCCGTCTTCATTATCAGAAGGGTACTTCTGAGTTACGACTGTGCATCCGCCGCTAATTGCTTCTGATTGTTGATCAGAAAGGTCTTCACCGTTTTGCCCTTCTAGGAATCGGGCGAAGAACGGTACTGCTTGTGAATTTAAATCTTCTGGTTTTATCTCAGACACAATCTTTATCCTATGAAAAGTGAATCTAAATTTATACCATATCTGATGATATTACATAATACTTAAGTATAGCAAGTATTAATTTCTTGTTACCCTAATATTTACTTATGTAAAAATGCTTGTATAAAGTTGAAAGTATAATAATTTTTCTCAAGTAATTTATTAACAATTGCTACTGAATATTGGTTTCAATAAGAGAGAATCTTTTCTTAAAACCCTTTTTCTTGGTCAACAATGTCAAATGTACAATCAATTCTCCTCTCCTACTATCGTTTTACGGGAGCAATTAATTTTCGCTATCCATAAAATCAGAGATTAGAGGTTGTTTGAAAAGTAGTTAGCTGTGATTTTAGGCACTTATTGATCCCCCTTAAAAAGTGGGTAACTGGAATTAAAGTCCCCCTTTTTAAGGGGGATTTAGGGGGATCTAGAACGTTTTATTACCGAGAAGAGGACTTTTCAAACATCCTCTTAGCTAGTACAGTACGGCGTAAATCCAACTACCATCTCAATTAACCAGAGAAGTTGCTCAGAGCAACTGGTTAAACGTAGGCAAACTGACGCCACAGTGTACTAGGAATTTATCCTATTTAATGAATACATTTTAATTATTAAGTTTCTTGAATTTACCGATATTTATGATGCTTTTTCTGAAAAAAGCCGATACGGAATTGCTTTAACCTTATTTTTGCAAGAATTGTAAATAATAAAACATTGTCCCAATTACACCACTTTGTCGTCGATTAGAAAAAATTACATTTTGCTAGATACTGACTATTTATTTGCACAGTTTAATCTCATTTACAATTATCCATAAGGGTGAAATTACAATACAGAATTTCATACCAAATTAAGTTTAAAAAAAAGTTATGAGCGATAATTCGCCGACTTTAAAGTGTTTAATAAAGTTATTACCGAAAGTTTAGAGAAGTAAAAACATGAAAGGTTTCAGGAAATTATCCTCAATAGCAATGTTGCTATTTGCCTTTGTGTCTCCGCCCTCATTAGCTGAAGCGAAGGATATTTCTCTAAGTAATGCTCGAAATGAACAGAGCGTTGCGCCAGAGGCTAACCTAGTTGGAGATAAAACCGGAGAGCTTTTAATTGCTCAAGGGCGGTTATTAAGACGACGACAGATTATCCAACGACGGCGACCATTAAGACGACGGCAGATTATCCAACGACGACAGCAGTTAAGACAGCGCCAGATTATCCGACGACGGCAGCCGTTAAGACAACGCCAGATTATCCGACGACGGTATTGATGACAACTAACTAATGGTTAATGGTCGTTCTATTAACCACTAACCATTAACTATCGTTATGTTCTATAGCGGTTCCCAGGTGCATGAACTATATATCAAAACCTCACCCTAACCCCTCTCCGTGAGTTCGGAGAGGGAAGATAAAGCACAGCTTTATCGGGGTGAGGTTAAGCTGTACCTCATTCTTATTAGG
>NZ_JABXKM010000085.1 GCF_017115025.1 Nostoc sp. NOS(2021) | reverse complement strand
TTGACAATAAATAGTAAATATGTGTAACGTGAATAACCACATCTTTCGTAGGGGTTTAGCAATGCGCTTTACCCCTACAGCATGGTCTATTTACGATCAAAAAATAATTAATCAAAGCCTGAAACAACCTATTTTTGTTAATGCACATCATGATGATTTTGTACAGTGCGTAAGTCCTAGCTTTTTACGAAAGTGAGATGCTCCCATTTTCTGCTGCGGTGGAAAGTGTTGGCAGATAGTGGAGGTTTAGCGGCACTTGCAAATCTTAATAACAAGATAGACTCAAGCTAAATCCTGGCAATACATTTTCACCCGATAATTGTGTGGGCAGAATTCGCACTTCCACATCTTGTTTTTGGCGATAAATTTCCACTTGCTGCTGTTGGGGATTTATCAACCATCCCAATTGCACGCCTGCATCTATATATTCTTGCATTTTGGAACGCAACATTTCCAAATCGTCTGTTGCTGACCTTAATTCAATGACAAAATCTGGTGCAATAGGGGGAAATTTGCGTCTTTGTTCAGGTGTAAGTGCTTGCCAACGTTCTCGTTTAATCCAAGCGGCATCTGGGGAACGGTCAGCACCATTGGGTAATTTAAATATAGTAGAAGAACTGAAAGTGTAACCGAGGCCAGTTTGCCGATTCCAGATTCCCAGATCAATAATTAAATCTGCTTCTCGATTGCCGCTTTCTCCTCCAACGGGGGACATGATGATTAATTCTCCCTTGGCAGTGCGTTCAAATTTCAGTTCGCGGTTATTTTGACATAAGTGATAAAATTGTTCGTCACTCAGGTGAACGGTGTCTAGTTTTAATGTCAAACGACTCATAACCTAGACCTAGATTAAATAGTTGCAAAGATTATATCATGCCATATCTTAACGGCTGTAAGATGCCGATCGCGCTTGCGCTCCGCGCACCACGCAGGTTCAAAAACTAGGATACCTTCTTAGTCCGCCCAGGCGGAGCAGAGTTTGTGTCGCCGCGATTTATAATCGCCTGGTGGTTTATAAACAAATTAGAGATTCTGGAAAGGGATTAAACGATGCGACTTTCACAAATGTTATTTGTTACACTGCGGGATGATCCGGCTGATGCTGAGATTCCCAGCCATAAATTATTACTCCGTGCAGGCTACATTCGTCGCATCGGTAGCGGTATTTATGCTTATCTGCCTTTGATGTGGCGGGTACTGCAAAAAGTTTCCCAGATTGTGCGGGAAGAAATGAACGCTACAGGCGCACAAGAATGTCTTTTACCACAATTACAACCGGCTGATTTATGGAAGGAATCGGGACGCTGGGACACTTACACCAAAGCTGAGGGGATTATGTTTTCCCTGATTGACCGCCGTGAGCAACAATTAGGATTAGGCCCAACTCATGAAGAAGTAATTACAGCGATCGCTCGTGATATGATTCGCTCTTATCGCCAGCTACCACTGCATCTCTACCAAATTCAAACCAAATTCCGCGATGAAATTCGTCCCCGCTTTGGTTTGATGCGCGGACGGGAGTTTATCATGAAGGACGGCTACTCTTTCCATGCCGATGAAGCCAGCCTCAAAGAAACTTACCAGGATATGTATAAAGCCTACAGCAATATCCTGCGGCGTTCTGGTTTAGCTTTTCGGGCAGTGGAAGCTGATTCTGGCGCAATTGGTGGTTCTGGTTCCACAGAATTTATGATTTTGGCGGAAGCTGGGGAAGATGAAGTTCTCTACACTGAGGATGGTAAATACGCCGCTAACGTAGAAAAGGCTGTTTCTTTACCAATTGATGCCGAAACCTCACGGTTTACAACCTATGAGAAACGCGATACACCTGGAACAGAAACCATTGAAAAGGTCTGTCAACTCCTCAACTGTTCTCCCACTCAATTAGTGAAAAATGTCCTTTATCAGACAGTTTATGATAATGGTATAACGGTGTTGGTTCTGGTGAGCATCCGAGGCGATCAGGAAGTTAATGAAGTCAAGTTGCAAAATGAATTGACCAAACTAGCTCCTGAATACGGTGCTAAAACTATTATTAGTTTGAATGTACCAAATGTAGAAGCCCAACAAGCATGGACAACTAAATCTCTACCTTTAGGTTACATTGCGCCAGACATCGCAGATGAGTATATTACCGCCGATAAACAGATCCATCCCAAGTTTTTGCGCTTAGGTGATCAAACAGCCGTTGATTTAAAAAACTTTGTTACAGGCGCGAATGAAGCTGGTTATCACGTAGTTGGTGCTAATTGGGGTGAGCGATTTAAGTTGCCAAGCGGTGTAGTAGATATACGTAAGGCAAGACCAGGCGATCGCGCCATCCATAACCCAGAACAAACTCTTGCAAGCGCCCGTGGAATCGAAGCAGGTCACATCTTCCAATTAGGTACTAAATATTCCCAAGCGATGGGAGCAACTTATACCAATGAACAGGGTGAAGAAAAGCCGCTATTTATGGGTTGTTTTGGCGTAGGTGTATCCCGATTGGCGCAAGCTGCCGTAGAGCAATCTTATGATAAAGATGGGATTATTTGGCCAGTTGCGATCGCACCTTATCACGCGATTGTGACAATTCCTAACATTAAGGATGCTCAACAAGTCGAAATCGCGCAAAAACTTTACACAGAACTCAATCAAGCCGGAATTGAAACCCTACTAGATGACCGCGATGAAAGGGCTGGAGTGAAATTTAAAGATGCTGACTTGATTGGTATACCTTATAGAATTGTAACCGGGCGGGCGATCGCTAATGGCAAAGTCGAAGTTGTAGAAAGAGCCACTCGTAAATCGCAAGAAATTCTCATTGATGAAGTTACAACTACACTTAAACAGTGGATTACCGAAGCAATAAAGGGGAGTAGGGAGTAGAAAATTCCCCATTCCCCACCTGACTTTTCACGTCATGTGGAAAGGGCCACGAAAAACATAACCCCCTTCCCGCAACGGGAAGGGGGAAAATTCAAAGTCTCTCTCCTTTTAGGAGAGAGAAATAGAAGTGAGGTTTTTCAGATATCCTGAAAAGTCAGATTCCCCACTCCCCAAAATTTACATAATTTGGTAGGTGACGGACTAGAAGTAAAAATTCTAAAATTGAATCAGGGACTTGCAGAATTAAAAATAATTGCATTTTGATGCATCAAGCCTCCTCCAGGTTGTGGGAAACTCTCCACTTGTAAGTATCGTCTTTAACCAGGCTGCTCCTCACATAACTACTATATCAGCCCTCAGTCAGGAAGGTTTTGAACATGAAAGACCAACAAGGATCTAATCGTATTTCTTCAGGCGTAATTGCAGCCGTCTCAGCAGCGGTTGTAGCGGTAGGTGGCGGTGTGGCTTGGTTTACTTCACACTCCAGCAATACTCCCACACCGTCAAATCCCTCTGCGCGAATCGTTCAGCCCGCACAGCCATCAACTAAGCAGCCAGCTAATGAGCAAACCGCTAACGTTTATTGGCTCACACCAAAAGACAAAAATATTGCTTTGGTTCCCCAGCCTGTTAAAGTAGCTTCTGTACAGCCCAACCAGGCTTTAGAAGCTGCTTTTCAAAGTTTGTTAGCAGGCCCAAAAGGAGGGACAGATTCGACTACGACCATCCCCAAAGCAACCAAACTGTTGGGGGTGAAGGCCGAAAATGATGAGGTTCACGTTAATTTATCTGAAGATTTTACCAGTGGTGGTGGTAGCACCTCAATGATGGGTCGCGTAGGACAAGTTGTTTATACTGCGACAACTTTAAATCCAAAAGCCAAAGTGTATATTGACGTGAACGGCAAACCGTTGGATGTTTTAGGCGGTGAGGGTCTAGAGTTACAACAACCGCTAACTCGTGAAAGCTTTCAGAAAAATTATCCGCTTTAGTCATTAGTCATTGGTCATTAGTCATTAGTCATTAGTTTTGGACAAATGACAAAGGACAAATGACAATTGACCTAACGTTTGCTATTTAACACACGAAAATTACGGGCTTGCTGTTCTAACCTTGTGGCGAGGCGATCGCAAACCCGATTACACAAATCAAAAATCATTTCATCTTCCACCCGGTAATAGGCGCAAGTTCCTTCACTGCGGCGGCTAAGGATTCCTGCTTGCCACATTACCTTCAGGTGTTTTGACACATTTGCCTGAGAAGTCTGTGTTGCCTCTACCAACTCTTGCACGCATTTTTCTTCATCCCGCAATAAGTGTAGCAGCCGCAGGCGCATCGGCTCACTTAACAGGCTGAAGTATTCAGCTACTTGTTGCACCACTTCTGGTGGTAAAGGCAACGCTTGTTTCATCAGGATTAACCCGCAAGGACTGAAAGTTTTAACGATGACTCATTTGGGATGACTCATTTGATATATAGATTAATACTTAATCAGGGTTAATTCGCATCAAAGGTTGACCATATTCTACAGCGTCACCATTTTGGAGGAGAATTTCCATCACCTGGCCGGAGACTTCGGCTTCGATTTCATTCATCAGCTTCATGGCCTCAATGATACAGACTGTTTGACCCTTGCGGATGCGATCGCCCACTTCCACAAATGCCGCTTCCCCCGGCGCAGGAGCGCGATAAAACGTTCCTACCATTGGGGAAGGCACTTCTACTAATCTCTGGTCAATGGTTGAGGGGGCATTGACTGACAACTGCAATTGTGTGCCAGTACCAGCATTCTCAAACACGCGACCTGTGGACACCTCCGTTACTTGACTTGCGACCCCCTGGTTTCCCAAAGATGAACCCGATGTCAAGCCCGAACCTACCACACCGCCCAAGGTCGCTTGACCCCCCGACAACACCTGATTGCTGATGCTCACAGCCTTACGGACTGTTAGTTCAAAGTCATCGCTTTTGAGCGTAACTTCTGCAATATCTGTTTGGGCGATAGTTGCCAGTAGTTGGCGGATTTCATTAAAGTCCAATGGCACAGTTTTTATTACCTCGACCTATCCGTAAATTAGCATCTTAAGTGTGGCAGGGATTTAATCCCTATGTAGGGATTTAAATCGGGGGACAAACATCTCAGTGGAGATGAAAGTTATTCCCTGCTGATATATTTATCTTCCTGAGTATCAATTCGGATGCGTTCTCCTTGGGTGATAAACAAAGGAACCATCACAATTGCACCAGTTTCCACAGTTGCTGGTTTTGAGCCACCTGTGGCAGTGTCACCTTTTACACCTGGATCTGTTTGTACAACTTCCAGAACCACAGACTTAGGCAATTCTACTCCCAGCACCTGTTCGCCCCACCGGATAACTTCGGCTTCCATACCTTCCTTGAGGTATTTGACGCGATCACCAATTTGTGCGCGGGTCAATCTGCCTTCTTCGTATGTTTCCATATCCATAAAGACAAACTCATCGCCCTCTTTATAGGTATGTTGCATCGTGCTTTTTTCTAAGGTGGCTTGCGGCAGCGTTTCCCCCGCTCGGAACGTTTTTTCAATCACGCTCCCACTTTGGACATTTCTCAGTTTGGTTCTTACAAAGGCGGAACCTTTGCCTGGCTTAACGTGGAGGAATTCGATCACTCGCCATACAGATCCATCTAAGACAATTGAAACACCAGGTCGAAAATCGTTACTGGAGATCATGAAACTTTCAAATTTTGGAAGACAATCGGCATTTATTGTACCCTTCAAGCGGAGTAATTAGCTATTTAGTCATGGGGCACTGGGCATTGGGCATTGGGCATGGGGCATTGGGCATTGCTTATTCTCCTTGTCTCCCTTGTCTCTCCCTGCTTCCTCATCTCCCTCATCCCACCACTCCCCACTTCCCCATTCACTTGCATTTATTTTCACTCAGCACTCAGCACTCATGCTGTGGGAAGATTATTGATGGGTTACGTCCAGTCAACAATTTAATGCTGCATTTGAGTTATCCCATGCTTAACTTATTAAAATCCTGGCTGAAGAACAGCCTAATGGCAATACTGCTGGTAACAATATTTTTAGGCATAACTACAGCTGGGTGGACTCCCTCCAGTAGTGCCGCGCTCCCAGCCGGCAATGCAATTACCGACGGCAAGGCTCTGTTGCGGTATGCACTCCCGATAGATAACAAACCTGTGCGGCAACTACAAGCCAGTTTAGAGGACATCTCTGCCCAACTGCGGGCGAATCGGCGGTGGGGTGCGATTTCCAAAGACATCAGCAAAGCATCCCGCATTCTTGATAAACCCTCCCAAATCTTAACAAGCGTTCCCGAAGAACGCCAACCCCAAGCCGAAGCTTGGATTACCGAGTTGAAATCTGGGGTGGGTAAACTGCAAGAATTAGCGAACAGCAAAGATAAAGAACAAATTCTGCAAGATAGAGCTAAACTGCTGAATCTCGTCACTCAGCTAGAAGAGTCAATGGTGAAACAATTCCCCTTTGAAGTGCCTGCCCAGTACAGTAACCTGCCGCAACTTAAAGGTCGTGCCACTGTAGAATTCAAAACTAACAAAGGCGATTTGACCCTCGTAGTAGACGGTTACAGCGCCCCTGTCACTGCTGGGAATTTTGTAGATTTGGTACAGAGGGGTTTTTATAATGGCTTAGAATTTACCCGTTCTGAAGAATCTTACTTTCTCCAAACTGGAGATCCTGCTGGGAAAGATGTGGGTTTCATTGACCCAACAACGGGCAAATATCGCGCTATTCCTTTAGAAGTCTTAGTTCAGGGCGATAAAGCGCCTACCTATGGCATTACTTTAGAAGAAGCTGGTCGTTACGTTGATATGCCAGTTCTGCCTTTCTCTGCCTTTGGTGCAGTGGTGATGGCTCGTCCCGAAAGTGAAGTGAATGGAGGTTCATCACAATTTTTCTTCTTTTTGTTTGAACCAGAACTCACCCCCGCCGGACGCAACCTATTGGATGGTCGTTATGCCGTTTTTGGCTATCTCACCGAAGGCAGAGAAGTTTTGGATAAACTGAAGGCGGGTGACAAAATTGAATCGGCAACTGTGGTTCAGGGAATAGAAAATCTGGTTGAGCCGCAAGCTGCATAAGAAGGGAGTAGGGGGAGATGAGGGAGATGAGGGAGATGAGGGAGAATAATTACTAACTCTTAACTTCTAACTCTTAACTTCTAACTCCTAACTTCTAACTCCTAACTCCTAACTCCTAACTTCTAACTCCTAACTCCTAACTTCTAACTCCCCTGACTCAGCTTCCCGGCGGTGAACACCTGATCAACTGCGTTCACGAAGTGTGCCGCAGGTATCGCTAATTCGGGAAAAGTCCGTGATACAATTTGCTGGTTGGCAGTAAAAACTGTTTCTTCGTAAAATCCATCTTCCAGTAGTAACACCGAAATTTTTGCTTTCAGTGAGTCTACAATCCAATATTCAGGAACCTCTAAGGCTGCATATTCAGATCGCTTATGGCGATAGTCCCGTTTCACCGACTCTGGACTGACCACCTCGACAATTAGTAACGGGGGTGACTCAAATACTGCTGAGGTATTCAATAATTCTCTAGCTTGCTCCAATGTCACTACACACAAATCAGTCAACCTAGATTTATTTCTACCCGTTCTCACCCCACTTTCCCGAAAACACAGCCAAGTAGAATTACAACGTTTGATTTCTGCTTTCAAGGCAGTATCCAAAAAATCGACAATTAGGAAATGTTCAATAGTCGGTGGATTCATTAGCTCTAGCTTGCCATCCACCAGTTCATAATGGAAATCGCTACCATCATCATAGGTTAAGTACTCCTCAAAGGTGATGCTGGTTACTGGTGTACTGACCATCCCAACTGTCTCCTAAACGATACCCTGATCTTAAACAGTAAAGTGAGGAGGATGAAGGGCAGGGCGAACGCATCATGTAAATAAAGGGATTCTATTCTCAATAAACTCCAAAATAGTCGCATTAATCACTACTTCTTGACACATGTTTAGCGTAAGCGTAGACCGTCGTAGACATCGCTTTGAGTCTTGGAAACTAAACCAAACGAGAAATGCTGATTTTGTCGTTGGTTCTTAACGTTGGTTGCGATCAAGAGTAATTTAGATGCGTTTGCCCTGGAGTGTAAATGGATGCTAGAGATAAGTTATGGACAGAGAGGAATTTATCAAGCGCTACAGTAATGAAACCGATTTGGTTGGGATTGATTTGAGTGGAGCTGATCTCAGAGGACTTGGTTTTGATGGGGATATGAGTGGAGCCAATCTCAGTGATGCCAACTTGGAAGGAGCTGATTTGGGAGCTGTTGAACTGTGCGATGCCAACTTGAGTGGAGCTAACTTGAGAAATGCCATTTTGGATGATATTGACTTCAGTGGAGCTAATCTCACTGGAGCTGACCTGACCGGTGTTCGTATGCATCAAGCCAGTTTCAATAATGCTATTTTGAAGGATGTTAACCTGAGTGGTGCCGATTTGTTGCAAACTGTATTTGATAGTGCTGACTTGAGGAGTGCCAATCTCAGTGAAGCTTTTCTCGATGAAACTTTCTTTTACAATACCAACCTCACCAACGCCAATTTGATGGGGGCTAAGTACTTGAGTGGACATAGACTGAAGGGTACTATCTTGTGCAACACTATCATGCCAGATGGGAGTATTAGAAATGATGGTTGTAGGGAAATGAGGGAGAATAATTACTAACTCTTAACTTCTAGCTTCTAACTCCCCTAACTCAGATTGCCGGCGGTGAACACCTGATCAACTGCGATCGCTAATTCGCGAAAAGTCCGTGATAAAATTTGCTGGTTGGCAGTAAAAACTGTTTCTTCGTAAAATCCATCTTCCAGTAGTAACACCGAAATTTTTGCTTTCAGTGAGTCTACAATCCAATATTCAGGAACCTCTAAGGCTGCATATTCAGATCGCTTATGGCGATAGTCCCGTTTCACCGACTCTGGACTGACCACCTCGACAATTAGTAACGGGGGTGACTCAAATACTGCTGAGGTATTCAATAATTCTCTAGCTTGCTCCAATGTCACTACACACAAATCAGTCAACCTAGATTTATTTCTACCCGTTCTCACCCCACTTTCCCGAAAACACAGCCAAGTAGAATTACAACGTTTGATTTCTGCTTTCAAGGCAGTATCCAAAAAATCGACAATTAGGAAATGTTCAATAGTCGGTGGATTCATTAGCTCTAGCTTGCCATCCACCAGTTCATAATGGAAATCGCTACCATCATCATAGGTTAAGTACTCCTCAAAGGTGATGCTGGTTACTGGTGTACTGACCATCCCAACTGTCTCCTAAACAATACCCATATCTTAAATCGTAAAGCCAGGGAAATGAGACAGATAAAGGAGCAGGGGGAGTAAGAATTTTAGATTTTGGATTTTAGATTGAAATTTAATCCAAAATCGTCAATCCAAAATCAAAAATTGAATTGCCCAATGCCCAATGAACAGTGAGTTAGCTTCTCAACAAGTAAAAGACATCGGTGAACAAGGTCTTTTAGAAAGATTGCAGCGCTTCTGTCCTCCAGAAATTATTGGAGATGATGCAGCAGTACTTGTGACTGCACCAGAGCAATCTTTGGTGGTGACAACAGATGTGCTGGTTGATGGCGTACATTTTAGCAACCTCACCACTTCCCCAGAAGATGCTGGTTGGCGATCTGCTGCTGCCAATTTATCAGATTTAGCAGCAATGGGCGCTTCTCCATTGGGAATCACTGTCGGATTGGGACTTCCCGGTGAAGTTAGGGTGAGTTGGGTTGAGCGACTATACCAGGGAATGACAGAATGCCTGCAAAAATACAATACCCCAATTGTCGGGGGTGATATTGTGCGATCGCCTGTGACGACTCTGGCAATTACCGCTTTTGGTCAAGTTCACCCTAATCAAATTATCCGCCGTTCTGCTGCTGTTATCGGAGATGCGATCGTCGTTACAGGTGTTCATGGAGCCTCCCAGGCTGGCTTACAACTGCTCTTGCATCCCGAATTGGGACAAAGCCTCAACAATGAAGAAAAGACGCCTCTAATCCGCGCACACCAGCGCCCACAGCCACGATTAGATGTGTTACCAATCCTCTGGAAAATCTTAGATTCCCAATCCAAAATCCAAGTTGCGCTGGAAGCGCACCAAAGGTGCGACCTAAAATCCAAAATTCCTGTAGCTGGTATGGATAGCAGCGATGGTTTGGCAGATGCGATTATCCAAATTTGCCGCGCCAGTGGCGTTGGCGCTGTTCTAGAATGCAGACAAATTCCCGTACCAAAAACTTTTAACCATTGGTTGCCACAAGAGCAAGCGCTAGAATATGCTCTATATGGTGGCGAAGACTTTGAATTAGTGCTGTGCTTACCACAAGAGTCAGCATCAGCCTTAGTGCAACATCTTGGTGAAGGTGCTGCGATCGTGGGCAGGGTTACAGCCGGATCAACGGTACTATTGCACGACGAACAAAAAAAATTTCCTGACCAAGTTCTGAGTCTTAGTCAGGGATTTCAACACTTCGATAGTTAGAAGTTATGAGTTATGAGTTTTAATTCCTAACTCCTCACTCCTGTACAGACGCGATTAATCGCGTCTCTCCTCCTAACTTTTTAATTAAACCCACTTCTCGGCTACCAATTCCGCCAAATCCAAAACTCGTTGGCTGTAACCCCACTCGTTGTCATACCACGCCATAACTTTCACTAGGTCATTACCTAAGACAAAAGTCAAGTTGCCATCGACAATCGAAGAAGCATCATGACCTTGATAATCGGAAGATACTAATTCTAGTTCGCTATAGTCCAAAATGCCTTTGAGTGGCCCTTCAGCAGCATCTTTAAGAGCTTGGTTAACTTCTTCAGTAATAGTACGCTTCTCAACCTGAACTACGAAATCTACCATTGAGACGTTCGGGGTCGGTACACGCAAGGCAACGCCATTTAGCTTGCCTCTAAGCTCTGGGATTACCAGTGCTACTGCTTTTGCCGCTCCAGTGGAGGTGGGTACAATATTTATTGCTGCTGCCCTCGCCCGTCGCAAATCCCGGTGAGAAGCGTCTAGCAAGCGCTGATCACCTGTATAACTATGGGTGGTGGTCATCGTGCCTTTGATAATGCCGAATCTATCGTTCAACACCTTGGCGATCGGCGCCAAGCAGTTGGTTGTACAGCTAGCATTACTGATAATGTGGTGTATGTTGTGGTCATAGTCGTGATGATTCACACCAATCACAAAAGTGCCATCCTCGTTTTTACCAGGAGCGGTAATCAGAACTTTCTTGGCTCCAGCATTCACATGCTTGAGCGCTCCTTCTTTGCTAGTAAACACCCCGGTTGCTTCGATAATTAGGTCAATTCCCCAATCTTTCCAGGGCAATTTTTCTGGGTTGCGATCAGATACGCACTTAATGGTCTTACCGTTAACGATGATAGAGTTATCATCGGCACTAATCTCAGCACCCTTGATCTTGCCTAGCATCGAGTCATACTTCAGCAGGTGAGCATTGGTTCTAGGGTCTGACGTGTCATTAATAGCGACAAGATCGATTTTACTATTCTCTCTACCCACCCAACAACGCGCAAAGTTACGTCCAATCCGCCCGAAACCGTTGATTGCAACTCTAATCACAGTGTCTTGCCCTCTGTATTTATGCTTATATGTTGATATCGTTGACCCCAATCATATCGCAAAGGGGGGAAGGACTCTTAACCATAAAGTGTTAGATCAATAAAAAAACACATAATTTATTCAGATTTGTGGGAATAGAGATTGTTGTTAGTGATATATGATCTAACCGATTCCGGGACTAAATAACGAATTGACTGGTGTTCACGGCAAAATTTGCGAATTAGACTTGACGAAACTCCTACTAAAGGTATATTCAAGAGTTGCCAGTAAATGGTATGTGACTGCTCCCTGATTTGTTGCTCTACTTGCTTGCAGATTAATTCGCTTTGAGTTATAGTCTCACCACCTAGCTGTCGGGGTGCGATTAACCAATCACACATTTGTGCTAGTTCGTGTCCACGGTACCAACGAGGTAAGGTTTGGAAAGTATCCAAGCCCACAATCCAGTACCAGTGAGTATTTGGATAAGAAGCAGATAAGTGAATCAGGGTGTTAATGGCATAAGAAGTCCCAGAGCGATTTGCCTCCACTCGTGAGACAGTAAACGCTGGGTTATCTTTTATGGCTAATTGCAGCATTTGCACACGATGCTCAAACAAAGCTGCTTCTTTGTGAGGAGGATTTAGGGATGGTACCCAAATTACCTTTTCAAGGGATACTTGATGCAAAGCTGTCTCGCCTACGAGCAGGTGTCCCCAATGAATTGGATCAAATGTGCCACCAAAAATTGCAAGTTGTTGCATCCAGTTATGCCTGGGTTTTATGCAATTGAAAAATAGTTTCATTACCAATGTACTATTGTACTCAATTCACGCCTAGACTTGATGCAATTTCAAATCAGTTTCACTAAACAATGTATTATGTAGCCAATTCCAGTAAGGTAGCCAAAAATATGTATTTGACATTACAAGAATTTCTTTCCCGATGCGGCCAAAATTTTCCGAATAATCTTAAGAACAGTTCAAAAATAGCAAAAACCTCCAACCAAGGTAAAATCATTCTGAATAAGGAAAACCAGAGCAGAAACATCATTCGGATATCAAACATAAACATGATATAGGAGCAGTTACGGTAAAAATCAAATTCCTGTTATGATACGCGTGTCATTTGTGATTATGGTGTGGTGTGGTGTAAGAGGAGCAATAAATGACTAATTCTGTAGATTTTAGTGGTAGACCATTTCATTTCATTGGCATCGGTGGCATAGGTATGTCTGCTCTGGCATACGTTCTCGCCAAGCGTCAATTTCCAGTATCAGGTTCGGATCTTCGTGCAAACCACATTACGCACAAGTTGGAATCTATCGGTGCTCATATTTTTGATAGACAAGAGGCAAGCAATCTCGAATTCTTTCGCCCTCAGGTATTGGCGAATGCAGTAGTATTAAATTCACAAGAACAATTACCTGCTGATACTAAGTCAAAACTGCCTCAAGTCATTTGTTCAACAGCAATTAACACAAATAATTTAGAATACAAAGCAGCGCTAGAATTAGGTTGTCCAATTTTACATCGTTCAGATGTACTGGCAGCTTTAATTGCCGATTACTACAGTATTGCAGTGGCAGGAACACACGGCAAAACTACAACCAGTAGCATGATTGGCTATATGCTTTTGGAAGCAGGTCTAGACCCAACGATTTTAGTAGGTGGCGAAGTCAATGCTTGGGAAGGTAATGCTCGATTGGGACAAAGCCAATATTTGGTAGCCGAAGCAGATGAATCTGATGGTTCCTTGGTAAAACACGCTCCAGAGATTGGCATCATCACCAATATTGAACTCGATCATCCTGACCACTACGAGACATTAGAAGAAGTCATTGACATCTTCCAGACATTTGCTAAGGGTTGTAAAACGTTAATAGGTAGCATTGACTGTGCTACAGTCCGCGATCGCTTGCAACCCACAATCAGCTACAGCTTACACTCAGATACAGAGGCTGATTATACCGTCACTAATATTGATTATCGTGCTGATGGCACCACGGCTCTAGTTTGGGAAAGAGGCAAAGCTTTGGGCGTGTTGAAGTTACGCCTGCTCAGTCGGCACAATCTCAGCAATGCCCTAGCAGCAGTGGCTGTTGGTCGCGTCTTGGGCTTAGAATTTGGAGCAATTGCCAAAGGTATTGCTACCTTTGAAGGAGCAAGACGCCGTTTTGAGTTCCGGGGTGAAGTTGATGGTATTACCTTCATCGATGACTATGCTCATCATCCCAGCGAGATTCGCGCTACTCTCGCCGCAGCACGTTTACAGGCAAGACCAGGGCAAAGAGTGGTTGCGATCTTCCAACCCCATCGCTATAGCCGTACACTGACCTTTTTAGAAGAATTTGCCGAGTCCTTTACCCATGCTGATTTGGTTGTGCTGACTGATATTTACAGTGCAGGCGAACCCAATTTAGGGCAAATTAGTGGTGAACATCTAGCGGCGGAAATTGCTAAACACCATTCGCAGGTAGTTTATCAACCAACTTTACCCTCAGTGTGTGAGTACTTACTACAAACACTACGCCCTGGAGACTTGGCGCTGTTTTTGGGGGCTGGGAACTTGAATCAGGTGATTCCTGAAGTAATGACGACACTTTGCGAACCTGCTAAAGCCACATCCTAAGTGGAGACTTTGCGAAGTTTTATTTCTGAGCAAAGCGCCCGTCTAGCAAGGGTTCCATAGGTTAACTCTATTACCGTATCTTTGCGGTAAATAAATGTAAAAATTTTACCAATATAAAGTAAAGATGACAATTTCCCAGGCAGCTGGAAACGTCTGCACAGTTTCTGCTTTGAATACAAAGAAACACCAAACAGCTAATTCGGTGGAGAGTGAAGTAATTTACTTACCCAGTACTGATTGTGCGATCAAGTCTCAGGCTTGCTTGTCAGCATTCACTTCCTATAGAGTTGGGGGAGCAGCTGATTGGTACGTTGCCCCCCGAAACTTAGAAGCACTACAAGCAAGTCTTAAATACGCAAAAGAACGTGATTTAAAGGTGACAACACTGGGAGCAGGTTCTAACTTGTTGGTGAGCGATCGCGGTATAACAGGTTTAGTCATTGCAACTCGTCATCTCCGCTTCAGCAACTTTGACCCAGATACAGGTCAATTAACCGTTGCTGCTGGAGAATCAATTCCTAGTTTGGCATGGGCAGCAGCAGAATTAGGATGGCAAGGATTGGAGTGGGCTGTTGGTATCCCAGGAACAGCAGGAGGTGCCGTAGTGATGAATGCAGGGGCACATAATAGCTGTATCGCAGATATGTTAGTTAGCGCCCAGGTACTTTCACCCGATGGTACGCTGGAAACTCTGACCCCGGAACAGTTAGGTTATAGCTACCGGACTTCATTATTGCAAGGTGGCGATCGCATAGTCACCCAAGCCACCCTACAACTCGCGCCTGGTGCCGACCCAGCAAAAGTTGTGGCAATCACCAAACAACACAAAAAACATCGGTTGAGCACCCAACCATACAACTTCCCCAGTTGTGGCAGTGTGTTCCGCAATCCCAAACCTTACAGCGCTGGCTGGTTAATTGAACAAACTGGTCTGAAAGGCTACCAAATTGGTGGAGCACAAGTAGCACTACTCCACGCTAATTTTATCGTTAACCGTGGTGGGGCAAAAGCTAGTGATATCTTCTGTCTCATTCGCCATATCCAACATCAGGTACAAGAACGTTGGTCTATTAATTTAGAGCCAGAAGTCAAAATGCTCGGAGAGTTTCAAGGTGCTTGTTGAAACTTTCAATTCCGGGGATGGGGATTGGGAACTGGGGAGATGAGAGAGATCAGGGAGATGGGGTGTAACCAATGCCCAATGCCCAATTCTAGAATGCATTAATTATTGGTAAAAAAAGAGGCAAATTACTTACCGCATCTATAATTGAATTTGATTTGTTATTCAACGCACAGGCGTACAAATAATTATGACAGGAAAAGGACAGGGATTCGGCTTTGGCTTAGGAAAAATGAAAGAATTAGCTGAAGCTTTTAAGAAAGCGCAGCAAGTTCAAGAAGGCGCAAAGCGACTCCAAGAAGAATTGGAGCAAATGGAGATTCAAGGAGAATCTGGCGGTGGTCTGGTGAAGGTGATTGTCAGTGGGAACCAAGAACCTAAGCGAGTGGAAATTTCTCCCGATGCTTTAGGGGAAGGTGCAGAAGTACTTTCCGATCTCGTGACAGTGGCAATGAAAGAAGCCTACAACAAGTCCACAGCAACAATGCGGGAACGTATGGAAGAATTAACCAGTGGACTGGAACTTCCTGGATTTTAGTCAAGAGTCATTGGTCATTGGTCAAAGGACAAGTGACAAATGACTCTTGACAAAGGACAAAAAATATCTATGTCTTACAAGTTGCTATTTGTCTGCTTAGGTAACATCTGCCGATCGCCATCGGCAGAAAACATTATGAATCATCTCATTGAGCAGGCTGGCTTGAGCGAACACATTCTCTGTGACTCTGCTGGTACATCTAGTTATCACATTGGTAGCCCGCCTGACAGACGCATGAGTGCTGCGGCTGCGACAAAGTTGGGAATTAAACTGCGTGGTCGCGCACGCCAGTTTCAAAAGTCAGACTTTCAAGACTTTGATTTGATTTTGGCGATGGATCAAGAAAATTATGAGAACATCCTCACTCTTGATCAAACTAAGCAATATCAGCAGAAAGTGCATTTGATGTGCGAGTTTTGCTCTCGACACACCCTGAAGGAAGTTCCAGATCCCTATTACGGTGGTCAAGAGGGATTTAATCAGGTTATTGATTTACTGATCGATGCTTGTGAAGGTCTGCTCACATACGTTACTAGCCAACAACCAATAATTTAAAGTTATGAGTTATGAATTATGAGTTACCTCTTCTCCCCTTAATTCCTAACTCCTCACTTTTTTATTCCACTAGACCATGCTTAATCGCAAAACGCACTAATTCGGCTCGGTTGCTGGTTGAGGTTTTTCTCAATAAACTGCTAACGTATTTTTCCACTGTTCGAGGACTCAGGTGTAGCTGATGACCCATTTCGGCATTAGAAAGACCATGAGTCAATAACTCTAAGACTTCCTGTTCTCTATGAGTTAGAGGTGAGTGCAAATGGGATTTCTGAATTTGAGTGGATAAAGAATTATGGACATCCGCCGCTTTTGTTGAGGCGGAAATGCCCAAACTCTCTTTATGAGAAAACCGATACTCCGATTGAATGATTTGCGATCGCTCCAAAAGATTGCGGATTGCTGCTGCTAACTCTTCCAGTTCAAAAGGCTTGGGTAAGTATAAATCGCACCCCGACTGGTAGCCTAGGATTCTTTCCTGGGTCTTAGTGCGTGCCGTTAATAAAATTACAGGCAATAAACGAAACACTGGTTGTTGGCGCACCCGGCGCACCAGTTCATAGCCATTCATCCGTGGCATAACGATATCCGTGACAATTAAATCAGGATGATACTCATCCACCATAATCAAAGCCTCTTGACCGTCATTAGCCGTGATCACTGAGTAGCCAGACAGTTCAAGATAGTCGCTAACAGACAGACGAGTGCCCAAATCATCATCCACTACAAGGATCGTCAAGGGCATGGACAATACACCCCTAGCATTTTTTTACTGAGAAATTTGCTTCTACGTGTTCCATCAGTGAACACAGGCAAGAATAGTGTTCTTATGTTTGATACTATGATAGGATTACCAGCTAATAAATGCCTTCAGAGTTGATTTATAAAGAAAATCTTAAATCATTAGGAAGGTTAACGAAGTTAAACTCACCTTCGACTCCCTGTGCTTGGGAGGCACAGAGAGCTTTGTAATTTGTAACAACTCATCAATAAGGCAGAGCAAATGCTCACCATAGTATAAATTAATATTGACATAATAAATAATTTCCCGAAAGCTAAGTAAGTAGGCGTGAATAACTAAAGGTTTGTAGTAAGCGGCTCTAGCTCTGAAAATAAGGCTAGAGCCGCTTACTAAGAGAGAATTTAATTAATTTTACATTGCGTAACATAGTTTGATTTATTCTTGCCCACTTACTTAAGTAAGTATAAATATAGCAGTTTTTTGTCATTAGTCTTTAGCCAATCACTAATGATTATTGCTGTCAGGTAACTTAAAGTTGCCGGAAAACTCTTAATTGTGAACTTAGAAAAGCTAAATTAGTGATATAGCGGTTCTTAGTTGAGTGAGGTACAAG
>NZ_JABXKM010000274.1 GCF_017115025.1 Nostoc sp. NOS(2021) | reverse complement strand
GGCTTATTTTAAGTAAGTTGTAGTTTTGTTGAGAAAGATCCGGGTAATGGATAGCCGCTCTTCGGGAGGGGAGATAAAGCGTAGCTTTGGCGGGGTGGGGTTCTTGGGGTTTAGTAAGTAATCAAGCGGACATGATATCAAATGCAGTTACCAAAAATTCTCCTACACCTTCTCTTTTGCTGCTGGCACAATGCCAAACTTATTTAAACCTGCATCAATTTCCCTAAGTGCTTTAAAATCCTCCTCTGGTAAAGGATAGCTGTTACTGCTGAACAAACCCCCACTGACAGCAGGCTGCTTTGACAAAAAAGAGAAAGCTTGGCGAAACTGATGCGGCTTGGCTTGAATCGGTGAATCAAAGTGGCAGGGAATAATCCACTCGAAGTCCCAACTTGCAACTTTATCAGCCCAGTCAATGGTTTCTTGCGGTGCGCGGTTGAGAATCAATGTCTGTAAAATTGGTGCGACAAACAAACGCCCATCACCTCGCAGAGCATCAAACGATCGCTGCCAATCTGACTGCCATTTAAAGGGATACAATCCAAAATGAGCTTTCCTTGAGCGTTCTGGGGCTTTCAGGGCATCTTGCAATACCTGATTCCATTGGCGTATATCTAGTGCCCTTGGTTGAAAGTACAAAGCAAACAGACAGATGCGTTGCCAACCCTTACGGCGATTTATCTGAATGTCTGCAACAATATCAGAAGCATAATCCTTGGCATGGAATAGTAAGGGATACGGATCTAATAGAACGATCGCAGGTGGATCTTCTGGGATCGAAAGCACAGAATCTGTTATTAAAAGAGTATGCGATCGCTTGTGAAAAAAAGCAACTTCCGCAAATCGACCAGGGCCAAGCTCAATCGGGCCCAGCATTGCATAATCAAACTCGTCAGCAAAGGGTGTTTTGCTACTATCATCTGGGAGTACCTGAGTTCGTTTTGGAGGTAAGCCAAGCCAGCTAAGGGGGAGATTTAGCGGGAAACTCCACTGATGGGGAGCCACAAACACCTGTGCAGTCGGAAAGTATCTGGCGAAGGGGCCGACGAAGACTTTGTGTTCTATACCAGAGATAGTAGGCAAAATGATGTACTTAACGTTACCGTGTTCTGCCACCAACTCATTCACAAGCCGGATGCACTCTGGGGTTGGTGCAACAGGCGCATAGACGATAAGACCCCCGGCTTCGAGCTTAACAACAGTCATGCGAATTGGTACAACAACGTAGAAAAAGCCCTGAATCTGGTCAAAATTCCAGATTGTGTCCTTAAGTACTTCTTTACGAATTGTCTGCCGCCTGCCATAAGGGTAGAGTGGCAAAACAGGCCATAATCCCCAGGAAAAATCCCTTGGATGAATCTGTTGTGTATTGACTATGCGTTCATCATCAGCCACTCTGCAACCCCCTCCAAATTCCCGATGCTCAAATTGTTTTTATTTGCTCTCCACGAAGTTGGAGTTTAGCAAATCCTTGAGATAATACCAATTCGCTAAATTATAGCTACAAATCATTCTCCAAGTTGCAGAAAGTGGAGAACTTATTATTATTGAACAGTCAGGTAAAGCAACAGTCACAATCATCACCTATAATGAGTTGCAGCGACCGTAAGCTCTAGAAGCCATCCTGGTTAAAAAAGCAGAACTAGAAGAATATGGATTGCTAAAACCAGCAATGAAAAATCTAGCATTTGATTTTATCAAAGACTAAAAAGAAGATATCTACACTTTAGCTGATGTCAGCCATTTCATGATCCAGAGTATGCTCATTCACTATTTAACAATGTATACTCAGGGAAAAGTTACATTATAAAATAATAATTTTGCCTATGTCATTGCAAATCAAAATCGACTACCCAGAGACAACTTACAGATGCAGGGCTATTTCATTCCAGACAGAAACAGCCCAGAACTGAAGTTCAGCGGCTCATAGCTAAATTCCGTTAAAACGGACTATAACCTATAACCTTTTCTTAGTCGTCTTTAGACAACTTTCGCTATTAGACTCAGAATTCATTCTGAGGCAGACTAGATGAGAATGAAATAGCCCTGCTTACAGATGCCTGACAACAAACACGGGAACAATTTGAATAAGAGGCTAAATGGCGATGGCAGTAAAACACGTTCTCTCTTGGACTAAACTAAAAACACAACAGCGATGACTCATTACATTTTAAAAGCCTCAAAAGAAACCGTGCATTTAGGTGGGTTTTCCCATCTGCTAGAACCAGCACTCACTATTGACTCTGGTGATACAGTTGACGTAGAAACTTATACTGGTTACTACGTTTATGACAAAGCACCACGAGAGTTTCTCACACCAGAATTTCTCGACATCTGCCAAAATCTTCTACCAGAACGCAAAATTGCTGGAGGGCCGCATTTGCTCACAGGGCCAATTTATGTGCGCGATGCCGAACCAGGGGATGTTTTAGAAGTACAATTAGATGCGATCGCACCTAGTTTACCCGTCGGCTTCAATGCCATTCGTACAGGTTGGGGAGCATTACCACATCAGTTTCCTCTACCTGCGTTGAGATTCATTCCTCTAGATTTAGCAAACAATATCGCGGAATTTCCCGCGGGTGCTGGCATAAAAATTCCCCTCAAACCGTTTTTTGGGATTCTTGGTGTCGCTACTCCAGAAACCTCTCGAACTTCTGTTCCACCAGGTTCTTACGGCGGTAATATCGACAATCGCGAATTACAAGCTGGTTCTCGTTTATTTTTGCCAATTTTCGTACCAGGTGGATTATTTTCTATTGGTGATGGGCATTCTGCACAAGGAGATGGTGAAGTAAATGTCACCGCCATTGAAACTTCTATGAACGGTAGAATTACCCTCAAACTTCGCAAGGATTTACAACTGACAACACCAATTGCCGAAACTCCAACTCATATCATCACAATGGGCTTTGCTCAAACCTTAGATGAAGCCTTAGAACTGGCTTTAAAAAATATGATTGATTTTCTGGAACGCTTCAGAAAATTGTCGTCAGAAGATGCTTATGTATTGTGTAGTTTAGCTGTGAATTTTCATATTACTCAAGTTGTGAACAGTCCCCATAAAGGTGTGCATGGAATGCTACCAAAATCAATCTTTTCCCAGAAAATTAATTTATAATTTGCAATCTAGCGACCATTTTTTATGTCTAATATCTTGATCCAACTGTTGTTAATCGGTTTAGTTTCTGGCGTTGCTGGTGGGATGTTTGGTATCGGTGGCGGCGCAATTATGATTCCGGCAATGGTATTAGTAATTGGTTTGGATCAGAAGTTAGCTACAGGAACTTCTGTGGCTGCTCAAATTTTGCCAATCGGCATTTTAGCAGCCTTAGTTTACCAGCGCAACGGTAATCTTAATATCAAATATGCCCTAATTATTGCAGTTGGTTTAATCGTGGGTAACTTCTTTGGGGCATTGTTTGCAAATCAGCCTTTTATTAGCAGCGAGTTGATGAAAAAGCTGTATGGCATCTTTGTGTTAATGATCGGTATTCGTTATTTACTGTCAAATTGAAGAGTTTAATTAAGCTTCAGCAATATCTTTGTTAAGCCATCGCCTAATTTTTCAATAGATTCTTGCTGTTTAGGATCTTTTAACGTGCCATCGGCGTTAAAAGCTTCGTAAGCTTTGGGTACAGCTATTTGGTCGGGAAGAACCAAAACTTTGATGTTTCCCAAAATAGACCGCAGGTGAACCAATCCCCGCAAACCACCAATAGCACCAGGTGAAGCGCTCATAATGCTAGCAACCTTACCTGCAAAAGCAGCCAACGATGCTTCATTTGGAGATGGACGGGATGCCCAGTCAATGGCGTTCTTCAAAACTGCTGTGAGCGAACTGTTATATTCCGGCGAAGCAATCAGCAATCCTTGATGAGAAATCATCAAGTCCTTAAAAGTGCGGGCGTTGGCTGGTAGTCCTTCTTGAGCTTCCAAATCTTCATCAAAAAGAGGTAAAGGCAAATCGCGGAGGTCTAGATAAGTCACTTCTGCGCCAGCTGCCTTAGCACCAGCCGCCGCGATTTTTACCAATTTTTTGTTGTAAGAATCAATGCGGGTGCTGCCAGCAAAGGCGAGGATTTTGGGTGTAGATGCCATAGTTAGAGGTTGAATATCAATTCAACTGCATTATCCTGTTTTCAGGCGATCGCTATTTGCTACCTTTAGATTTTCTTTAGAAACCACTCAACTGAGAACCGCGCTGAACGAATCTGGAAACAATACGGTAGTATCTGAATAACCTAAGTTTTGTTGGACAAAGGCGGATTCATGTTCCAAGAGATTGCCGCTCAAATTGCTTTTTCTGACTCATTTCCATATTTAGTTACAGTCTTAGGCATTACTAGCACAGCGGGAATATTTGGTTGGCGGTGGTGGAAACAAAAGAACACTTACAAATCTCTACAGTCCCTTCCCTCTCCTAAAAGACACTGGCTATTAGGAAATATTCCTCAAGTATTAGCAGCAGTGAAAGAGAAGAAATTCTTCCAATTATTGTTTGATTGGAGCCAGCAGCTAGGCCCAATGTATGTTTACTGGACTGGCAATCCAGTTCTCGTTTTGACTAAGCCAAAAGTTATCGAAGACACCATTGTTAATGGGATGAGAGACGGTAGCCTAATTAGGTCACAGCGAGCGAGCAAAGCTTGGAACGACATTAGTGGGCCCATTCTTTTAGGTCAAAACGGAAGTGAGTGGCAGTACAGACGCAAGGCTTGGAACCCTGAATTCAGTTCTAGCGGTCTCTCCAAATATGTGGAAATTATTAGCCAAGCTTGCGAACAAGTAATTGAGAAAATTCAGTCAGCTGCCTCACCAAAAGAAGTTCAGGTAGATCCTCTGTTTGTAGAGCTAACAATGAGGGTGATTTCCTGTCTAGTACTGGGTATTCCTGTGGATAGTAACATTGCTAGTCATGAAGGACAACCCCTTGATGTTCTCAAAGTGTACGAGGCGATGTCTATTGTAGGCTATCGGTTCCTACGGGTAGCTACTGGCGAGAAGATATGGATGAAATATCTGCCAACTAAGAATTCACAAGATTATTGGGCCGCAAGGCGATATTTAGAGGAGTTTATTACTCCCCGTGTAGACTTAGCTTTACAGATGAGAGAACAAAATCATACTGATTTAACACAGGTAAGTCCTTTGTTCCAGGAATCAATGTTGGTGAAAATAGCTGCCAAAGAACCAAAATACAATCGGGAAACACTGATAGCAGAAGTTATTGAACTTTTAATAGCTGGTACTGATACCACGGCTCATACTTTATCCTTTGCAATAGCAGAGTTGACTTTAAATCAAAGGGTTTTTCAGCAAGCACAGGCCGTTGTTGACCAAGCTTGGGAAAGTCAAGGCAGTATTAATTCAGAAAGCCTTAAGGAATTGAATTACATCCGCGCTATTATCAAGGAAACTTTGCGCCTTTATTCAGTCGCCTCTGGCTCGACTTCATTGGAGGCTCAACGTGACACTGTTATCGAGGGTACGGTTATTCCTCGTGGCACGAAAATATTCTGGTCAATGCTTGCTGCTGGACGAGATCCAGAAGTCTATTCTCATCCCGATGAATTTCTGCCAGAGCGTTGGTTAGACAAGAATAAGGAAAGTAGCGTACTTCCAATGATAGACTTTGGCTCAGGTTCTCATCGTTGCTTGGGAGAGCATTTGTCAATGCTGGAAGCAACGATGATGCTGGCACTACTGCTTTACTACTTTGACTGGGAGTTGGTCAACGGTCGATCATCTCTGGAACAGTTACAGCAGAACCTTTTGATTTATCCGCCGGATAGAATGCCGGTGCGCTTTCGGTTGAGAAAGTAGGGATAACTAAATCAATTTCTAAAGCATTTTTTCTAAGAACTGCTTGGCGCGATCGCACTGAGGATTTTGGAAAAATTCGCCAGGAGTAGTATCTTCTGCTAAACTTCCCTGGTCGAGGAACATAATCCGATTAGCAACAACTCTTGCAAAGCCCATTTCATGCGTAACGATCGCCATTGTGATTCCAGATAGCGCTAAAGCTTTGATCACTTCCAGCACATCTTTAACCATTTCGGGATCTAGGGCAGAAGTGGGTTCATCAAACAAAATCATCTCTGGTTCCATTGCTAATGCACGAGCGATCGCTACTCGCTGTTTCTGTCCCCCAGATAATTTGGATGGATAGACAGACGCTTTTGGCTCTAAACCTACCTTAGCAAGCAATTCTAAGCCTTGTTCTTCTGCTTTTTGCTTGTTTATTCCTTTCACCTTTATGGGTGCGTAGGTGACATTTTGCAGCACATTCATGTGGGGAAACAAATTAAAATGTTGAAATACCATCACCAAATGTTGGCGCACCTTCGCAATATTTACCTTGGGATTAGTGATTTCTTGGTCGTGAAAGTAGATTCTTCCTTTGGTGGGTTGTTCTAGCAAGTTTAGGCATCGCAGAAAGGTAGATTTACCTGAACCAGAAGGGCCTAATATGGCAACCACTTCGCCCTGATAAAACTCAGTGGAAATATCTTTGAGTACGTCGAGTTTGCCAAAGGATTTACATAAGAATTCCGTGCGAATTACTACATTACTCACTTTGCCGTAACCTCCTTTCTAAAGCGGATGCACCCAAAGTCATTCCCATTACTAAAACATAGTAGATTAACCCTGCAAATAGCAGTGGTTCAAAATAAATATACTTATTTGCCCCAACGATTTGGGCGCTGCGTAATATTTCCACTACCCCAATGGTTGAAACCAGTGCGGAATCTTTGAGCAATCCGATAGTTTCATTTACCAATGCGGGGAGAATGTTCTTCAATGCTTGGGGAAAAATTACATCCCACATCATCAACCAATAGGGAACACCCATAGACATCGCCGCTTCACTTTGTCCTTTATCCACCGCCTGAATTCCACCCCTGATAGTTTCCGACATATAAGCGCCAGAATTCAGAGTAAAAGTTAGCACCCCTGCCTCCAATGCGGAAATGTCATAGCCTGTAAGCTGCGGTGTTGCGTAGTAAACCAACGCCAACTGTAATAATAAAGGTGTGCCTCGAAAAACAGAGGTGTAGGCGTTAGCAACCCAGGTAAGCGGCTTGATGCCGAGAATTTTTAATAGAGACAGTATTGTTCCCCAGATTAACCCCAAGGATACAGATAATAGCGTAAACAATAAAGTTAAAGGGATTCCCCGAAGAATAAAGGGAATGTCTGGAATAATCCTGGTAAAGTCGAGATTCAATCCGCCTTTGGTAGGAGTTGAGGATACAGGATTGGCGGTAGTGTTCTGTGAAAACCACTTGGCTACTAGTTTAGCTAATGTGCCATTGTCCTTCATTTGTTGAAGAACTTTGTTAAACGGTTCTGCTAAAGAAGAACCTTTGGGAAAAGCGATCGCAGATCCACTTGCCTCCTCTGAGGGAATAATATTAAACTCTAAATCTGGGTTAGCTTGGGCGAATCCCTTAGCGACGGTATCCTCAACAATTGCTGCATCAATTCGCCCAGATTTGATTTCCTGAACTACTTCCGGCACTTTGTTGAGTTGCTTTAGCTGAATACCCGCAACTTTTTTAGCAATTTTCTGAGCATTTTGTTCCTGTATCGTTCCTAGCTGTACCCCAACCTTTTTTCCTGATAAATCTTGGGGCTGCTTCAGGTTGCTACCTTTAGGAGCGACAATCGTATCTTTAGCTTCGTAATAAATAATTGAAAAATCAATATTTTTCTGACGTTCTGGAGTTGGAGTCATCCCAGCCATTACAAAGTCAGCCCGATTTGCTTGGAGTGCAGGAATTAATCCATTAAAATCGGATTCCATGATCTGAAGTTTAAACCCTAGTTTTTGAGCAAGGGTCTTGGCAATATCTATATCAAAGCCAACGATTTGGCGTAGGCGTAGCCCGTCGTAGACATCGCCTCCTTTAGTATTATAAAACTCATAAGGAGGATAATCTGGGGAAGTAATCATCGTCAGCGTGTCTTTACCTAAAGATGAAGCAGCTTTTAGATAATTGCTATGTCCGATGATCATGTTGATTACTACTACAACCAGTATCGTTAATAGCCATACTTTCTTTTTCTTCATGGACGTGATAATTATATAACTTCAGCTAGCCAAAGAATTAAGACTCCTTAAAAATAGATAGGTATGGTTCATAAATAAAAGCTCGGTTACGTTTATTTCCAGTAACTTCTTCCACGATTCCTATATTACATAATTCTCTGACTAGAATGTTAGCGTTAGTGTATGATAATTGGGTAAATTCTTGAGCCATTTCTATATTAAAAACTGGCTTATAATAGAGTTTTTCGAGTAATGCTATAGCATTCCCTGCCTTACGATTTCCCATTCGTTCCATTACTATTTTACGATGATCTTCTTTTAAATTAACTATTTGACGAGCAACAGTAGATGCTTCCTGGGAAACTTCATATACACCTTTTAGAAAAAACTTAAGCCAGCTTTCCCAGTCCCCATTATCCCTGATAGATTGGAGATGATCGTAATATTGCAATCGGTATTTTTTGAAGTAATAAGATATATACAGTAGAGGACGTTTTAATATATTTTTTTCACATAATAAGAGAGTAATTAGTAAGCGTCCTGTTCTTCCATTGCCGTCTTCAAAAGGGTGAATTGTCTCAAATTGAGCATGAGCTAATCCAATTTTAATTAAAGCTGGCATTGGAGCAGAGTCATGTAAAAACTTCTCAAAATTACTTAAAGCTTCTTGCATATCATGGGGTGGAGGTGGAACATAAGTAGCTTCCTTTAAATTACATCTTCCCTTACCAATCCAATTTTGGCTGCGGCGAAATTCTCCTGAACCTTTTTCAGAACCTCGACCTTCTCTCAATAATTCTTTATGAATTTCACGGATCAATCGCAATGATAAAGGAAAATTATTCTCTAATCTTTCGAGTCCGTGATTAATTGCTGCAATATAGTTGACAACTTCGGTTACATCTTGCGGGTTGTCTGGTTCCACTGTACGGGATTCAAACTCAAGGACATCTATCAAAGAAGCTTGTGTTCCTTCTATCTGACTTGACAACACTGCCTCTTTACGAACATACATAAACACGAATAAGTCGGGATTAGGTAAAGCGTCTGTTGATCCATCTAAACGACCTAACGCTCTATCTGCTTGTGATAAAAGTTCTAACATTTCATCATCAATACGTAATTTGGGTATAGGCGGTAAAGGATTAGGTATAAAAGCTTTGTATCCAGTCAGCTGTTCTATGTATCTACCTGCTCTATCGGTATCAATCATATTATTGATTTCATTCACAAGAGAAAATTTTTCATCCATGTTATCAAATTCCCTTAGTATCAGCAATAAGAATTTTTTTGTGTTTATATATGATATAATCTTAAATTTAAGATTTTTAAACAAACAGCAAGTAAACTGCATGTTCCTTTTACCTTAGTTGCCTGTTGCAACTCTTACAGAGTACGCAGACACGAGAAAGCCCGTAGCTTACACAAAACTTAATTATGAATTATGAATTATGAATTATTTAATTTAGTCGCCTCCAGCAGCTTAACACTGGCATAAATAGCATCAATATAAGGTGTGGGAATTTGAGTGAGTTTTCCCAATTCTGCCACCGCGCCAACGATCGCGTCTATCTCCGTGGAACGCCCAGCTTCAATATCTTGTAGCATTGAGGTTTTGTGGGCACCAACATTTTCTGCCCCATTAATTCGCTGTTCCAAAGTGATGCCAAACTTTATACCCAAGTTTTCCGCGATCGCCTGAGTTTCAGTCATCATTTGCCGCGCTAATTCACGAGTCAGGGGATAGCGACAAATACCTTCTAGAGTAGCACCAGTCAGCGCACTGATGGGATTAAACGCCACATTCCCCCACAACTTGATCCAAATTTCCGTGCGAATTTGATTGCGGATTGGTGCTTTGAATCCTGCCTGTTTTAAAGTCTGTGCTAATAATTGGATGCGTTCTGTTTTAGTGCCGTCGATTTCACCGAGAGTAAAGCGATCGCCTTCAATATGTTTAATTACACCTGGTTCAATTATCTCAGTTGCCGGGTAAACAATACAACCGATGGCGCGGTCGGCTGTGATATTAGCTTCAATAATCCCATCTGGGTCAACAGATTGAATCCGTGTACCTTCATACTCACCGCCATGCTGACGAAAGTACCACCAAGGAACGCCATTTTGGGCTGTCACCACCATAGTATGAGCATCGTAGAGTGCAGGAAGAGAGGGTGCGATCGCAGGTACACTGTGAGCCTTGACAGTTAAAATTACTACATCTTGTGGCCCTGCTGACTGAATATCGCTAGTTGCCAAAAATGGAGTAGCAATTTGGCTAGAACCGTCTGCCATCAGCAACTTCAGCCCATTTCTTTGAATTGCTTCCAAATGAGAACCACGCGCAATCAGCGTCACTGCTTCACCTACCAGTGCCAATTTTGCCCCTAAATACCCACCGATAGCACCCGCGCCAACAATACAGATTTTCATTTTGTTTAGGGATAGTTAGCAAATAATTAATTAGTTATTTACCCTCAAACAGGTAGGCTTTGCATCGCTGACAGCAGGTGTTGATGAACAGATTTTGAAACAGCTACTATCAATCCAGGCAAGCTATAGTTTTTACAAGTATGCAGTGGCGGTAAAGTCGAACCGTCCAGAGTAGTCACAATCCAGCCAGCCTCTTTCGCAATAAAAGCGAGTGCAGCACCATCAATAAATTTGCCCGATTTGATGACTGCTCCACTCAAGTCGCCACTGAGAATACCATTGAGATTGGGAATTTGAATATCACTAGAGTAATCAGTCGCTATATCGATGACTTGATATCGATCTTTTAGTAAATGTGCGATCGAATTCATTCCCCATCCCAACAAAATAGCAGGTTTGGCAGATGTTATATGTAACGGGGCACAGGCTTCTAAGTTCATCTCCAGCATCCCTTTAAAAGCACCTTCACCTCGAAGGGCGTAAAAATAAATGTTTTGGGCAGGGGAAATGGCGAGTACTGCTTCAAAGTCATCCGAATTTAGAATACTGAGAATAATTTGGTAATTAGAATGTCCATCCATGTAAAACTTCGTGCCATCGATGGGGTCGAGTGTGACTAAATAATCACCTTCTGAACCGAGTTCGGTAGCGCGAAAATACTTGGTGTTATTAGAACTTTCATACTCTTCACCATAAAAGCGAATCTCTGGGAAAGTGCCCAGTAATACTACTTCTACCAGATTTTGAATAGCCACATCCGCATCAGTAAGGGCGGCGGCAAAAAAGTTTTTTCCTTGTTCTTTGGCGGGAAGTGCAGCAATTTTTGGTTGAAGAAAACGGGCATAGGCTGCTGCTACTTTGAGATGGGGGAGTAAAGTTTCTAAAATTAATCGAGTAGTTGGTGTTGTGGACATTGCAGCAAACTCCTTTTAGAAATAATCTACCGTTGGCACGGCGAAATAATTCTATATCTATACAAAATTACGGTATCATTTGGATGCAATTAGATCAACGTGTGCACAGCATTGCTGTGCCCCTACGAATGGTCTGTATTCTATACAATTGAGAAGTACTATAGACGAAATCAGACAATGGCAGGACTTACACAAACAATAGTCGAAAAAAGGATTTTCAGGTAGGGGCAATTCATGAATTGCCCCTACCGCGTGTAGTTTTGCATAAGTCCTAAATGGCTGTGGTTAACTGGATTTTCTGACAACAATTAACCTCTTCAAGAGAGTGAATGAAGGAGTAATTGTCAGTTTTGATTGATGGTTTTAGGAAACTTTTTCGACCTTCTTGTGAGTGAATTTGGATAGCTTGTTACGTTTGAGTACTGAAGGTGCGGCGAGAGTGCCGAGGACGAGTAAGCTAAGGATAGAAGTGGGTTCAGGAACCCTGATTATGGTTGCAGAAAAACTTATGGGTAACTCACTATCTTCCAATCCCAAATTTTCAGAACCTGGTATGATTGGCGGCGCAGAAAAAACCTCTAAATAACCTGGTGTTGGCAAAAAACTAGCGAAAAATGGACTAGAATAACTTCCGCCCGAAGTGGAATACCCAAAACCATCACCCGTTAACTGCTGAGTATTAAGACTAATTAAATTATCAACATCAAAAGGTTCGTTTCCCGGTGTTGGAGTCCCGGCGGCTTGCAGTCCAGTAATTGTTTCACCATTTCGTGTACCAGTAATTCCAGAAATTAGGTAAAAACCCAAATCGTTAGGGGTGTCATTAGTGGTAAAAGTACCACTCGCCGCTATGCCAGTACCAGAATAATTCCAGTTCCAACTTAAAGCAGAGGCGGCTGGCATTGTCCCGAAAACTAATCCAGAAGTGGTGGCGAGGACTATGGCAGATAGTACAGCTAGATTTTTCATGAAGGTCGTTAGTGCGATCGCGGATCTTGTAGAGGGTTCTCGTGTATTATACGGAAATGGTGTTATGAGTAATTTAAACATTTTTTGTGCTACCTGCAACGGCACAGGTACAATTCGCATAATCTAAATTGTCTAGAGTGAAATTGGGACAAGTAGTATTATTTGGGCAAGGGACTGACAAGAAATAAATTATCGTAAATTAAAGGGTTTAAGACCCCTACGTCTATAGGTAGCATCAGTTTCAGTCGGGGTTTAAATCCCCGTCTGAAAATGTCTTTAATTTTGAATTTTGAATTTTGAATTTTGAATTGTTAACCATCTTGTGGGGTGGGCAGGAAAGCCCGCCCTGAATATAGGACGGGTGTTCGCGTAGCGGCACGTAGTGCGGACACCCATCCCACTAGAAAATTTGGGATGTTTTTTTATTTGTCAGTCCCCAAGGAGAATTCAACAATAACGTATTAGCAGCGGTCAAATAGCCATGCCAAAGCAGCATCAACATTACTAACCTGATCCCCTGGTGGTATAGCTGGACGATTTACCATCACAATCTTCACGCCCAGTTCTCGCGCGGCAATAATCTTGGGCTTTGTGGCATCGCCACCGCTATTTTTACTGACGATAGTATCAATGTTGTGATGAATCAGGATTTGTCTTTCATTATTGAGGGTAAAGGGCCCGCGATCGCACAATATTATTCCCGGCGGCACTAAAGCATCATCGGTAGGAGGGTCAATCATCCGCATCAGAAACCAAATTTTCTCTAGGTGAGCAAAAGCGGCGATTTCTTGCCTCCCAACTGTCAAAAATACCTGCTGTGCCTGGTTTGCTACAGATGCTGCTGCGGCTTCAACGCTGTTAACTTCAATCCAGCGATCGCCACTTACTTTTTCCCAAGGCGGACGAATTAACATCAGACGGGGTACTCCGACTTCGGTTGCAGCATCTGCCGCATTGAAGGAAATCTGAGTAGCAAAAGGATGGGTTGCATCAATTAATAAGTCGATTTGCATTACTCGCAGATAGCTAGCCAATCCAGCCACACCACCGAAGCCTCCAACCCGTAAATCGCCCAACGGAACTGATGGTTTACGGGTGCGACCGGCTAGAGACGTGATTGCTTCTAACCCTTGGATAGTCGCCACTCTGGCAGCTAGTTCTGCGGCATCTCCCGTCCCACCCAGAATCAAAACGCGGATCATTGAGATAAAGGTGGAATCTTTGCCAAAATGCCCTTCTTCAGGGTTTCTGGACGCTCTGACCAAGGTAGTAAACCATCTGCTTTGACATAGTATTGACTAGCACATTCCAGTACCGCAGATGCACTACCATCAACGGCTAAATCACCAAATAAATATGTTAATTTGCCTTTGGCAGCAAAGGCAACTACGCAGGAACGATTGCAAGCACTCATACATTCAACTTCCTGAATTGGGAATTCATCTCGTAAGTCCCAATCTTGTGCAAGCTGCTGAAGTTGGTGTAGAAGTTTTTGACCACCACTTTCACCTAAGCGTTTTCCATCTTGCCAAACGCTAGCGCAAGTTTTGCAAACAAATAAAGTATGGTCAGCACTACTTAAGGGACTCGTTGGGGAAATATTTACAGTAGTAGTCATCTGTACCTCGCAGATATGTGGAACTGATAAATCTATTTCGGCGGGCATCCTGACTCACTCAATTTAGGATTTTCGATTACATCTCAAATTGGTTCACAGTTGCTCCCAAGCGCCGGATTTGCACCGAACTTTCCCCGTTACCTCTGGTAGCTGACTCCCACCAGAACCGAATAACCTTATCGATCATACACGAGGGTCATCCAAGAAAAGGATATTACCAATGCTAGAAACCGGGTTTTTGCCACAGGTGCAAGATGTCAAATTATAGAGTTCGCCTGATTTGGGTCTTTATCTTGCCTGATCACAGAAGTATATGCTATTATTGATAATTGTGTGGTTAAGGACGTATAGCTCAGTTGGTTAGAGCGCTACGTTGACATCGTAGAGGTCACTGGTTCGAATCCAGTTACGTCCATTTTAGCTTATGTACATTCACAAATTGAATGTCGTCGTTCACAAATTAGTGTCGTAACTTCTTCTAGATAACCGTTGACAAATTAATGTCGCAACATTTGAGGCTAGTCAACTATTCACTCTGGCAAGATACGATCATGCCAGCAAAATAGAAGATTATAGACTCAATTTTAACTTAAGCTAAAAAACTTTTACAATCTGTGTTGTCTGCGATCGCTATATGATCATGCATACGGAAACTTTTAGTTGCTAGTGAGACGCTGATATACTTCTGAAACTAGCCAATCTGACACCATCTTCTGAAAATCACGGTCATTCATGTAACGTGCAAAAATTGCCTCGTTTTGCTCTACTCGCTCAACAAACAGAGAATCTAACATTTGATTGAAAAGCAAGGCGAATTTGTCAGCAGAGTTTACCTGTGCTGCTTGTTGTAATTCTTCGTAATTGGCAGCAGTCTCCACAAGTTGATCAAAAAACAATTGATCGGCTTGATTAAAATCAGTACCAAAACGATTGTTGATAATGTCGATTAGCTGTGATAGTTTGACTGTATCTCCACGGACAATGCCTGTGCCGACATCCTTTGGGCCATCTAGGGGACGGGCATTACCTTTGCTTAACTCTATTGAGCCTTCACTAATTTTCTGGAGACGGTAATACTCTAGCTGGATTTCGCTATCAAAATCGTACTGTACTTCATTCGGGCGGCGTGGCAGTTTCGATGATAGGTGACGCAAAAAAATGTAGAGGCGTTCTAAATCAGAGTCTTGGTAGGGAATTATCTGGCTCAAAAAAGCGTAAAGGTTACGAAAGGCTGTCAGCTTTTTACGCCAAATTTTAGCTGCTTCTGGTTGATCGTGATCCAAAACGCAAAAGCGGTCAACGGCTGGGTCAAGTGCTGCATTCATCCCTTGATGGTCAGATATGCTCTGACGCTGTTTCGGTTTAAAGTAAATTTCACAAAAGCGTTCAACTTCCTCATTTAAATAGATCCCTAAAGCGCCTAGTTCGCTCTGGAGTTGGTAAAGTTGTTGAGGGTCTGCTTCTGCTCCTAACTCTGCACCTTCGTAAAACTGCTGAAATGCTTGGCGAATTTCTTCGCGATCGTTAATAAAGTCTAAGACAAATGTATCTTCTTTGAGTGGGTGAATGCGGTTGAGGCGAGAAAGGGTCTGTACTGCTTGAATACCCGCCAATCGCCTGTCAATATACATGGTGTGTAGCAAGGGTTGGTCAAAGCCTGTTTGATATTTTTCAGCTACAAGTAAAACCTGATACTCACTGGTAGCAAATCTTTCTGGCAATTCTTTCTCCCGAATACCGTTATTCATCTCCTGTTCACTGTAAGTTTTATCTTGAATCTTGTCGTCTGTGACTACACCTGAAAAGGCTACCAACGTTTTGATAGGATACCCTTTTTCCTGGATGTATTTGTCGAAACTCTGTTTGTAGCGCACTGCATCTAGGCGGGAGCTAGTTACTACCATTGCTTTGGCTTGACCACCGATTTTGTGCCGGGTAAAGGTGTTGAAGTGTTCCAGCATTACTTCTGTTTTCTGGGCAATATTATGCGGGTGTAGGCGCATGAACCGAGCCAGGGAGCGGGCAGCGTTTTTGCGTTCTACGTTGGGGTCGTTTTTACCGGCTTTGATCAGGTTGAAGTAGACTTTATAGGTTGTGTAGTTACGCAGGACATCAATGATAAAGCCTTCTTCTATTGCTTGACGCATAGTGTAGCGATGGAAAGGCTCTCCTCGATGACCAAAGAATTTCAGAGTTTCATGTTTTGGTGTGGCGGTAAATGCAAAGAAACTCAGGTTGGACTGATGAGAACGTTTGACTAAACTAAGAAAAAGTTCTTCTAGATTTTCTAGTCCTTCTTCCTGAGCGCGGTTACGTGCTTGGGCTTGCAACTCCTCGCCGCCAAGTACACCTTTTAATTCGGTGACTGTTTCGCCTGATTGTGAACTGTGTGCTTCATCAACGATCGCGGCATAGCGACGGGTAGGTAGAATACCACTACTTTGCTCGTTACGTTCTTCTGCTAGTTTGATTAACTGGCGAGTCACAAAGGGAAATTTTTGCAGGGTGGTGATGATGATGGGAACAGCACTTTCCAACGCTTGCGCCAACTGTCGGGAATTATCGTCGATTTTCTCGACAACGCCCTGACGATGCTCAAATTGATAAATTGCGTCTTGTAACTGCTGGTCAAGTACGCGGCGATCGCTAATTACAATTACACTATCAAAAACGCGACGGTTTTGGTCATTATATAAGGAGGCAAGGCGATGAGTCAGCCAACCAATGGTGTTACTTTTACCGCTACCTGCTGAATGTTCAATGAGATAGTTGTGTCCTACACCTTCACTCCTTGCCGCATCTACCAGTAAACGCACAGCTTGAAGTTGATGATAGCGGGGAAATATCATCGTTTCTTTTTTAAACCTGCGACCATCATTGTCTCGCTTTTCTTCTGTTTGGAGATGCAGAAATCGACACAACAGATCAAGTAGACTGTCGCGTTGTAAGACTTCTTCCCAGAGGTAAGCAGTCCGGTAATTACGTCTCTGGGAGTCTGGTGGATTACCTGCGCCGCCATCGTATCCTTTGTTAAAGGGCAAAAAGTGAGTAGCGTCTCCGGCTAGGCGTGTTGTCATCCATACTTCTTCGGTATCTACGGCAAAATGTACTAAGGTACGGCGTTTAAACTCGAAGATAGTTTCCCTAGAGTCACGGTCTTGACAGTATTGCTGTTTGGCATTTTCCACTGTTTGCCCTGTGAGCGGATTCTTTAGCTCTAAGGTGACAAGTGGGATACCATTTAGACTAAGAGTGATGTCAAGCGTTAGCGAAGCTCGCCGCAGGCATCGCTTTTTTTCTCGCTCACTGTATTGTAATTGTCGGGTGATACTAACGCAGTTGGCAGCATAGCGGGTTTCTAAGTCTGAGTTTAATCCGTGGGCAGCTTTGAAGTAGGCTATACGCAGAGTTCGACCATAGCATTTGAAGCCATGACGCAGAGTGTGTAGTGAGCCGTAAGTGTCCAGCCATTTACAGAGGTCTGTTAGCACTTGCTCACTGGTTTTTTCTTTGTGCAGTGCTTCTAATTTTTTCCATTCTTTGGGTTGAGTTTGCTGGATAAATGCGATCGCTATTTTGGGAAAAACAGCGCGAGTGCGATCGAATTTGTCTATAACGTTGACATAGCCGTGAGTGAGAAGGTGATTTTCAATTACGCTCTCAAATGCAGTTTCACCGTATCGGGCTATGTTCATTTGCGCCTCTTGTTGGGTTTGGTTTTTATCGTAGACCTCTTGCATAAATCACGCCATGTGCGACTTATTCTTGGAACCCCTCTCCAAACCTCTCCCCGTTGGCGTCAGCCTGTCGTCAGACAAGCGGAGAGAGGCTTTGA
>NZ_JABXKM010000081.1 GCF_017115025.1 Nostoc sp. NOS(2021) | reverse complement strand
GCTTTACTTTCTTGGCACTATAATATTGATTTAGCACGCTAAGTACGCAAGAACCCAAATCTTCCAGTGGTGACAGTTCTATAAATTATCAAATTTTCATTACGCTCGTTCGTTAAATATTATTGCTGCTAACATCTGCCTCAGTTACTACTTATTCTGCTGTAGTTTCATCCTCAGTAATGTCAATGGCTTGTAGAACCTGCTTCACTATTTTTGGGTGCAATATTTTTCCTGAATGAGAAGGAATAACCACTCTCACTTCTTCTCGAAAATAAATTCTGTGACTTCCTTTACTTCTAATTTGAATAAAGCCTGCATCTAATAAGAGTTTTTCAGCTTCTGTTGCAGTGATACGTGGCAGTTTAGGCAACTTTCACCTCCAAGGTTATTGTGAATATTTCCTTGTTATGAAGCGCCTGTTTTTCTAAATTTGACAAGGTTTCTATATAAAGTTCAACTGCTTCTTTAATATTTGCCTGTACTTCTTCTAGGGAATCACCTTGAGATTGACAACCAGGTAGTTCAGGGCAATAGGCATAATATCCATGTTCATCTTTTTCGATAACGATGCTAACTTTATAAGACATATCAAAGTTACCTTTACTTCCTCAATAACTATTATCACCTCTGATCCCTCTCATTTCCTCCGCCTCGCGTTCTACTGTGTACACACAAGTCGAAAATTCTCTATCCAAATTGACTCTACAACTCACAAATCAAAACCTCACCCTTGCTTTACCCAAGGGTAAATCTTTCCCTCTCCTTGGCAAGGAGAGGGATGTCCGTTAGGACAGGGTGAGGTTTTTCAAGATTTTTGGGTAATTCGATGACTTGTGTGTACACCGTAGCCTCCCGTTAGGAAGCGCGAGAACGAGAAAATCAGGGTTTGCCGAGGGAGTTCGTTGCAAAAACAGAAACCAGAACCGTAAACTTTGACCGCACCCATAAAATTAACTTAAAGTTTCAGCAAAGTTTCCGCAATATCCCTGATGACAAGTAAATAATTTACTAATATTAGGGACTGGGTTCGGCAGAAATAGTGTTGTTAATAATCACAGATTGAGGCTAAACAATGATGGGGAGTGTAAAGTCTCAGTGGGTTTTTTGGTGCTTTCTAACAAAATTTACCCGTAACAGTTTAACTTTGCTGCTGAGTATGGTTTTGCTATCTGATGCTGTGGGGGCAACACCGAGAGGTACACCGTTACAGATAGCACAACAGTCAGGAACAACGTCACAAGATGCAACTCACGCTGCTGCGGAACGGATTCTTCAAGAAGGGCTTAAACTTTATCAGCAAGGGACAGCAGAATCACTACGACAGGCGATTGGGAAATGGCAAGAAGCGCTGAAGCTTTGGCAACAAGTTGATGATAAATCTGGGGAAGCCGCCACCCTCCTTGGCCTTGGTAGAGTCTACTCCGATTTGGGAGAAAAGCAGGAGGCACTCAAGTACTGTAACCAAGCTCTACCTCTATTCCGTGCAGTGGGTGACAGGGGAGGGGAAGCCGCTACCCTCGTTGTCTTTGGCAGTGTTTACGACTCATTGGGAGAAAAGCAGGAGGCACTCAAGTACTACAACCAAGCTTTACCCATACTCCGTGCAGTGGGTAACAGGGGAGGGGAAGCCAGAACCCTCAATAATCTTGGCAAAGTCTACTCCGATTTGGGAGAAAAGCAGGAGGCACTCAAGTACTACAACCAAGCTCTACCCATACTCCGTGCAGTGGGTGACAGGGGAATGCAAGCCACCACACTCGTTGGTCTTGGCAAAGTCTACTCCGATTTGGGAGAAAAGCAGGAGGCACTCAAGTACTGTAACCAAGCTCTACCTCTATTCCGTGCAGTGGGTGACAGGGGAGGGGAAGCCGCTACCCTCGTTGTCTTTGGCAGTGTTTACGACTCATTGGGAGAAAAGCAGGAGGCACTCAAGTACTACAACCAAGCTCTACCCCTATACCGTGCAGTGGGTAACAGGGAAGGGGAAGCCGGCACCCTAAATAATCTTGGCAAAGTCTACGACGATTTGGGAGAAAAGCAGGAAGCGCTCAAATACTACAACCAAGCTTTACCCCTAAGCCGTGCAGTGGGTGACAGGGAAGGGGAAGCCCTCAACCTCAATAATATTGCCAATGTCTACTACTCATTAGGAGAAAAGCAGGAGGCACTCAAGTACTATAACCAAGCTTTACCCCTAAGCCATGCGGTGGGGAACAGGGGAGGGGAAGCCACCACCCTCAATAATCTTGGCTTAGTCTATGACAATTTGGGAGAAAAGCAGGAAGCGCTCAAATACTTCAACCAAGCTTTACCTATATTCCGTGTAGTGGGTGACAGGGGAGGGGAAGCCACCACCCTCAATAATCTTGGCAATGTCTACTCCTCATTGGGAGAAAAGCAGGAAGCGCTCAACTACTACAACCAAGCTCTACCCATATTCCGTGCAGTGGGTGACAGGAGAGGGGAAGCCACCACCCTCAATAATCTTGGCTTAGTCTATGACGATTTGGGACAAAAGCAGGAAGCGCTCAAGTACTACAACCAAGCTCTACCCCTAAGCCGTGCAGTAGGTGACAGAGGAGGGGAAGCCACCACCCTCAATAATATTGCCAAAGTCTACTACTCATTAGGAGAAAAGCAAGAAGCACTCAAATACCTCAACCAAGCTTTACTCATACTCCGTGCAATGGGGGACAGAGGAAGGGAAGCCGGCACCCTCAATAATCTTGGCAAGGTCTACGACTCATTAGGAGAAAAGCAAGAAGCGCTCAAATACTTCAACCAAGCTTTACCCCTAAGCCGTGCAGTAGGTGACAGGGGAGGGGAAGCCACCACCCTCTCTAACATGGCTTCGCTAGAACGCGATCGCGGCAACCTCCAACAAGCCCAAACATATATTCAAGCAGCAATCAAAATCATTGAAGATTTACGCACCAAAATTGCCAGTCAAGAACTGCGTACTTCCTATTTTGCCACCGTACAGGGTTACTATCAGTTCTACATCGACTTGCTGATGCAGTTGCACAAAAAAGACCCATCTAAAGGATACGACGCTTTGGCACTGCACATCAGCGAGCGATCGCGCGCCAGGAGTCTTTTAGAACTATTAACAGAAGCCAATGCCAAAATCCGTACAGGCGTTAACCCGCAACTACTGGCAGAAGAACAAAACTTAGAGCAGCAACTTGATGCTAAAGATAAACTGCGTCAAGAGTTACTGAATAAAACAGCACCCACAACCGCAATCCAAAACCTCGAAAAAGAAATTGCTGACCTCCGTAGCCAATACCAAGAACTGCAAACCAAAATCCGTACAAGTAGCCCCAAATATGCTGCACTGAAATATCCTGAACCTCTGAAATTAGCTGAAATTCAGCAACAACTCGATTCAGACACCCTGCTATTGCAATATTCCTTGGGTAAAGAACGCAGCTATCTTTGGGCTGTCACTCCTAATTCCATCAATAGCTACGAACTCCCTGGACGCGAAGCGATAGAAACATCAGCAGGAAAGTTCAAGGAACTATTGAGAAAATGTCAAAAACCAGGTATTGACTGCCAGAAGTTACCCGCAGAGCAAAAAGCCAAAGATTTTCAAGAAATTACCCAAGCTGCAACTGAACTTAGCCAGCTTATCCTAGCGCCCGTTTCAGGAAAGTTGGGGAAAAAGCGTTTGGTAATTGTCGCAGATGGTGTATTAGAAGAAATTCCCTTTACAGCATTATCAGAACCAAATCAAATCTCTCAGCTTGAAAAGTCGCCGCAGGCGGGGAAATCTAATTATCAACCGCTTCTAGTTAACCACCAAATTGTAAATCTACCCTCCGTCACTGCGATCGCTACCCACCGACAAGACTTGAACAAACGCCAAGCAGCACCCAAAACCCTAGCTGTTCTTGCCGACCCTGTATTTGCGGTTGATGACGACCGATTCACAGGTAAACCCTCTTCTCTAGGCCCCGAACTCAACCTCGAACAGTCTAGCCTCCAACAATCCGCGAGAAATCTTAACCGTGCAGGATGGGGACGGCTACTGGGTACGCGCACAGAAGCCGAACAAATATTAAAACTTGTACCACCCTCGGAAAGTTTATACGCTTTTGATTTTGATGCCAATTACAATCTAGCAACTAGTCCAAAACTCAAACAATATCGATTCATCCTCTTTGCAACTCACGGTTTTGCTGACCCGATCAACCCAGAATCGTCAGGAATCGTACTTTCTCAGATAAACAAAGAAGGTAAACCTAATCTTCCAAGTATCTTACGGCTGCGTGACATTTTTAACTTAGATTTGGGTGCAGATTTAGTTGTGCTGAGTGCTTGCGAAACGGGTTTAGGTAAGGATGTCCAAGGTGAAGGATTGGTAGGGTTGACAAGAGGATTAATGTATGCAGGGGCAAAAAGTGCTGTGGTGTCTTTGTGGCAAGTCAATGACACCGCAACATCACAATTGATGCCCCAGTTTTACACAGCAATGTTGCAGCAAAAAGCATCTCCCATAACTGCCCTGCGTGAGGCACAACTCAAACTGTGGCAGCAAAAAAACTGGCGAAACCCCTACTATTGGGCGGCTTTCACCTTGCAAGGCGAGTGGAGATGAGCCGGGGAGTAGCAATCCCCAATCCCAGTTAGTTCAAATATTCAATAATTACGGAGTGTTAGTAGCAATGAATAGAAAATTTTTTGCCCTGTTGTTGACCGGATTTCTGATTTTCACAACTTTTAGCTATTGGTCATCAGTTCAAGCAGAAACCCAGGTAAAACCACAGCAAAGCATTACACCCAAATTCATTAGTTCCCAAAAACTCAAGCTAGAAGGTGATGGCAAACCTTTTATCCCTCCTGGTTTGGAACGGGGTGCCAAACCTGACGAAAGCGACTCTAGAGGCATTCCTACAGGAATAGATAACCGTACCCCGATGTTCAGCCATAAATATCCTTGGTCGGCAATTGGTCGAATCAAAGGAACTACAGATGGCGGTGGTTATTACTGCACCGGAACGTTAATTGCTGCTAATCTGGTTTTGACTAATGCTCACTGTGTTATTGACCACGAAACAGGCAAATTAAGCACAAAAATCCAGTTTCTGCCTAACGTCATCGATGGCCATTACGAAGACATAGCGGAAACCAAAGAAGTTTATTATGGAACAGATTTCAAGGAAAGCAAGGATCTTAGTCCTAATGATTGGGCAATTTTGAAAATTAACCAGCCTCTAGGTCGCAAATACGGTTATCTAGGAACGAAATCGATAGCTTCTGCTACGCTGGTTCGTAACCAAAAAGCATTCTATTTTGTGGGCTATTCTGGTGATTTTCCTAACGACAATTATCAAGAATATTTCAGTGCCGGGCCGGGATGGACGGCAAGTTATGAGGCAGGATGCAGTATTGTCGGAGAAAAAGATGGTTTTTTATTACATGATTGCGCCACTGCTGCTGGTTCTTCGGGTAGCCCCATTGTTGGCGTAATTGGTGGCGACCCTTATATTGTGGCTCTGAATAATGGTGAAGAAAAAAATCTCAAAACTGGACAAGATATCATCAATTATGCGGTGAAAATTTCTACCATTGAGGAGGCTTCGCGGGGAAATTAGATAGGCTTAGGAATAAGAATTAAATAACATACAATTTAATTTATGTCCCTGGCTTACCTCACCCTCAATCCCTCTCCGATATATTGGAGAGGGAAGCTAGAGACAGGATGAAGTTTTGCATTTTATTTAATCCACGTTTCTTAGTTATCTGTCAATCGAGCAAAAATTAGGGTTATGAAGTAGAAAAGGAGTGCGCTCGCTCGCATTCCTTTTAGTAATCAGCGCTAAGTTATAAAATCTTAATTGGTGGGTGGTTCAACTGCTAATTTTGGCAGTGCTAAATTCAGTATAATTGCTTGTTTGCAGTTAAAATAACATATTTTGTCCGAGATAGTACCGAAATATAGGGTTGCCTGGTTTGCCAGAGTGGGAGGCGATCGCTGATAAAACCTCTAAAATCTAAATTAAATAGCTTTGATATAGTTATGGCAATTACTCGCTCTGTGCTAGGGGCGGTTTATGCAAACAAGCTAATCTCTAACTAGTGCGATCGCTCACGGTATTTGCGACAGCAGCACGATAAAATTCTAAAACCATAATCGTACTAAAAGGTCTAAATGGCAGAAACACTATTCTTCAACGCCTTACGCGAAGCCATTGATGAAGAAATGGCGCGTGACTCCAGCGTATTCGTTCTTGGTGAAGATGTCGGACACTACGGCGGTTCCTATAAAGTTACCAAAGACCTGTACCAAAAATATGGCGAACTCCGCGTTCTAGATACCCCCATTGCCGAAAATAGCTTTACCGGCATGGCAGTGGGAGCGGCGATGACTGGGTTGCGCCCCATCATCGAAGGCATGAATATGGGCTTTTTATTGCTGGCCTTCAACCAAATAGCCAACAACGCTGGGATGCTGCGCTATACTTCTGGCGGTAACTTTAAAATTCCGATGGTAATTCGCGGCCCTGGAGGTGTCGGACGACAACTAGGGGCAGAACATTCCCAGCGACTAGAAACCTACTTCCAAGCTGTGCCAGGGTTGAAGATTGTTGCCTGCTCCACACCAAGAAACGCCAAAGGACTACTAAAATCCGCTATCCGCGATGATAACCCCGTGTTGTTCTTTGAACACGTTCTGCTTTACAACTTGAAAGAAGATTTACCAGAAGAAGAATATTTACTACCCCTAGATAAAGCAGAAGTTGTACGTCAAGGCAAAGATGTCACAATTATCACTTATTCGCGGATGCGCCATCATGTGCTGCAAGCGGTAAAAACTTTGGAAAAACAAGGTTATGATCCAGAAGTTATTGATTTAATATCGCTCAAGCCATTAGATTTTGATACCATTGGCGCATCAATACGTAAAACCCATAAAGTCATTGTGGTGGAAGAATCCATGCGAACTGCGGGTATCGGAGCAGAAGTCATCGCTTCAATTAATGATCGCTTGTTTGATGAATTAGATGCGCCAGTACTGCGGCTTTCTTCCCAAGATATCCCCACGCCTTACAACGGCAATCTGGAGCGACTGACAATTGTCCAACCAGAGCAAATAGTAGAAGCTGTGGAAAAAATGGTCGCGTTGCGAGTCTAGGGAATAGGGAGTAGGGAATAGGGAAGAAATTCAACCACTACTCCCCACTCCCCACTCCCCATTCATAACTGTACAAAAGAGAGCTATTATAGCCTTTGTCAGTTGCGAGTTATAGTATGCAAAGACAGCGATCGCTTTTAATTTTGATTGTAGTGCTGATAATCGCCGCCATTGTGGTGATTAACACAATTTCGATTCCGCTAGGACTGGACTTGCGCGGCGGCTCACAGCTCACAATTCAAGTGAAAACAACACCGGAGATTAAGCAAATCACCGACCGCGAATTGGAAGCCGTGAAAAAAATAGTTGAAGGTCGCATTAACGGTCTTGGCGTTTCTGAACCAGTTGTACAAACTGTAGGGAAAGATCAAATCCTAGTGCAGTTACCCGGAGTCAGCGATCCACAGCAAGCTGAACGAGTTCTAGGGGGTACAGCGCAGTTAGAATTTCGCACGCAAAAGCCTAGTACGGAAACCCAACTGCTTGCTTTCCAAGCATCACGAGCTGAATTGAAAGCAAAGCAGCAAGATTCGATCAAGAGTAACGATCAAGCAGCAATTGTCAAAAATCAGCAAGATTTGCAGAAAAATAATCAAGCGATCGCTGAATTGTTTGAAAGCACAAACCCCCCACTCGCAGGGAAATTCCTCAAAGATGCGGCCGGTGAACCCACTCAAAACAACAATTGGAATGTTGCCATTCGCTTCGACCAAAAGGGTGGTGAACTGTTTGCCGAACTGACCAAAAAACTTGCCGGTACAGGACGCAGCATTGGCATTTTTCTAGATAATGAACTGATCAGCGCTCCGAGTGTCGGGCCAGAATTTGCTGCTAGTGGTATTAGTGGTGGTGCTGCTGTAATTACAGGTAGGTTTACCGCCCAAGAAGCTAACAACTTAGGTGTGCAGCTACGGGGAGGTGCTTTACCCTTACCAGTGCAAATCGTCGAAAACCGCACTGTTGGGGCAACATTAGGTAAAGATAGTATTCAACGCAGTCTTTACGCTGGTAGTGGCGGATTGCTGTTAGTATTGATTTTCATGTTAGTTTACTACCGATTACCAGGGTTAATTGCCGACTTTGCTTTGATTATCTATGCGCTATTGACCTATGCCACCTTCGCTTTGTTAGGCGTGACATTAACTCTCCCCGGTATTGCTGGGTTTATCCTCAGTATCGGCATGGCAGTTGATGCTAACGTATTGATTTTTGAGCGCACCCGTGAAGAACTACGCGCTGGTAAAACTTTATATCGTTCTGTAGAGGCAGGATTCTACCGAGCTTGGTCTAGCATTTTAGATAGTCATGTCACATCATTAATTTCTTGTGCAGCACTGTTTTTCTTAGGAGCAGGTTTAGTTAAAGGCTTTGCTTTGACATTGGCGCTAGGCTTGGGGGTAAATTTGTTTACTGCCATTACTTGTAGTCGCACATTGCTGTTCCTATCATTGCAATTTCCCAACTTGCGTAAGCCAGAGTTGTTTTGTCCTAATCTCTCAACGTCAATTAAGTCTGGTGCGGAGGTGCAGTCATGAAATTTAGTGTCATCAAACAGCGAGGATTATGGTGGGCAATTTCTGCCACCCTAATGATTATTAGCATCGTGGGGATGGTGATTTCTTGGCAACAACTAGGCGCACCACTACGTCCCAGCTTAGATTTTGTTGGTGGTACGCGACTACAATTTGAACGCGATTGTACACAACCAAACAACTGCACTCAACCGATTGAAATCTCTAACGTCAGGGAAGTAGTTGATGCTCAGAAGCTAAATAATAGTAGCATCCAAGTCGTTGGTCAAAAGCAACAGGGAATATCCATTCGCACAAAGACATTAGATGTCGAGCAACGCACCCAGTTGCAAACAGCTTTGACTGAAAAAATTGGAGCCTTTGACCCGAAAGCCACCCAAATTGACACCGTTGGCCCGACACTTGGCCGTCAATTATTTTCCCAAGGGTTATTAGCCCTGGTTGTCTCCTTCGCGGCGATCGTTGTTTATTTGAGTGTGCGGTTCCAGGTGGACTATGCCGTAATCGCAATTATTGCCTTGTTCCATGATGTTTTGATTACGCTGGGTGTTTTCTCAATCTTGGGATTAGTCGCAGGTATTGAAGTTGATAGCCTTTTCGTCGTTGCTATTTTGACTATTACCGGTTTCTCGGTGACAGATACCGTGGTCATCTACGATCGCATTCGGGAAATACTGCATCTACATCCTAACGATCCCATTGATAAAGTTGTTGATGATGCAATCAATCAAACTTTAACGCGATCAATTAATACCACCTTTACCGTTTTACTAACATTATTTTCTCTATTCCTATTTGGCGGCGAAACCCTGAGAAACTTTTCTCTAGCTTTGATTATTGGCTTCACGATGGGCGCTTATTCAAGTATTTTCATTGCCGGTTCTCTTTTAGCTTGGTGGCGAGAGCGCAGGGGTCAAACAAGCGTGGTAAACAGCGCTGAACCGATTGATACATCTGCTAGTTCCCAGGATAGTTAAACTTGTGTGTATTTCACAATTGGGTTAAAGCATTTTAAAAATTCATAATTCATAATTGATGATTCATAATTATGTTATACAAAGGGATTTAAGCCGTTCGACTGAGCGCTCACGCCGAAGCCCCAACTAAAACACGACTGCTTATAGAAGCACCGTACAAACCCTTTTTAATTATGAATTATGAATTGATAATTATGAATTAGGTTGAATTCCTCATCTATGCTTTGCAATTTTATTCCCCTATGGATCAACCGGAAGAATCATTAACTAATGTCCCAGATTTTGAGAAATCTGACCCATCGTTTACTCAACAAGTACAAAGGCTACATGATCTGACAGTATATGGCAGATGGCTGTTTGTTGGCTGTTTATGGCTCACCATTGCGCCTCTTAGCTTGTGGGGTCTACGTGCAGAAATTTCTTTGTGGCAACAATATTTTACCTGGGTAGCAGTGAGATTTGGACTCTTCTACCATCCACTGTCTACCTTCGGTTTAGCCTTTTGTATTGGGATGACCGCTGCTGTTTTAGTTTGGCAAAGTCGGAATATTCTACTCGGACTACCACAGCAGGAAAAACAACGTTTAGAAAAACAAGTTTATCGGATACGTCAACAGGGGCCGACTCATCCTCTGTGGAAGTGGGTTTGTCATTAATTTTTCTTTCTCGTTGCATATATAGCAGGGAATAGGGAATAGGGAACAGGGAACAGGGAACAGGGAACTCTTAACAGGCTTGAAAGTCTCTTGGTGTCAGTGTTTTATGATTAGCTTATGTCCTAAGCTACCTGGCAACTGCTATACATATACACGTACAGCAATTTCTAGCAAAATAGGACTTAAGCATACAAAGATACTGCCAAAAGTGGATGCCATAAATGAACGAGTCTCAGATTCAATTTAATGAACGCAAGTCTGAAATTGACCTTTACCAACTCCAAGAACTGTTAAACGTTTCAGCTTTCTGGGCAAAAGGCCGCAGTATTGAAGATTTAGGTATAGCCATTGCCAATAGTGAGCCAGTAATTTCCGTCTACGATCGCGATCGACTCATTGGCTTTGCTAGGGCAACATCTGATGGCATATATCGCGCCACGATTTGGGATGTTGTGATTCATCCAGAGTATCAAAGTAGTGGGCTGGGAAGCAATTTAGTGGAAACCGTTTTGAGTCATCCTCGCATGAGGTGGGTTGAGCGTGTTTACCTGATGACTACTCACCATCAGGGTTTCTACGAAAAGATTGGTTTCCAGGCCAACACTACCACTACGATGGTGCTATATAACCAAGCTAACCTTGCTTTGGTTCCTGCTACAGAAGATCAGCTTCAGGAATCACTAGGGGGATAGAAATTTGTAGTCTGGTAAACTGCTGAAGCGGTTCTTTTACAATGGTCGAGGGCAGAATTTCTAACTTTCCTCCCATAACTTCCACCAAAGTCTGATTGATTAATAGCCTCATTCCTGGGGAAAGGGCAGCGTTCTTTTGGTCAATTTGGGTCGGCTGATCTTCAGATTTGATCAAATCAATCGGTTCGCTCCAGACAATAGCATCACTTGGTACATCCAGCCAAATGTTGACAAAATTATTTGTAGGGACAGTGCTGGTAGAAATACAGATGCTGCCTTCCTCCATTTGAGTAATGGCAGTGTCTATTAAACTTATCAATATTTGGCGGAGCCAGAGGTAATCTGCCAAAACATAAATTTCTGGGTCGGTGGGTAACAATTGCAAGGGAAAATTGCGATTTGCCGCCAGCATATAAGTTGAGTTATGAACCTCCTCCAAAATTTGGGCTAACGGTCTGGGCTGAATATCTAATTTATTGGTACCATGTTCAGTTCTAGCAACGCTGAGAATTTCATCCATCAGCTTGAGCAGTTTCAGCGTTCGCTCGTGAGCTTGGGCAATAAATTCTCGCTCTTCAGCTGGATCTTCACACAAATCCGACAAAATTAACTGATGCAAGCCAATCAGACCATTAAGGGGCGATCGCAATTCATGGGTAGTCCGCGCCAAAAAACCAGCTTTAAACTGGCTCATTTCCCTTGCCATTTGGTATGCCAGCTGCATTTGTTGTAGCTGTTGCAATATTGGTGGCATATCCTCTTGATCTAATAGCGCTACTGGGGATGAGCTAGATGAAATATTTGGCGATGCCTGCTTTGGGCGTAGCCATCGCCCAAATAACCGACGGAAAACCATACCTATTACTATTCCTGCTCCTAGATATATCCAGTTGCTCCAATTCATAATCTAGCAATTATTAACTTGTTAATTGACACAACAGCGCAAACTAAAGTTGCGGATTTCTCTGTTGTCAAATCAGGAAAACAATATTATAGCTACCTATATCTGGTTATTACTCGAAATATCTAACTTGATCGCACCTGTCCGCAAAATTTGCCAATTTATCCCTGTCCATTTAGCAACGGTGGAAGGTACACCCATCCCCGGCATTTCACCCTGGTATTCTGTCGTTGCTAGAGTCAGAACCTTGGGAAACTGAGTCTCAATTTCTGCCATCGTTTGCAAAGGCGGTTGACCAGAAAAATTGGCGCTAGTAGTAGCAAGAGGGCCTGTTTGCGCCAAAATAGTTTGAGCGATCGCACTGTTTGGTACTCGGATACCAATTGTCGTCGGATCGATGGGGTTCATAACTTTTGGCAGGCGTTCACTCGCTGGCAAAACTAACGTCAGCCCTCCTGGCCAATATTTATCTGCTAGTTCTTGCCAAACTTTATACTCGTTCTCACTACCTTTGACATACAGCCACAAATCTTCAGCAGTAGCCGCCATCAAAATCAAAGGTTTATCCTGACTGCGTTGCTTCGCCGCAAAAATTAATGCTGCTTTTTCTGGTAGGGCTGCAAGTGCAGGAACAGTATCGGTGGGAAAGCTCACCAACAGCCCAGCGCGTGCGCCAACTATTAGGTTTGCGAGGGAAACTTGCGTCATCTTACTAAGTAAGTCGGCGAGAACAATTCAATATATATAAAGAAATATAACTTTTAAGTAGGGTGTAATGGCACTTACAGGACTTTAGTAAGTAATCATTTTGGATTATTATCTTTGTTGTTTTAGTTCAAGTCACCAAATCATGACTTTGATTGTCTAACTGCATTAGCTTCTACATCCTCCTTCAATCTTGTCTTCACTAAGCTGAAAAACATCTAATTTGCATAACCGAATTAAACATAACTCTTGTGGGGTGGGCCGGAAAGCCCGCCCTAATTATGCAAGTTAAATGTGGAACAGCTTATTAACTTCGTACCATTCGGCTTAGGTGTAAATGGTGAAGGGTGGGATTTGTTCGTTGAGTACCCAGTCACCAACTTCATGGACTTTGTAGGCAACTGGATCATGCAGAGTATGAGTACGGACGTTGCGCCAGAAGCGATCAAAGCGATATTTTGTCGCAGCAGCACGAGTTCCCATCACTTCAAAAATCTTGCTTGTCACATCTAATGCCACTCGTGTAGTCAAGACTTTGGCAGTGCTAATAGTAACAGCAGTTTCACCGCGTTCGGTGGCTGTCAGGTGTTCTCCCTTTTCCCAGGCAGATTGGAAGACCGAGTTGACATAATCAACATGGCTGATGGTCGAAATCAAACTCACCCAGAGATTACCGTATTGCTCAATAATATAAGGATCTTTAGCTGCCGTGTGGGCAGGTGAAAAAATCCAGGGACGGGTTCCAGAGAGTGTATATTGCTTGCCTTCCTCAAAGGCGCCCAGTGCAATTCCCAGATAGAAATTGACAAAGACGCACTGGAAAGCAGGGGTCACCAATGAGGCAAAGGAGGTAGGTGCATCCTTAGAGTTAGGATTGCCCAGAATCTCATCTCGGTGAATCAAGACATTATTAAAATTGACGCTACCGCTATCGGTTTGTCGCTGTCCAATGTAATCCCAATCGTCATTGAGAACCACTCCTTCCCGATGGGTGGGAACAATGGCAACGGGAAGATTCTCCACCCCTTCCCGATGCTTGGGAACAATGGCAACGGGAAGATTCTCCATATATCCTCGCGCTGCTGTCACTACAATGATGTCGGAGCCAGTACTGCCTGTGGCAAAGTTTTTAGTACCATTGAGCCGGAAATTTTTTCCATCTGGTGTTAGCACCAATTTAGGATCTCGCGGATTAACAGCATCACCCCAAAACCAGTTGTTGCGAGTAGTTTCGCTGTAGAACCGGGCTTTTTGTTCGGGAGTACCATTTAGTTCAGGAAGGACAGAATTGACATAGTGATACCCCAAAAGTTGACCAAGGGAGCCATCCGCTTTGGCAATTTCTCGTACAACTTTGAGGGCTGTAATCCAAGTTTGACCAAATCCACCATATTCTTCTGGGATGAGGAGTTTAAGCAGACCACTTTCCCGCAGACGATTTAGTTCGGCGGTGGGACTACCACCTTTGGCATCCCGTTCGACTGCTGTTTTAGAAAACTCCTTTCCTAATGAGGCAGCTAGAGCAATGTAGTCTTTTGTTTCTTGTAAGGTAGATAAAACCATTTCCAGCATCTCCATAAAATCCGTACTAAAACTATTCGCTAACTATTTGCTTAAATGTTGTGCAAGGTCTGCGATCGTCGGATAATCCCAAACTAGCCTTAGCTCTAGCTCTTTTCCTAACCAATCTGCTAAATCTCCGGTTAAAACCACCGCTACCGATGAATCTAAACCATAACGTGCAAAAGTGGTTTCTACATCTACTTGTTCGGGTTCGATATCTAGCAAATTTGCTAGATAAGAAATCAACCATTCTTTGATTTCTGTAGTAGAGACTTTCAAAGATTCAGTTTGTTGAGAAAGCATAGATCCTCCAAAAGTTAGACTAAAAATTAGTTAGCAGTTTTTTTCGCTTCAATCATTCCTAGCGTGGGAACTTTAATATCCCAAGCTAAACCTAATACTTCAAGAGTGCGGATTAACCAGTACCCGAAATCAACTTGCCACCATTGCAACCCAAACTTTGCCGAGTTAGGAAAAGCATGATGATTGTTATGCCATGCTTCTCCTCCTGTAGGAATCGCTAACCAAAGATTATTAGTACTCTTTTCACTAGTATTGAAAGAGCGATTACCATACAGATGAACAATGGAGTTAAGACTCCAAGTTAAATGATGCACTACAAAAATTCTCACCAGTCCGCCCCACAAAAATCCTTGCCCTACACCTATCCAAGTACCTGACAATATTCCTCCAAGAGTAGCTGGAATCAAAAGACCCAAAAAAACGAAAGCTAGGTATTGTTGGTTGACTTTTTTCATCACAGGGTCTTGCAACAAATCCTTCGCAAAGACTGTAGAATTTGTGAGTTCACCACTAAGCATCCAGCCAATATGGCTATGCCACATTCCCTTTAACTTTCCCCAAGATTCTCCTTGGTAAAGGTTGGGTGAATGAGTATCTCCTATCTGGTCACTGTATTGATGATGCCGTCTATGATTGCTAACCCAATTAATAACAGGGCCTTGAGCCGCCATAGAACCCAAGATAGCCAAAGCAACTCGCACAGATTGGTGGGTTTTAAAAGAACAGTGAGATAAAAGCCGATGATTACCGACAGTAACCCCTCCAACCATAGTTAGAAACCAAAAGACCAAAAGCAATTCTAATTCCATGAGACTAATTCCAAAATCCCAAGCGAATTTGAGCGCTATCAGTGTACCGATCAAAGGAATGATGATCGTGGCTGCGGCAAACCGCTTTTGGATTGTTTGTAAGTAATCATTTTTGATTGTAATTTTTGCTTCTTTTGTTGAAGTAAACAAAGAAGGACTTTGATTATTTAACTGCATTAGCTTTTACATCCTCATTCAATTGTTCAAAATTAGGCTTTTTTACAGAGATATTCATCCAGTTCATCTTTTTCTCCAGCTAAATTTTGCTCGACATCACCAATTTTTTCTGCATACTGATTAATCAGATTTTCCACCTGATTAGTATTTAGTAAAGTCTGCTCATAGAGATTTTCGGCAAGAGCATGAGCTATCTTTGCCTGAAAATATTGTTGACCCCACTTTTCGACACGTTTTAATTCATCTGTCGGCTCACTTTGATATGAATTTTGTATGCAAGCAAGCACAAATGCCCATACAGCTACATCACCCAATTTTTGGGATAATATTTTACTGAATTTCTTATTACTGCTCCGAGATAGGTTTTTATTTTTGAGGTAAGAAGCACAATATTCAGCCGTGTGTTGTAGTTGTTCACTGATTTTTGTCGCTCCCAAAAACTGATTAAGAGATGAACAGAGTTGAGGTGTTTGGTATAAAGCTAATAAACCCAAGTGCATCTGTAAAGTTTCAGTCGGCCCCTCAAAAATCCGAAACAAACGAGCATCGCGTAAGATTTGGGGCGCAATATTAGATTCGATATAACCCCGTCCACCTAGCAGTTGAACAAGATTATCTGCTGCTTGCCACATTAATTCGGGTGCGATAATTTTAGCGACAAGATAAGCTTCTGGAGGTACAGGTTTTCCTTGATCTAAGGATGTAGCAATGTTTTTCACCAAGCACTCAACTGCGCTAATTGCTGCTGTTAAATCACTCAGACGTTGTAAAGTAATTTGTTGATTTATTAGCCGTTCTATACCAATTGAGCGACGGGTTGCATAACGAAGCATGAGTTGGGCACAACGTTTCATTCCTCCAATACACGTTGCAGAAATTCCCAATCGCGCCAGTTGCATTGCGTCCTGAGCTACTTCAAAACCCGAACCAATTTCGCCTAAAACATTTTCATGATTAACTTTTACCTGCTCAAGGTAAATAGTATTCTGAACCATACCTCGCATTCCCATAGTCAGAGCTTCAGTACCTTGCCTCAATCCTTGAGCATTTTCTGGGATGGTAAATGCTGTGATTCCCAAAGATTCGCCTTGTTCATCTACAACATGAGCAAAAGTATTGATCGCGCTTGACCAAGATGCAGAACCGCTCCAAATTTTAGTGCCGCTAAGTAACCAGCCACCACTTTCATCTGTATGAGCTTCAGCTTTGATTCCTCTAGGATTAGATCCCGCAGATGGTTCGGTAATGGCAAAGGCTGCTAAATCTCTTCCTTCGGCTAAATTTTGGAGATAAGTTTCTTTGATCTGAGGTGTACCATACTTCAGAATTGGATAGATTCCGAGAAAGTTGTTTACACCAACAAATGAAGCTAAGTTGAGATCAATAGCTGCAAGTTGTTCCATAACTTGCAACGTATCACTATAACTTAAGCCCAGACCCCCAGATGATTGAGGCACAATCATTCCCAACAAGCCTTTTTTGCCAAAGTCTAGAACGACATGGGGAGTTATACACCGTCGCTCGTCCATAAGTCTAGAATTGATTCGTCTTTGGGCATAATCACGTAACCAATGGATGACTTGCTCTGCACGTTGACGACTTGAACTCTCTAAGGACTGACTTTGACTATTGAACTGCATCAGCTTTTGCGCCCTCCTGAATATTTACTCTATGAGAATCAGGATTAGCTTGCTGGACTTTTACTAAGAGTGAGTTGACATCAACTTCCAACTTTTGCAACTGGGCTTGATGCTGAAGATTTCCGCTACAGTGCGCTACCACATTCAAACTGCCATCTAGAAACCCACGCCGACACGCATGACGCTGAATCTTCCCGCTAGATGTCTTGGGAATACTCCCAGGTTTAATCAAAACTGTGGCATACACTTGTAAACCGTGATTATCTACAACTACTTCAGTGATATTGCCGACGACTTCTTGAATATCCAACCGCCTCAAATAGGTTCGTTCTACCTCTTGAATAACGACTAATCGCTGTTGTCCCTTCTGCTCTACAGTGAAAGCTGCTCCACAATGCGATCGCAGTGCTGGATGACTTTTTTGAACTGTTAGCTCAATATCCTGGGGATAATGATTTTGTCCTCGGATGATAATCACATCCTTTAGTCTGCCGGTGACAAACAGTTCGCCATCTTGCAAAAATCCCAAGTCCCCCGTGCAAAGAAACGGGCCTGACGCTCCTAACGTCGCTAACGCTGACGATCGAGGACTCGCTAACGCTTCGCTATCGCTAACTCCTGTATCTCTCAGATAACCTTGAAAAGTTTCCTCAGTTTGCTCTGGTCGATTCCAATAGCCACCAGCCACAGAAGAACCTGACACCCAAATCTCTCCCACCTTGCCAGGGGGACACTGAGTTAAAGATTCGCGATCGACAATGGCGATTTTCTCATCTAACCAAGTGCGACCACAGCCCACAATTGTTTTAGTCCCTTCCCCAGATTCAGCAGCCACCACCCGATTTTCCTCAAGGGCTGCTCCTTCAACTTGATAGAGAACGGGGGAAGCTGTTTTCAAACCTCCAGAAACAAATAAAGTCGCTTCAGCCATCCCGTAGCAGGGGTAAAACGCTTCCCGACGGAAACCACAAGGCGCGAAATAGCTAGCAAATAGCTCTAGTGTTTCGGCACGAACTGGTTCGGCTCCATTGAAAGCCACTTCCCAACTACTTAAGTCAAGACTAGAAAGCTGTTCGGGAGTAATCTTCCGAACGCACAGATCATAAGCAAAATCTGGCCCGCCGCTAGTCGTGGCTTTGTAACGAGAAATAGCTTGCAACCAGGAAAAAGGCTTCTGGAGGAAAGCTACTGGTGACATCAAAATAGACGGTATACCCAAATATAGAGGCTGCAACACATTCCCAATCAGTCCCATATCGTGGAATAAAGGCAACCAACCGGCAAAAATTGTTTTCTCTGTATGTCCGAAACCCATCTTGATGGATCTCTGGTTGCACAGCAAATTTCCGTGAGTGATCATCACCCCCTTCGGTGTTCCGGTAGAGCCGGAAGTGTATTGAAGAAAAGCCAGGGTGTCGCTCTCTAGTCTTGGTTTTTGCCAATCTGAACTGAGATTGCTGTCAATGTAATCAGTGTTTAACCAGTGCATAGTTGCCAACTCTGGATTTTCGACTAACTGACTTCCCAGGTTGGTTAATAAGGATTTTGTGGTCAAGACTACCTTTGCTTGGGCATCTTTAACGATCGCCTGCAACCTGAGCAAGTTCATATTGGCTCGCGGTGGATAAGCGGGAACTGCTATAACACCTGCATATAAACAACCAAAGAAGGCGCTAATGAACTCTAGACCCGGTGGATACAACAGCAAAGCCCGTTCGCCGGGAGATACTAGAGACTGAAGATGAGATGCGAGCGATCGCGCTTGCAGGTCTAATTCTCCATAAGTCAGTCTATTTTCTTCAGTTTCTCCATCTCGGAGAAATATATAAGCTGTTTTCTCAGGCTGATTTTTAGCTCTGTAGCTCAGTAATTCTATTAAAGTTGAAAATTTGTCAAGAGGGTTTTGGAGATCAGCCAAACAAATAGTCATAAGCCAATTTCACGGTTTACACAGTAAAGTCATGCAAATTTACGGGTTTGTCAGCTACGAGTCTGTCAATAAATAATTGATGGATACCCTGTAGAGACGGCGATTTATCGCGTCTCTCTAACCGTCAACGATTTATCGGACGATGCCTAATTCCCGATCCAACTTTTGGAAAATGTGAATAAATGTATCTAAATCTTCATGTGTATGGGTTGCCATGACACTGATTCGGAGTCTTTGGGCATTGAGGGGAACAGCAGGGTACTCGACCGAATTCACAAAGATGCCTTCTTGGTGAAATCTCCAGGCAAGAGTGCGAATTTCGACTTCCGCCGGGATTCTCACTGGTATGATCGCAGAATCGCTGCTGGCTTGGAATCCTGCCTCTTGGAGTTGCTGCAACAAGTAAGCACTATTGGCTCGAAGCTGACTGATACGTTCTGGCTCCCGCTCGATAATATCCAAACCTGCCAAGACAGCTGCAACAACAGGAGCAGGCAAAGATGCTGAAAACATATAAGACCGAGCGAAAAAGCGCAGATACTCGATTACATCACGACTAGCAGCGATAAAGCCGCCTGTGACACCCAATGCCTTACTGAAAGTCCCCATCGTTACATCAATTCGACCTTTCAGACCAAAGTGTTCATCAGTACCGCCGCCCTTTTTACCCATGACACCAGTGCCATGTGCATCATCCACGACCAGAATAGCCCCGTAATGGTCACAAAGTTCACGAATTGCTACGAGTGGAGCTAAATCGCCATCCATCGAATATACGCCTTCGACAGCCACATAGATTAATCGATTTGATGCTCCTCCAACTTGCTTGCATTTGATCAGACGCTGTTCGAGGTCGTCACAATCGTTGTGCTTGAAGGTAAAAGCGCGAACCCTGGAACCCATAGACACAAGCTTAATGGCATCATACAGACTGGCATGGCCAAACTCGTCGCAGATTAAAACATCATCATCGCGTAACAGACCATTCACCCACCCTAACTGTGCCTGAAATCCACTAGCAAAAAGGAGAGCGTCTTCAGCGCCTTTGAACTGGGCAATACGGGCTTCAAGTTGGCGATGGAGGCTGCTCATCCCATTGAGTAGAGGTGGCCCACCCATACCAACACCAAATTCTTCAATAGCTCGCTTTGCTGCTTCTCGAACATAGGGATGGGTGGTCAATCCCAGGTAATTATTTGATCCGAACATCAGCATTGACCTGATCTCACCAGTGAGCGGATCTTTGATCAGAGTTCGATTTTCAATTGGCCCAACGACCTCACGAGGGAAATAGGTCAGCATACAGGCATTGGGGCCGATGGAGGGATTTGGTGTATGCAGCCAATTAGAGCAAGGTTTCACACGCTCCGCTAAAGATGAACCAATCGTTGGGAAAAAATCTTTGAAGGAAAAATTCTCGGCATGGCTGCTGGTATCCGGTGCAGCCCATATATTCTTAACATCTTCTGGAAATTTATTAGTCTGTTTACTTAACATTGTGAACTCTAACCTACATTTATTTCTCTGTTTTTAGCAAAGCAAATTAACCGCTTAAGTCTTTTAAGCAATAGATTTATGGCGTGAATCAGATATGAACTGCTCAACAGATAAGTTTCTCGCTACTTTCTGATTAGGCGTTTTGTCTAATAGTCAATCACGCAGTTTCATTGCGTTATTTTCACAAAGGCTATATCTACCTTCTTGGTGAAGGTATTGAGAATAGCAAGCAATTTTGATTGCTGCAAAAGCTATCTTGCTAGCACTTTTTATTATTTTTTATAGCGGTTCTCGAATGGATGGAATACACTTTGACCTCTCTCCAAACCTCTCTCCTAAAAGGAGAGAGGCTTTGAATCTTGCTCCCCAACGCTAGTAGGGAAGGGGCTGTTCTTGTTAGGTCTGTATTGCACTCAACAGAGAAGCGCTATATATGCAGTCGTTTACAAGGTACTCGCACACCAAGAAAACTGCTAAAACTAATTTCACTAAAGACTGAAGATTAGCAAACAAACATCGTCAATTACTTTCTATATAGAGCAATCTTATTTGAAGTTTGAGCATCATAAAACCAGAGAAACTCAACCTCTTCTCGGTTTTTATAAAGCATTTAAGATTGCTGTGTAATATTAATTTACCGAGGACTGCCAGTTGGCCAATATTGTACCCAATTTTCAACTTTAAACATTATTCTAACTGGAAGATAGGGCATATAAATATAAATGCCCTTCTCTAATGAAAGATTAACCACAAAAAGTGCTTCCTCTGCTCTAAACGTACCAATATCTAAATCTTTTTAGATGTGTTGGAAATTTGGATTAGGGTGAATTTTTAATCCGAGATTCAAGCTACCATTATTTAGCTTTTGTTGTCAATCAATAAAAGCTAAATAAAATCAGTTAAACAAAACGTTTAGATAAAAATATATAGGGAGATATAGATGCAGAATCTCGCTAGATATATATCACAAGCACATAATTGGTTGCGACGAATTGCCGATGCAATTGATGATATTCCAGTAATATTGGAATGACTCAAACAGATGGAGATAGCCAAATGGAGTAAAAAAAACCCTAACTTCTATAAGCAAGGGCAAAGCGGTCAATTCCAGCTAAATCAGCGTGAATTTGAATATTGGAATAATTACCTTGATTTTGCAGAAGTTCTCGCACTTCATCGGCCTGTCCAGCCATCATCTCAATTAGCCACACGCCACCCGATCGCAAATAACGAGGGGAGATTTCTATCAAATGGCGAATGCAATCTAAGCCATCAGCGCCACCATCCAAAGCTAGATGCGGTTCATGGTTAACTACTTCTGGTTGCAAAGTAGGTAAGGTGCTGGTGGGGATGTAAGGAGGGTTAGACACCATACCACTGAACTGACCTTTTAACAATGCCAGTGGCTCCCACCAGGAACCTTGATAAAATTTAATCCGGTCAGCAAAACCCAAATTCTCGGCGTTGGCTTGGGCGATCGCCAGTGCTGCTAAACTGTAATCAACTGCATGAATTGTTGCTTTTGGCAAGACATCTGCTAGTCCCAAAGCGATCGCTCCACTCCCAGTGCCCAAATCCGCCCAGTGTCCTGAAGTCTTGCTAGCAGATGCTTCAGCTAAATCAATTAAGCTCTCTGTCTCCGGTCTGGGAATCAAAACCGCATTCGACACCGCGATTTTAAACTGACGCCAAGGTGTAACTCCCGCAATGTACTGCACTGGTAAGCGGTCATTTAATCGCCTCTGCCACAGTTGATCTAACTCTTGTAGCGGCAATTGTAGCTGAATTTGCGGCCAGTTTTTGAAAGACTCCAAACGTAGTGCCAAGCGGTCTAACCCAGCTACCTCTAGAAGCAGCCAATCTACCTCCCTTGGTGGGACATCAGTGGCGATCGCTGCTTTAATAGCTGCATTCCGCCACTGCCAAAGTTGTAAACCAGAAACTATCAGATGTTTCTCCCCCATGCCTCAACCTTGGAGTGCATATCCGTTATTTTTTCGGAGCGGGCGCAGCAGCTGGTGATTGATTCGGGGCAAGCGAACGAATAAAATTGATGGACTCCCGCGATGGATACAGAACAATTTTATTTATACCAGGATCGTTGCTGCTATTGAGAGCCTCCATAACACCGTACAAATCCACCACCTGAATCTCAGTGTTGTCTGCTTCCTTGGGCACGGCTTTTTTGAATTCGTCTAATAGAGCCACTGCTTGCTCTTTCTCAAAAAAGAAAGGGATGTACCGCTCCTTGCCTTTGGGGACGGGAATGGTCAAATAGCTATTATCTTTCTTAAATTTGGGTACAAATAAGGGAATACCATTGAATTGCTGTCCTTTTTGACCATTCTGATTCAGCATACTAGTTGCCGATGCTACCTGTTCTTGCGTCGGCACTAAAGTATAAATTACAGAGTCTGATTTCTTTTTGCTTTCTTGGACTATTTTATAGTAGTCTGCCAAGGACAAAGGTCTTACCTGTAGCGTGCTTGCCAACTGGGGGTTTTCTTTTTTGAGCCGATTGTCAAGGAATTTTTGAGCATCTTGCTTGCTAATAAAAAATCCTACTTGCGAGATCGGCTTGGATGCGTTGTTCCTGGAAAGAACTACGAATTCGCCTTTAGGATTGGTGAGTGTGAATACAGGTACTTCTTGGAGTTTTTTCACTACCTGATCTTGTGGCAACGCGATCGCCTCTAGATTGCCCATTCCTGGTAGATTGCCTATTCCTGAAAGTCCCGCTAAAAATACACTGCCAGCTATACCTAATGTTGCGCCTAAGCGAATAAATGATTTCATGACTGCTCCTCGCATCAATAATCCAATTAAATTAAACAAATGGTTGGATTTGCACAGCACCAACTAGCTTTAGTTATATAGCAATCTATTTCAGTTGTGAAAAATTCATTGTGCGCGTTGAGGTTGAGTGTTAAGCGTCAACGGCCAAAATCTAATATTCCCCAACTATTTAGGGTTGCTATAGTATCGTTTTCACAAATTGACTGTGCTAACGTTGTGTTTTTCTCGGTTTCGCTTCGCTATTCACCGCGAAATGCCGTAGATGCCTATTATATGTCTTCTTAAGCAGTGAAAAGTCTCTCCATCTCTGAGACTTGGAGATGATAAATGCCATTTTATCGGCTTTTTCTAATATCGGGTGACGCTATTACTTAATCAATCGTTCCATCTGCGATTGGTTTAATTTCTTCTCAAATCTATACAAAGCTCAGTGTCAGCAATATCTTACTGCTTAAGGACGAAATTTGCCTGTTAGGCTTCAACAGTCAACCCAACATGATAACAGGCTAATTCATTTTCTGCATAAAAATGTACATTACAATTTAATTGCACATTTTAGCAAAAAAACTCTAGTCAATCCGCTCTAACTGTTAACTATATTAATTAAATCGGGATGACAGGATTTGAACCTGCGGCATCCTGCTCCCAAAGCAGGCGCGCTACCAAGCTGCGCTACATCCCGGTTAGACTTATCTACTTTTTGCGGTTTGGTTTTAACTTCCCATCAAAGCGATCGCGCTTTACCAAAAGTATTAATGCCATCATATCATATTACACGGCTTATGCCTAATCTTTTTCATCTTTTGCAAAGACAAGATAATAGATTACATTGTTACACTTATCAAGGTTTTTTGCCGACTTAGTTTTACAAGATATATACTTGTGCCTTCGTCGGCTAAACCTTGCCAAACCAAATCAAAATAATAGATTTATACTACTATACCTGATTTTATTGTGCGAATCGGGTTTTATTTGGACTGAGCGCTAGTGAGGATACCAGAACATGCCTTTGATGCCTTCCGGATCAGCCATAAACCCCATAGTTCGGTAGAAATCTACAACATGGGGGTCGGCGAAGAGAGTGACATTACTAATTTCTTCACTCCTAAGTTTTTTGAGAACGTATTTCATCAGAGCCTTGCCCAGTCCTTGACTTTGAAAGTCTGGGTGAACCACCACATCCCAAATAGTGGCATTAAACGCGTGATCTGAGGTAGCGCGGGCAAAACCAATGAGCCGCTTTTGGTTTCCTCTCACCTGCCACATTGAGGCGACAAGAAAACTATGCTCAATAGCTTTTTTCACTTTTCTTAGAGGACGACGCGACCAACCAACTGCATCACAGAGTTCTTCTAGCTCATACAGGTCAATGTCTCGCTCCGTGCTGAAGACGATGCGAGCCTCCTTTGAAGAAGCTTCGCTAATGCTGCTGGGGTTGGAGTTGCCCGCAGTTTGCGCTGTATGCTCTTCAAAGGGGTTTGTCCTAGTTGTCGCTACAGATTCAGGAGTACTAAACCAAGTTTTCCAAAAACCCATGCCAACGTGGTTCGGGTAGTATAACTGAATTGGTTTCCACTCTCAGGAGTGTTGATTCACGTTTAATATAGCTATCCCCATTTACTACCCCTTACACTCAAATTTTTTCGGTTGCTTTCGGGATTTGCAATGGCAACAGCCAGTTAGAGCGTGTTTCACACCAATCATTTTCAACTTTAGCATTTTGTTGTAAAGGCTAGGAGAAATTCACCAAAAGGGTAAGGATATAAACAATTCAAAATTCAAAATCACAGAAGTTCAGAGACGTTCGCGGACTCGCTACCGCTCCGACTTCTCTCAAAATTCAAAATTCAAAATGGAAAAACCTAATCCTGGCAATTGCTCGTATAGAGCTTAAATGCACGTTAGCTTAGGAGTGAATTGTATACAAGGGATTGGGCATGGTGTATTTATTGGGTATTGAAAATACTCTTCTCTAGTCCCCAGTCCCCAGTCCTCAGTCCCCAACACCCAGTCCCCAACACTCAGCCCCCAGGTGACGAAAGCAAGCGAGTCTTACCCTTAACAATGGCTTCTGGTTTAAAATCTTCAACACTGGAACTTTTAAAGCGCTTTAACCGAGCGTTTCCCCAGTTTTATGAGCAATTCGTCAGCAGTGAGATTCAACTGCAAAATTTACGGCTAGCCTACCGTCTTTATAAAACTAGACGCGCTGTTATTGAGCTAAAACCGGAAGGTAGTAAAAGTGCCTTGCATTTTGCTTACCGCAACCAGTCTTTTCTCCTCAGCGATATTTTTGGTGTACTAGCAGCTTATGGGTTGACTATCCACGGTCTGAGTCTATACGGTCAGATCCGTCCACCGATGTTAGTTTTTATCAAACTGTTGGTGTCTCGTGGTAGTAAAGCCTTGACCGAGAAAACCGCAGAAAATGTCTGTCGCGCCATTCGCGAGGCTTTAGGAGGTCGGTTTGAGGTAGAAGAGATGCTGGCAGTAGAATTCAATCTTGACACTGGCTTAGAGCAGGTACAAACTGAGTTCTATGTCGATCCGGTCTTTCATCTCCCTGCACTAGTGATTGAAGCCGATAATCAACCAGGATTATTCTACAAAGTGATGTACGCCATCTGGCAGGAAGACCTTCTGGTAGTCAATGCCAATTTACTAGTTTGGCGCGGACGTACACGGCTAATTCTCTACTTGTTGGGGCCGAATGAAAGCCTCATTCCTGAATATCTGGGTCACAAAATTGCTGAAGGAGTGCGACAGAGGTTGCTGGGTAAATGATAAAAGTGAGGAGTTATCAGTTATGAGTTATGAGTTATGAGTTAAAAATTAACAATTCCTCACTCCTAACTTCTAACTCCTAACTTCTAACTCCTAACTTCTAACTTCTAACTCCTAACTTCTAACTCTTCGCACTCCGTATTTAGTCGCACCCGCCCTTAGGGGTACGATATAAATATGGCAACTATCGAAATCTTGGGCGTTCCACACGCGTACGAGCTAACGGCTCCCACTTCCTGCCCCCATGCTTTAGTATTTATCCACGGTTGGCTCAATAGCCGTGGATATTGGCAACCTGTGATTTCCCGCCTATCAGATGATTTGCAGTGCCTTTCCTATGATTTGCGGGGTTTTGGTGAATCCCAGTCCCAGGTAAAAACCGATTTTAGTCGGGCACAAACGTCTCTGAGTCTTACGCCCATCTCCAGTAGTGCGGTTGGCTCACCTTTCGATTCTCTTTATACTCCTGCTGCCTATGCTCAGGATTTAGCAATTCTCCTGAAACAGCTAAATATTACCAGTGCTTGGCTAATTGGTCACTCCTTGGGAGGCACGATCGCTCTTTGGGGAGCAGATCAAATACCTGAATGTGTTAAGGGAGTTATTTGTATCAACGCTGGTGGTGGTATTTACCTCAAAGAAGCCTTTGAGCAGTTTCGCTCGGCGGGTCAGAAATTTTTGCAAGTCCGCCCGCGCTGGCTGTCCCAAGTGCCTTTGATTGATTTGCTGTTTACTAGAGCCAGTGTGGCACATCCTTTGGAGCGCTATTGGGCACGTCAGCGGCTGATTGATTTCGTCGTGGCTGACCCGGAGGCGGCTCTGGGAACTCTGTTAGACTCCACAACTGAGGAAGAAATCAATCGTTTACCTGAGCTAGTATCCCAATTGAAGCAGCCAGTTTATTTTTTGGCTGGTGCTGAAGATAAGGTTATGGAACCCAAGTATGTGCGCCATTTAGCTAGCTTTCACAGACTGTTCCAATATTGTGGTGACAATGTTTTAGAAATTCCTGATTGCGGACACCTGGCGATGTTGGAACAGCCGGATGCAGTGGCTGATCACATCCGGTCGATAGTCAAAAGTCTATAGTTATTGGGCATTGGGCATTGGGCATTGGGCATTGGGCATTGGTGCTTACAACTCAATACAGTTCAGTTAAGCATTTTTTCCTTCTCTTCCTTTGCGTCCTTTGCGTCCTTCTCCCAAGGGGAGACGCTAACGCGAACGCGGTTCGTTAAAAAAAATTGACTTTCACAAAGAGTTAAGCCCAAGCGTATTGGGTTACAAATGACAAATGACAAAGAACAAATGACTACTCAACAGGGTGATACAACTTCATCACCTGGGTAAGCGCTAACCTAGACTCAACGCCCAGTGTGATGGGGGATGTATGACCACAGGATAGATGGTCAGATGCGGCACAGCCGATCATGGCGGCGTTATCAGTACAGAATTTCAGAGGGGGGAATAGGACGCGTAGGTTATGTTCAACGGCGGCGACTTGGAGGTTTTTCCTCAACCCGCTATTAGCTGCTACACCGCCACCAACAGCAATTGTGTCTAAACCATAGTCTAGGGCACAGGCGATCGCTCTTTTAGTTAGCGATCGCGCTACGGTTTCCTGAAAGCTAGCTGCTACATCTGCCACTGGCACTTGTCCACCATCTTTCTCTAACTGCTGTACTAAACGTAATACAGCTGTTTTTAACCCGCTAAAACTCGTATCATAACGATGAAACCCCCCACCAGGTAAAGAAACTTTTCCTTCTGGTAGGGCAAAGGCTTGGGGATTGCCCTCTTGTGCCAACTTGTCAATCATTGGCCCACCCGGATAACCCAGCTTTAACAATCGCGCCACCTTATCAAAAGCTTCACCCGCAGCATCATCACGGGTTTGTCCCAGTGTTTCGTAATTACCACAATCTTTGACATAAATCAAGCTTGTATGTCCGCCAGAAACTAATAAACTCAAGAAAGGGGGATTTAAAGTTGATTCGCTCAAGTAAGTGGCGTAAATGTGACCTTCGAGGTGATGAACTCCCAAAAATGGCTTGTTGTGTACCATCGCCAGAGTTTTGGCAGCAGTTAAACCCACCAACAGCGCTCCTACGAGTCCAGGGGCACAAGTGGCGGCAATTGCGTCAATTTTTCCCCAGTCTAGTTGGGCTTGCTCTAGGGCTTGAGCGATCGCTTCATTGATTGTTTCCAAGTGCTGGCGAGACGCTACTTCTGGCACTACCCCGCCATACTGCTGATGGACTGGAATTTGTGAGGCTACGATACTGCTGTAAACTTTACGATTCTTAACAATTGCGACGGCAGTTTCATCACAGCTTGTTTCTATTGCTAAAACGGTTGCCATTTCTTGAGTGCTGAGTCCTGAATCCTGAACAGTAGAGAGAAAATCTTGCTTCTTTACTACCCTACAACAACAATTCTTATACTCAGCACTCGTTACTCAGCACTAATTTTGGTTGAGAAGCTTTAACTTTTATTTACTTAAACTTTACTCGGTTCCCACCCAAGAGTATGATGACTTCCTAGTTATGCAAATAAACAACTGTACAAGCCGCTTCGTTTTGTACAAAGAACTTTTTGTTTTGTAATAAAAGGAAACAACTCTATGCGACGATTGTTTGCTTTGATGTTAGCGATTTGTCTTTGGTTCAATTTTGCCCCCCCAGCACAAGCTTTAGGGGCTAATTTGACACCGTGCAAGGACAATCCCGCTTTCCAAGAGCTAGCAGCTAATGCCCGTAATACCACTGCTGACCCCGAATCAGGGAAAAAGCGGTTTGAGCGTTATTCTCAGGCGCTGTGCGGCCCTGAGGGATACCCTCACTTGATTGTTGATAGTCGTCTAGATCATGCTGGTGACTTCCTGATCCCTAGCATTCTGTTTTTATATATTGCTGGTTGGATTGGTTGGGTAGGTCGTACCTATCTGCAAGCGATCAAAAAGGAATCTGACACTGAACTAAAAGAAGTCCAAATCGATCTTGGTTTGGCACTACCCATCATCGCCACAGGCTTTGCTTGGCCAGCAGCAGCAGTCCAAGAACTTCTCTCTGGCAAATTAGCAGCCAAGGATTCAGAAATCCCCATTTCCCCACGCTAAATCAGCTTAACTAATTCATTTGTTTTGGAGGCTAAATTCATGGCAGACAAAGGCGATCAATCAGCTTATTTGATTAAATTCATTTCCACAGCACCCGTGGCAGCTACCATCTGGCTGACCATCACAGCAGGTATCTTGATTGAATTCAACCGCTTTTTCCCCGACCTGCTTTTCCACCCACTGCCATAAGTGTCAAACGATTTTGGATTTTAAATTTGAGATTTTAGATTGGTTCCGCCCACAAGGGACGGGGTATGAACCAAAAAATTCTTTTAATCCAAAATCCAAAATCTAAAATTGCTGGTCAAATGGGATTTAGGACAGTTGAATGTCTTGCTTTTTGCCTAATATTGTGTAGTTGATGTATTGAGCTTAGTTAGGCAGAATTATCACTAAAATAGGCAGCAAAAATAGTTTTTTGAAACTCGTGATTCTGTTTACAGATCGCGAGTTTCACAGTTTTAAAACTAGCTAAATTAATTTTTCTAAACTTCCTAGCCAAAAGACATCTTTAGCTACAATTATTATTAATATAAAAATGCCACCATTTTAATTTAGAGGCGAACATAAAATATGGCACAAGCAGTAGATGCATCAAAGAATCTTCCCAGCGATCCCAGAAATCGGGAAGTTGTTTTTCCCGCATTCGGCGATCCGCAGATTGGCAACCTAGAAACCCCGGTTAATGCTTCTCCCTTGAGCAAGTGGTTCATTAATAACTTACCTGCCTATCGTCCAGGTCTTAGCGCTGGTAGACGTGCGGTAGAAGTGGGAGCAGCTCATGGTTACTGGCTATTTGGCCCCTTTGCCAAATTGGGGCCACTGCGGGACACAGCTAGCGCTAACTTAGCTGGGTTACTGGGAGCCATTGGCTTGGTTGTTGTTCTTACCGGCGCCCTATCGCTGTATGCCAATAGCAATCCGCCCAAAGCACTTCCTAGTGTTACCGTACCCAGACCTCCGGCAGATGCTTTTAACTCTAAAGAAAGCTGGAACGACTTCGCCCTTTATTTCTTGATTGGTGGTATTGGTGGTGCAGTAGTTGCTTACTTTTTGACTAGTAATCTGGCACTAATTCAAGGTCTATTTGGTTAATTACTAGGAGTTAGGAGTTAGGAGTTTAAATTCATAACTTCTAACTCTTAACCGGAGGCGGAGCTTTCCTTGCTCCGCTCCTAACTTATTTAAACAGAATTCAGGAGTCAGGGATCAGAATTCAGCATGAATTCTGTACGACTCGCTCTAAGCGAAGGCGAGTGCATCTCTAAGAGTTGCTATGCCTTTATACGTTGCCTCAAGGGACGCGAGTGCGTCTCCCCTTCTCACATTGGGAGAGGCTAGCGCCAAGGGAGAAGAGAAGGCTTTAGGCTACGTTATCAGTGGTGGATCTGAATCCTTCACTAATTGATTATGACCGGAGGCGGAGTTTTCCTTGCTCCGCTCTTGAATTCTGATTTCTGAATACTTCTTCAATTAAACAAAACCGCTTCAATATCATTTAAAGCAGTTTCAAAATCGTCATTAACGATTTGAACATCAAATTCATCTGCGGCTTGAATTTCTTCTTGGGCGCGGAGTAGACGACGGGCGATCGCTTCTTCAGAGTCTTGGGCGCGATCGCGTATCCGTTTCTCCAATTCATCAAAAGAAGGCGGTAAAATAAAAATGCTGAGGGCACTGGGGAAGGAAGCACGAATTTGTCTTGCCCCTTCTAGTTCAATTTCCAGCACTACCAACTTACCGAAATTAATTTGGTTAAGCACAGCTTCACGGGGCGTGCCGTAATAATTACCAGCAAATTCTGCCCATTCCAAAAATTCACCTTCGGCAACTAATTGTTCAAACTTATTACGGCTGATAAAGTAATAATTTTTACCATCGATTTCCCCTGGACGGGGAGAACGAGTCGTCACGGATACGGAATAATATAGTTCCAGATGACGTTGTAGGAGCGATCGCATTAAAGTGCCTTTACCGACCCCACTGGGGCCAGTTAAAACAATTAATCTGCCTAAATGTAAGCATTCTTCGGTAGTAGCACTACTCTGGATGGGTAAAACTGGCATCATCCCTTCAATTTGTGAATCAATCAATAGATATTATTCATTAGTCTTGTGTTCCTGGCCTAGTCCACTAGTGACTAAAGAATTTATTTGTAGCAAGGGTGACAGAAAACTTGTCTAGTTCATATAGTACTGCCGATAGGGTGCAAATAGAAGTGGGATTGTTAATCCACTGCTAGTCAATTATCTACAGTTTGATGATCGCGGGAAATCACAAAGCGATTCGCTACTGTTTCTGGCTGAATTGCTGACAGAATTACGTGGCTGGAATCGGTGATAATTACAGCCCTAGTCCGACGACCGTAAGTTGCATCAATCAGTTGACCTCTGTCCCGTGCATCGGTAATAATCCGCTTAATCGGGGCAGACTCTGGACTGACAATGGCAACTACTCGGTTGGCAGACACGATGTTACCAAAGCCGATGTTGATTAACTGAATGTCCATAAAAAAACTGACGCTAAACGCGGTTTGAGAAGCTTAAAATAAACTTATTCCCATGTTATCGCCAAAAAACGGCAGTTACAACGCTTAAATTCAAGCCAGGATTCGTTTTTAAATAATGTCTGCTTTTTTTAGCTGTTTATCAGCTATATTTCCTGAAAATATTCCCAAAGACATACGCCAAATCATACTGATACAGCAATACGCTTGGGTTAAGAAAAATAGTAGGTTGGGTTGAGCAATAGCGAAACCCAGCAAATGGTTGATAATGTTGGGTTTCGTTTCTCAACCCAACCTACACCTACACCAGTTTTTGTTTTTAGCCTTAACCCAAGCGTATTGACTGATACAGGCTTGTTGGGTGATGTATCTTTATAAAAGGCACTAGTACCGCGAGACGAAATTCACAATTTAAAATGAATACTCTACCTGATCAATAAGTAAATGGTGGTAAATAATCCACATCTAAAATTTGCTCAATGCTATAAGGAGAAGTTTGCAGAAAACAATTCAATCCACTTTTCTTTTTTGCTTGTCGTAGCGCATCAATGTAGACTTCTTCAAGCACTGTGAGCAGATAGTTGTAGAGGTTTTTAGATTTGGCTAATTTCCTGAGTTCCACCCGAAAATGATCAATTTCCACTTCCCAATGATTTTTACGTTCAGGAAGACTCCAATGTTGATACAGAAGCAGATGTTTGAGAAGTTGCAGTAGATAACTTTCGAGGTTGTGTTTCTGTTCATTACCCAATCTTTCAATCTCCTCAATCAAATAATCCCAATCAAGATGCTCTAAATCTCGTTCTTGCAATTGTTTCAACGTAGTTTCTAACCACAAGTGATAATCCTGTTCATAGAGAATTTGAGTGAGTATTTTAGACATTATTTAATATTCTCCTAATTTATGAAGATTTGGAATTAGGTTTTATTGACGCACACTTCCCGCTTGACAATCGCGTAACCAAGCTTTAACTCCTTGGGCAATGGTACCGTTACTACTATCGCGTGGTGGGGATAGTGGCTGCGGTGCGGAATGGGAACCCGTTTGAGAAAACATCATCACTAGTCGCCAACCACTTTTAGTTTTAGTCAACAACAGCCAGTGGAATTCCTGCAATTCTACCGCTTTCTTTCCTATGTACTGCCGATCCAAGGTAGTAAAGAAAACTTGCTCAACTCCTGATGCAGCACTTTTAGGCGCATCGGCACTATATTCTTCAAGGTTAAGGGGCAGAGGAGTAAACTCAGGTCTTCCTGCCACTAGCATATAACTGTAAACATCACTGCTTCTACTGAGGCGGCGGGCGCGTTGACTAGCACGATTGGTATAACTAGGTAAATCTTGCAGTAGTTGTGTAGTTAATGTTTCTAAATTTTGCTCAGAACACAAAGACCTCACCTCACCGTTGATATTTTCCCTTTCTGCGATCGCAGAGGGTTTAGGGGTGAGCTTTGTCGAGAACGCTGGGTAAACAAAGCTATTTGATCCTAAAACCCAGAAGCCACAAGCTAAAAGCCAACTATAATTTTTTTTTCTGAGCAAAGAGACAGGATTGCTCTCGCCTACACCCTGCATCCTGCTCTCCTGCTTATCGCTGACTTTTGCGTTCATGCGATCGCAGTTAACTCCTCAGAAATCCGCTTCCAGGCTAACTCCGGCTCAGTAGCAGTAGTGATCGGACGCCCAATCACTAGATAATCTGCACCGGCTTTAATGGCTTGTGCTGGGGTCAGCGATCGCTTTTGATCACCTTTATCTGCCCAAGTTGGTCTAACTCCCGGACAAACAAGCAAAAAGTCATCTCCACAAGTTTGCCGTAGTTGTGCCACTTCTTGGGGCGAACAAACTGCCCCATCTAATCCCGCCTCTTGAGCCAGCAATGCCATTTCTACGGCGTATTCTGGTAATTCTAGGGGAATCTTTAAATCAAACGCCAACTGTCTAGTAGAAATGCTCGTTAACAAAGTAATAGCAATTAATTTAGGCGGTTTTACCCCCGCTTGGGTAGCCCCTTCTTGCGCCGCTTCTGTTGCAGCTTTGAGAGCGTCATTACCAGATGCAGCATGAATTGTCAACAAATCCACCCCGTATTTAGCTGCACTACGACAAGCACCAGCGACTGTGTTAGGGATATCGTGAAACTTTAAATCTAGGAAAATGCGCTTTTGCCGGGACTTTAACACTTCCAGAATTTTCGGGCCGGTGCTGGTAAACAACTCTAAGCCTACTTTCCACCAAACCACTTGCGGAAGTTGCTCTACAAGAGCGATCGCACTTTGCTCATCCGACACATCCAAAGGCACTATAATTCGTTGTTCTGCGTTCATTTGCAGTTCCCCATTCCCCATTTAAGGCACTAAACGCACAAACTTATTTTTCCCAACTTGTAAAACCTTACCTTGTAACTCACAGAGATCAGTAAAAGTCGTATCAACATCAGTAATGCGATCGCCATCTAAGCGCACTCCACCCTCTTGAATTTTCCGCTTTCCTTCCCCCGTACTTTTGCACAAGCCAGTGGCATTGAGAATATAGGCTAACTTAGTCGGAAACTGCTGCACACCAGCTAGAGAAAATTCTGGAACAGCCCCCTCCTTGCCGCCGCTTTGCGCTGCTTCTTTGGCCTCTTGGGCTGCGGTTTCGCCGTCGTACTGTTTGACAACTTCCGATGCTAGAAGTGTTTGGCGATCGCGGGGATTTTCTGGCAGTTTATCCAAAGGTAAATCCGTCAACAGTTCAAAATACTGTGACAGCAGATGATCGGGAACTCCTTGTAACTTTTGGTACTTTTGTCCTGGGTGTTCCGACAACCCAATATAATTATCTAAAGACTTGGACATTTTTTGCACCCCATCCGTGCCAATCAAAATCGGCAGCAGCATCCCAAACTGTGGCTCTTGACCAAAATGGCGCTGCAAATCTCTGCCCACAGCAATGTTAAATTTCTGATCAGTCCCTCCCAATTCCACATCTGCCTCAACGGCAACCGAATCAAAACCTTGCATTAACGGGTAGAGGAACTCATGGATAAAAATCGGATTCTCTTTTCTATAGCGATCGGCAAATCCTTCCTTCGCCAACATCTGCCCCACCGTCATCGTCGAGAGTAACTCCAAAATTTTCTCTAAGTTTAGCCCAGAGAGCCATTCGGAGTTATAGCGCACCTCTAACCTTCCTGGTGTGTCAAAATCCAAGATAGGACGTACTTGGTCAAGATAAGTCTGAGCATTTTGAGCTACATCTGCTTCTGTAAGCTGACGACGCACCTCAGATTTACCAGTTGGATCGCCAATGCGTGCGGTAAAATCGCCAATAATTAGAACTGCTATATGACCTGCATCTTGAAACGCTCGCAGTTTCCGTACTGGTATGCTATGACCGAGATGAATATCAGTACCCGTCGGGTCAATCCCCAATTTGATCCTCAAAGGTTGGTTTGTAGTTACCAAGCGCTTTTCTAGACTTTCACTGTTAACATCAACTGGTTGTGGGAAAACTTCTACTACACCACGACGCAGCCAAGCAAAATCTGGCGTCATACTAGAAAATCCACTGTTAGCTATGTTTTGCACACTAGAAGTTAAGTTGGTTATAAACACTTGCAATTTATCCACTTTCTCATCTGCCAAACTACTATAATTGCAAAAAACTAACCGCCTTGCTTCACCCAATCAATTACAGTTAAATTTACAAGTGAGGAAGTGTAATAGCCGTGTCGTCGTCTAGGACTTTTGAAGATAAGCAGCCACAACGTCGGGCTTCATCAGGTTTTGAGTTTATGAAAGGAGTCGGTCAGGTAACTGGCGGTACTCTGCTTTCAATCACCATGCTGGCAAGTTCCATTGTAGCCGGAGGACTGGTTGGTTTAGCTATCAGCTTCCGTAATTTGCCAGATGTGAGACAGCTACGTAACTTCTTTCCCTCAGAAACGACTTACATTTATGACGTTAAGGGTAAACTTTTAACGAGTATTCACGGGGAAGCCAACCGGGAAGTTGTACCCCTAGATAGAATTTCGCCGAATCTGAAACGGGCGGTATTGGCAAGTGAAGATAGCCACTTCTACGATCACCACGGTATTAACCCCGTCGGCGTTGGGCGGGCTATAGTAGTTAACGCGGCAGCAGGTGGAGTCAAAGAGGGTGGCTCTACTGTCACCATGCAATTGGTAAAAAACCTGTTTTTATCTCACAAGCGTGCCTTTACCCGCAAGTTAGCAGAGGCGGTGCTGGCAATCCGGTTAGAGCAAATTCTCAATAAAGACCAAATTTTTGAAATGTACCTCAATCAAGTTTATTGGGGTCATAACAATTATGGTGTACAAACGGCGGCACGCAGTTACTTTAATAAGTCAGCAGAATATTTAACCTTGGGTGAGTCAGCAATGATGGCGGGTTTGATCCAAGCACCAGAGGAATTCAGCCCGTTTGTGAGCATGAAGCTGGCAAAACAGAAAGAAAAAGAAGTGCTAGGACGGATGCTGGAATTGAATTGGATCAGCCAGTCAGAGTACGACGATGCCCTCAAGCAAGAAATCAAACTTGGTAGAATCAAATCCTTCCAAGGTAGTGCCCTACCCTATGTAACCAATACTGTGGCGCAGGAGTTAGCTAAGAAGTTTGGGCGTGAGACACTACTCAAAGGCGGGATGCGAGTTCAAACTACAGTTGATGCCGACTTCCAAATGATGGCAGAAGAAACTGTTAGTAAGTGGCATAAATCACTACTAGATCAGGGATTATCTAAGAATCAAATGGCGCTGGTGGCAATTGATCCGCGCACACATTTTATTAAAGCATTGGTGGGTGGTATAGATCCTAAGACCAGTGAATTCAATCGTGCAACTCAATCTCAACGCCAGCCCGGATCTTCTTTTAAACCATTTGTATATTATACTGCTTTTGCTACTGGTAAATATACGGCAGACTCAACGGTAGTAGATGCCCCAGTTAGCTATCGAGATGGTAACGGTTGGTACTCTCCCAGAAATTATGATGCGACTTTTAGGGGAGAGATGTCAATCCGCACAGCTATATCCCAATCGCGCAACATTCCCGTGATCAAAATTGGTAAGGCTGTGGGGATGAATAGAGTCATAGAAACCTGCCGTACCTTGGGGATTATGAGTCCGATGGAACCTGTGTCTTCTTTGCCACTTGGTGCAATTGGTGTGACCCCTCTGGAAATGGCTAGTGCCTATGCTACCTTTGCTAATTATGGCTGGCAATCTCCACCAACTGTAATTGCCCGTGTCACCGATAGTAGTGGTAACGTGTTGCTAGATAATACCCCGAAACCCCAGCTAGTTCTCGATCCTTGGGCTTCAGCAGCCATTATCGATGTGATGCGATCGGTAATCTCTGAAGGTACAGGTAAAGGTGCTGCGATCGGTCGCCCAGCCGCAGGGAAGACGGGAACAACATCATCAGAAAAAGATATTTGGTTTGTTGGTACTGTGCCACAGTTAACAACTGCTGTCTGGGTAGGGAGAGACGACAACAGACAATTAGCTGATCATGCCACAGGTGGTGTTATGGTCGCTCCCATCTGGAAAGATTTTATGGAGAAGGCACTTAAGAACGTACCAGTAGAAAACTTCAAGCCACCTTCCCAGTTTTCTCGTCCAAAGTCACAATAATTTTAGATTTTAGATTTTGGATTAATTGCCAATCCAAAATCCAAAATTCAAAATCTAAAATTGACTAGGGCTGTTTTTCTAGCTCGGCTTTCATCCGTTCTAAAGTTAGGTGCATTTGATCAAACATTTGTTGCGGGGTGACACCGAACTGACCTAATTGCGTTTTCAGTTGTTCTACTGTCATTTGCGCCATGAAATCTTCTGATAGCTCGAAGCGCTTCATAAAGATGCGATACCGATCCATCATGGTTTCCATTTGCTCAATAAATAGCTTTTTGCCATCGCGGTCAAATTTGCCGTAGCCGTTGCCAAGCTTGATCAGCGCTTGATAATCCTCAAACAGCTGTTTTGCTTCTTGCTGAACTATTTCAGAATCGAAGAATCCCATATTGCTTATATTAAACTGAGTGCCCAGACTCAGTAGCTTAATAGTTTTACTTCTATTTTTATTTTAGTCTAGGGGAGTAATCTAGTCACGAAGCTTCGGTTTTAGTACGGTTTGTTACCGAAATTTCAACACTTGACTTAAGAAGGTTTCCCCTTTGTAAACCGACTTAATAAAGCCGCAATACTCACAGCTTTAGCCATTGATTTAGGATCAGTGTTTTCACCCGGTTGAATTTTCAGTCCAGGAGCGTATTTCAAAGCTAGTGAATCTTGCGGGTTAAGTTTTAATGCTTGACGGATGTAAACCCTGGCCATCCCGATAAATTTCTGTTGGAGATGTACCAAACCTAACAAAGCATAATAGTCGCTGTTATTTGGCTCTAACTTGATGGCATCGCGCAGTTCTTGCACAGCTAGCGTCCAGTTGGCTAGCCTGACGTACTCAATAGCTCGCTGGTAGTGACGTTGAGCGTAGTTTGTCAAAACTGGCTTAACATTAGTTTTTTCATCTAATGTCAATTCAACTGGCTTGACTTCTAGCTCAGGGATGATGCGAACAGCTTTTTGCGGTAGAAACAGGTCAGGTTTATGCAACTGTAAGTAAACTAAATTCAGTATACTAATTTGTTGTGTAACTTGATAAAACTGATCTAGTGATTTGTACTGAGCTTCTGCATAGCAGGCGATCGCTTCTTCGTAAAACAATTCTGCTTGGGGTGCAGACATTTCCATAATTTCCTGAGCTATGGCACTTTTAACACACAAAGCTTGCTGCTGTAACACTCTTGCGTTTGATCGCAGCATAGCTATGGCAATAAAGCGCTTGTGTCGATGTTTCAGTTGTTCATAAGCTGGATTGATTAAATGGCTAAATATTGCCGTTGCTAATCCTTGGTCTGGATTGCAGCTTTTGGTATAGCGATCGGGATGTAGCAGCTTCGCTAAAGTGTGATAGCGTTTAAAAACCTGGCGATCGTCAGCACTCACAGAAATTCCTAGCACAGCGTAAGGATCACAAAGCTGTTTAAACCATTCTGGCGGTAGAAAGGTCTGTGACATCGTAGTAATCTAGATCCGTTAAAAACTTAAAATTAGCATCAAAGCTCAATGTACAGTCATGTGAAACTTACTCAAGTTTTTTCAAATACTAAATCGTGGGACTTACCACCTAAAAATCCGAGGGGCAAAACAGGGTAGTTGACTAAAATGAATTTATATGGCCACTAGTCATTATAAATTTGGCAATATAGCCAGGATGTTTACTACAATTACTTTTCTTGTCTACTGAACTTCTACTGTCAAAGACGCTGCGCGAACGATGATGAGTGAGTTTTGAATTATTTCTATGCCTTTTGGCTGTCTGATTGTAGAAACTATGGTATTGGTATATTTATTAAAAATATGTTGACTAAGCGCAAAAGCCGAAGTGTTGCCGCTGTTTTAGCTTTTTCTGGCACACTGACAATTTCAGGATTACATAAATTTTATCTGGGACAGCCTCTGTGGGGTGTTTTGTATGTGTTGCTTTCCTGGACGCCTATCCCCAAGGTAGCTAGTGCGATTGAGGGAGTTTGGTATTTAGCGCAAGACGAAGAAGCTTTCGATCGCAATTTTAATCTAGGGAAGTCAGGGGCAAGGAACTCACAAAGGGTGAGTAATCAGGTAGGAGCGATCGCTGACGCCTTGCGTGAATTAGATGCCCTGCGCCAAGATGGACTAATCTCAGAGTATGAATTTGAGCAAAAGCGCCGCCAATTGCTAGACCAGATTTCTTGAGGGAAGCGACAATCATGAATAACTGGCTACCTTTGAACCCCAGGTTGCAAAAACTCCGTGCCAAGCTCCTCAACGATCCCTACTATCGCCTACAATCTGGGGAAGAAATTCAGATAGCGGCCAAATTAGGTATTCGGATTGATGCTAATCAAGCGACTGTAGATGATTGGTTACGCTTACCAGGTTTGTCAATTCACCAAGCGCGATCGCTTGTGGAACTTTCGCGATCGGGTGTTAAATTTTACTGTATTGAAGATATTGCTGCGGCTTTGGGTATGCCAGCCCCGCGCCTAGAGCCATTAAAGCCTCTGCTGAATTTTATTTACTATGACCACGAATCTTTAGAAAATCCGACCCATTTAGTCAACCCGAATACAGCAACCGTTGAAAAATTAGCACAAATTCCCTTTATAGATTTGTCTCTGGCGCAAACAGTGGTGCAAAATCGGCAATCAGCTGGGCCTTACCGTAACTTGACTGATTTCCAACGGCGGTTAGAGTTATCTGGTGATGCGATCGCTCAGATGATGTATTATTTAACGTTTTAAATTAAAAGTTAGAAGTTTTAAAATATAGGGCTTCTCGTTTGTATGCAATACATTTTGACCTCTCTCCAAACCTCTCTCCTTTTAGGAGAGAGGCTTTGAATCTTACTCCCCAACGCTACAAGGGTTGGGGTTGGGGGTTAGGTCTCTATAACTCCTAACTCCTAACTCCTAACTATTTAAATAAATCCAATGCGGTTCAGAGGCCAAAAGCGAAATGTTGCGCGACCGATGATATTTTTTCTGGGTAAAAAGCCCCAGTAGCGAGAGTCATTACTATCGTTGCGGTTATCGCCCATGACAAAAAATTCGTCTTCTGGAACTTTCACTGGTGGATATGGCTGATTTGGGGGTTCAGCGATGTAGTCTTCTACCAAGGGTTGACCGTTGAGGTAGACTTTGCCAGAAGCAACACTAATTACCTCACCCGACTTGCCAATAACTCGCTTGATGAAGGCTTGGTCTTTGGGATATCCTCGACGTTGTAGTTCTGGGGATGGCTGAAAAACAATAATATCCCCAGTTATGGGAGGGTGAAAATGGTAAGAGATTTTTTCAACTACCAAGCGATCGCCAGTATGTAAAGTGGGTAACATCGAATCAGAAGGTATATAGCGGGGTTCGGCGATAAAAGTCCTGATTAGGAATGCCAAACACAGTGCGATCGCAATTAAAATTAGATTTTCTTGCCAACTACGCCATACTTTTAACGACGCACGCTCTTCTTTTGCATCACTTTCGTGAGGAATCATAAAAGTTTCTAGCCAGTTTCAGAAGTGGGACAAATACCTTGATTATTTTGACTCAAAAGGTATACTGATAGGCAAGCTGGGTTCTGCACGAATCCATACAGATATTAAATAATCCAGTTATTGCATCGACCAAAGATAAGCAAAAATACTGTAAATAAACTATGACCTGTCTAAGGCAATATAAGCTGATGATTAGGATTCCTAGATAGATAATTAAAAATCTTAATTCTAATTGCTGCAATTATAAGGCAAGTTATGAGATAACTTCCAATTTTGCTTCTTCCTGCTAAAAAAGCAGTTACTGACTGGTAGAGCGATACAGCCAGTCAGTTTTTTCTTTGAGCAGAAAATTGGTCGTTGAGTGGCAAAACAGTTTACCATCTGACAATATCTGCTTCATTTCACTTTACCGAAAAAAGGCAGAGGCCAGTCTTGCTGGAGGCTCAGTTGGAAGAAAATATATTTTGGTATATATTATTAAGTGATATTACAGAAAATTAATCTCCATTTCAAGGTACTTTTAAATACATAAATCTAGCTTCTTCCAGTATCATTATTAAAAAATATTACATTTAAATGGAGAATTTAATGGTTCAATAGATAGATGTCATGCTATTGCAATTTTAACAACTTGCCTACATTATATATGCGATTGAATTCCGTAATTACACGGTGACAGTACATATTAAATTGTACTATTAATAATATATAAATCTCTTTAATTATCGAGAAAAACATTAACAGACAGAAAGCTACTAGCAATTTAGGCTAAAGTATCAGCATCAAAAATAAAACTAAACTGCCGATAAGATTATTTTTGCTAAATGAGTCAAAAGTATCTAGATTAACGAATAAGTGCCCCTTGGCAATGAGAAACTATATTGAATCAATTTTCGTCTATCTATTTCATAGAAAGTACAAGGCAACATTCTGCCAGTTGAAAATTTAACTTTTTCTTAAAAAGGAAGCAATGGCAGTAGGCAGTAAAATATATCTTATCAAAAATAGAACTAATAGTTTATTAGACTCTTTTTTTAAAGATATCTCTGCCCCTTGTAAGTAGTTTTGTATGTTAATCAAATAATTCACTAAGCTGTAAATTATACAACTTTCTTGTCAGAAAGTCCTGCTATAAAAACTTCTGCCTACGAAAAGTGCAAATTGTAGGCGCGACAGTTTAGCTAATCTTATTTGCAAAGCGATAAAACTTTAAAGGATAATGCTGCCTTAGCGGTGAAGTGAAAAACAGTAACTAATTCAAAACTCCTATTAAGAGGATTTTGGGGTGTGGTTAATTATCTGATTGTGTTCCTTCTTAGAGCTAGCGGTAAGAGTGTAGAGGTGCAGACCTTGCCTTTTATGAGTGGGTTGAGATTAAACAGTAGCAAGTATTGTCTATTCAGCCTTCGTCCAAATCTAGATGCTCTAGATTTCAGTTAAAACCGTATAGTCTGTCTTCTCGATTGTGAATTTCCGTTAGTCTCAATTCCAATTTTCGGGATTACGAGAAAGCAACTGTATCTAAATATCTAAAAAAATGTGCTATAACGTACCGTCATCACCGTGGTTGATGGTTCGATCTTTGAAGGAGCTATCAGGTGGAAAACAATAAGTCGTTTCTGTGGCCAGAAGGAATATTAATTGCGCTGCTTGCTTTAGGTGGTGTTTTTAGCCTTGCTTTTATGATGCTTCTAAGGCCAAATGCTTCGGAGGCTCAGAATAGACAAAGCATAAATGTCAAGGATGTAGCTGCAAATGTAGGAACTCAGCAGCGCATTGAGAAATTAAAGGCGGCGATGCTTACAAGTTGGCAGCAAGAAGCACAAACAAAAGGACTATCCTACGCTGTACCATCACGTTTTCAAGGGGCAATAATTGAGAGTGCAAAACTCACTCAAGGTGAGAAAGTGATTGCTCTCACCTTTGATGATGGGCCTTGGCCTCAAACCACAGAGCAAGTGCTAGATATCCTGAAATCAAATAATATCAAAGGGACGTTTTTTGTCGTCGGGCAGAACCTGAAAAATTATCCAGAGATAGGAAAGCAGATTGTCGTTCAAGGTCACGTCATTGGCAACCATACTTGGCATCACTGGTACCACTTCTTTAATCCACAAGCAGCTGCTTTTGAAATTGATCGCACAGAAGACCTAATTTATCAAGTTACAGGTGCTAAAACAAATCTCTTTCGACCGCCTGGTGGCTTCTTGCACAATGGATTAGCTGCTTATGCTAAAGGCCAAAAATATGCTGTGGTGATGTGGTCAGCTGACTCCACAGACTACAAGCAGCCACCTGTACCAAAGTTGATCGATAACGTGATTAAAGATTCAAAAACTGGTGGGATTGTGCTAATGCATGATGGTGGTGGGAACCGTTCTAAAACTATACAAGCTTTACCAGAAATTATTAGCAATTTTAGAAAGCAAGGCTATCGCTTTGTTACTATTCCTGAACTTTTAGAAATAGAAGATGCAGATAAAAAGTTGCTTGCCAATAAAAAGCAATAATTATTTATTATGTGGCAACCAGACAGTCTAACATTATCAATGCTTCTCACAATATTTTTTGGATTGCGTTCTCCTAAACTACCAAGCGATCTAGAGTTTTTAATATTTGTGACAACACTCTTTGGACTAATTTTTTTTGGAGGAGCATTTGCTGGGATAGCTACTCTAATTATCACAAAGAAAAGTAATTTTTTTATTGAAATATTTAGACTATTAATTGGGGCTATGGGAGGGTATGAATGTGTATTAATCTATATTTTGCTTAATTCTTCATTTAAAAATCCAAATGAAATATTTGAACTAATTATTGGTTTTCATCATGGAATACTTCAAACACTTATTAATTTTTATCAAGTTAATTGGACATTTTTCATTCCGGGTGTAGTAGGGGCAATAGGTGCAAGTATAGCTATATTTATGATGAGAAAGGTATTTGGTTGGCGTTTATAAATCAATCCAGTTCAGTTAGCAAGAAAAGACTTAAGTAAGTCGGCGCTAATATTTCAATCTATACATTGAATTTTTCTTGCCGAAAATTATTGGTAGACACAATTTGTGAATTGTGCCTACGTGATTTTGATTCCGATGTCTAATGACTAGTCACTAAACTGAACTCAGTTGTTTTTTCGGGATTAGCTTCTGGACTATCAGCTTCAGAAGGCGGAACTAACTGCCAGAATTTCGGCAAAAATTCTTGCCAGTTTTGTAGAATTTTCTTCGCCTTTGGTGAACCAGTGCGTTCCGCATGAGTTTGAATTAACTCTTGCAGTTGCTTTGCACCTACTTCTGTAATCACCCTCTGGATTTTGACAATTTCCGGGTTGACTAACTCACGAAATGAGTCGTCTTCATCCAAGAAGTATGCCAGGCCACCAGTCATTCCAGCTGCTACGTTACGTCCTACCTTGCCGAGGACGACAATTACACCACCAGTCATATATTCGCAGCAGTGATCCCCAGCGCCTTCAATCACTGCTATGCCTTTGGAATTTCTCACAGCAAAGCGTTCTCCTGCTAGGCCATTGGCAAATAACACGCCACCAGTAGCACCATACAAGCACGTATTGCCAACTATCACGTTTTGTGATGCGTTATAGGTAGCATCAGTTGGAGGTTTGATGATGATTTCACCACCATGCATCCCTTTACCTACGTAGTCGTTTGCCTCTCCTTCCAAGGTCAGAATTATACCAGGGAGGTTGAACGCACCAAAGCTTTGCCCAACACTGCCTGTAAAGTTGAGATTAATTTGTCCTTCAAAGCCACTGTCACCGTATTGGGAAGCGATCGCACCTGCTAATCTTGTACCCACTGTTCTGTCAGTATTGACAATCGGGTAAGTCTTGGTGACAGTAGATTGGTTGCGAATGGCAGCTTGAATATCGGGATCAGCAAGGAATTTGTCATCCAAAACCACGCCGTTGCTGTGGACTTCTTCATGCAGCAACCAACTGCGATTGTCTCTGCTATCTGGTAGTTGAAGTAAACAGTCGAGATTCAGCGATCGCGTTTTGGTGAGTTTTACCTCTGGGCGCAGTTTCAACAAATCTGCACGTCCAATGATTTCTGACAAAGAACGGTAGCCAAGTCGGGCTAGCAGACTACGCACTTCTTCGGCGATGAAGTAGAAGAAGTTGACAACCTGTTCCGGTATTCCCGTAAACCGCTTGCGGAGTTCTTCTTTCTGAGTAGCAACACCTACAGGGCAGGTGTTCATGTGGCAAACTCGCGCCATGATACAGCCTTCAGCAATCATGGCGATGGAGCCGAAACCGAATTCTTCACCGCCCATCAATGCACCTATTACCACATCCCAGCCACTCTTCAGACCGCCATCTACACGTAAAATCACGCGATCGCGCAGGCTATTTTCCATCAAGACGCGATGCACTTCACTTAAACCCAGTTCCCACGGTGAACCAGCGTGTTTAATCGAACTTAGTGGCGATGCACCTGTACCACCATCATGGCCAGAAATCTGGATGATATCAGCGTTTGCCTTAGCTACACCAGCCGCGATCGTGCCAATGCCAACTTCGGCAACTAGCTTCACCGATACCTTTGCTTTGGGATTAATTTGGTGCAGATCAAAAATCAGTTGGGCTAAGTCTTCAATGGAATAGATATCGTGGTGCGGTGGCGGCGAAATCAGCGTCACACCTGGCTTCGAGCGCCTTAACATCGCAATGTATTGGCTCACCTTGGGCCCTGGCAGTTGTCCACCTTCCCCAGGCTTGGCACCTTGGGCAATTTTGATTTCAATTTGTTTGGCGTTGACTAGGTACTCTGGCGTGACACCAAAGCGCCCCGACGCAACTTGCTTAATCGCACTATAAGCTTTATCACCATTCCGCAATCCTTTTAAATGAGGTAGGGTTGGCGAGTGACCAAACTCGTCTACATCATCTAGGACTACATAGCGCACTGGGTCTTCGCCGCCTTCTCCAGAATTTGACTTACCGCCAATGCGGTTCATAGCGATCGCTAAAGTTTCATGGGCTTCTCTTGACAAAGCGCCTAAAGACATGCCGCCGGTGCAAAAGCGCTTAACAATTTCAGTTACCGACTCTACTTCTTCTAGAGCAATTGGGGAGCGATCGCCTTGGAAGTCCAGCAAGTCACGCAAGGCTGTTACTGGTCTACCTTGGAGGTGCTTTTTATAAACTTCGTAGTGGTCGTAGTTTTTGCCATCTAGAGCCTTATGGAGCGCCTTGACCAGTTCGGGGCTATTCATGTGGTACTCGCCGCCAGGACGGTATTGGACAAAGCCCAGGTTTTGTAACTTATTGGTCGTCAGTTCTGGGAAAGCCTTGCTATGGAAGGAAAGCACTTCATCAGCGAGTTCGCTAACACTCAAACCACCGATACGGGAAGTCGTACCACGAAATCCCAGTTCTATTAAATCCCCACCGATGCCAATAGCTTCAAAGATTTGGGCTGCTTGATAGCTGGAGAGCAGAGAGATTCCCATCTTGGAGAGAATTTTTAGCAAACCTGACTCTACTGCTTTGCGATAGTTTTCTAAAGCTTGTTCTACAGTCAGGGCTGGAATTTTCTCCACAGCCATTAACTTTTGGGTTTTGGGATCAATGCACCAATCACGCACCGTATCTAAAGCCATATACGGGCAAACTGCGCCAGCACCGTAGCCAATGAGACAAGCAAAGTGATGGGTACTCCAGCATTGAGCAGTATTGACAATCAGGGATGTTTTCATTCGCAACCCTTCACGAATGAGGTGATGATGTACGGCACCCACTGCTAACAGGGGAGGAATGTAGGTGTATTCTGTGCTGATTCCCCCATTATTAAGAGAGCTTGGGGGGATCTGGTCACTTAATATTAAAATCTTTGCACCTGCTCGGACTGACTCAGCTGCTTGTGCTTGTAAAGATTGCACTGCGGCTTTTAATCCTTCTGGGCCAGTGGCGATCGCAAATAGGGTTGACAACTCGGCTGTGGCAAATCCTGACAGCTTAATTGCCTCCAACTCTACCTCTGTTAACAGTGGCGACTCAAGTTTTAATCTCCGCGCATATTCTGGCTTGGGTTCTAATAAGTTACCTCGCTCACCCAGTTCAACTTTCAGAGACATCACTAGCTTTTCCCGCAGGGGATCGATCGCTGGGTTTGTCACTTGAGCAAAGCGCTGTTTGAAATAGTCATAAAGCAGGTGGGGCTTTTGTGACAGCACTGCTAAAGGAATATCATCCCCCATGCAGAAAGTCGGCTCTGAACCGGTGATCGCCATTGGATGAATCACCATTTCTACATCTTCTGTGGTGTAGCCAAAGGCGGTTTGACGCTGAAGCAAGGTTTGCTTGTCAACTTTGTCAGTTGTACTATGCCCGTTACCATTTTCAGCAGCCAGATGTCCATTTCCATTAACATTTGACGACTGACTACTGACAATTTGTTTGAGTTCTTGACGGTACTGTTGCAGCCATTCTCCATAAGGGTGCTGTTTGGCAATGCGCTGCTTAATCTCCCAATTCTTCAGCACTTCATGGTTGACTAAATCCACGGCAATCATTTGCCCTGGGCCGAGTCTACCTTTCTCGACAATATTGGCTTCTGGGAAGTCCACTACACCAGCTTCCGAAGCTACAACAATGTAGTCATCCTTGGTGATCACATAGCGAGCTGGTCTTAAACCATTACGATCTAGAGTTGCACCAACTTTTTTACCATCGCTGAATACTAAAAGTGCTGGCCCGTCCCATGCTTCTTGCACACCACTGTAATATTCGTAGAAATCAACAATTTCTGGAGAGTCACGTAAAGAAGGCTGATTTTGGTAAGCCTCTGGAACCATAATCATTAAAGCTTCCAAGGGGCTGCGTCCAGAAGACACCAACAATTCTAGTACGTTGTCTAGGGTAGCTGAGTCGCTGTTATCAATATGAACTAATGGCTTGAGTTCTTGGATGCGATCGCCCCATACAGGATGATTCAGGCTAGCTTCTCGTGCCATCATCCAGTTTATGTTACCCAATAAAGTATTGATTTCGCCGTTGTGACCTAAAAGCCGCATCGGTTGGGCTAGGGGCCACTTGGGCATCGTGTTGGTACTAAAGCGGCGGTGATACACAGCAAAGGCGCTTTTGTAAGCTGGATTTTTTAAATCGTGATAAAAGTTGCCCAAGACGGCGGAACGCACCATGCCTTTGTAGACAATTGTGCGATTTGACAAGGAGCAGATATAAAATTCTTCTGAGATGTTGGTTGCAACTTTACTAATTCGGCGGCGGGTAATATACAACTGTCGTTCCAATTCATCGCCACTTTTGTCAACAGAAGCTAACAAAACTTGTTCAATCTGGGGTTGATTTTCTCTTGCTTGTACCCCCAGTAAATCAGGTTGCACTGGTACTACTCGCCAACCCAGTACAATCAATTTTTCTTCGGCAGCTATTTGCTCAACTATCGTCCTAGCTTTTTGTGCTGCTTCCTGGTCTTGTGGTAGAAAGATCATCCCCACAGCTATCTTATTGGTGGATGGAAATTCTTTCCCCCTTTCGGCAAAGTTTTGTTGGAACAATTCCCAAGGGATAGCTGTCAATACTCCAGCACCATCACCAGAGTCTTGATCAGCGCTACAACCTCCCCGGTGTTCTAAGCAGGTTAAAGCAGCTAAGGCTTTTTCGACAATTTCGTGGCTGGTATGATTCTGGCGATGAGCAATAAAACCGACACCACAGGCATCTCGTTCCTCTACTAACCACTTTTGCCCCTGATAGGTATCTCTTGAGTTGATCTTGGCTGTGATATTCTGGTCTTGATTCATCGGTTTATTATTCATACCCTGTTCCTGAAGTATTGAGTTACCAATTTTGCCACTACTTATCGGAAAAATTTTCTACATTTAGCGATGGAGAAATATATAAGCACCGAAAATTTAGGGAAAAAAATTTTAACTTCGGTTCTACTTTATTACTTCACCCGTATTAAAATAGTTGCGTAATTTTTATGTATTTATGCGGTGTTAGACAAGTTACCTCCGCCAAGACATCATTTTTGCCCTGACAGTTTCTTTTTTATATTGTGAAGCTAAGTATTTTCTCAATCCCCTTTTTCCAGATGCACGCTAGCTACTCCTAGAGCCTATTTCGGCTCACCGGAAACAAAATTAAACCTGAAGTCTTTACTATGTTTTAAAGCCAAAGTCATCCTGATCCAGCAATAAAATCAGCGTATTACAATATATACCCATTTGACAATTCCCAAATATTTTTGTTGTTGTCTAAAATTTTGCTGCTTACCAGTTGCCACACATTTGACTATATAACTACACCTGACTGAAGTAGCAACAATAGCAACCTTCAGTCAGGATTGAATATCTTAATCCAATTTTGATAACCAAGACTACCGTGTATAGTGTGGTTGGAATTAGTGCCAGTTCAAACACTTGGTTGGAGTGGACTTAGCGCCTAAATGGTTATTTATGTTTAAAAGAGATAACAAGCCAATATATATATTACCATATTTTTTCAAAGAGAAAGTCATGTTTTTTTTATATTTCCAAATAATTAGTTAGTTTATACCTTGGGTGATACTTTTCAAAAGTACCTAGTAAATTATGGTAAAAATGCCGAATTGTTGCCAATTCCTGATTGGCGATCGCTCCGCCAAGGGCGATCGCAGGTTTTTTCGGGCTACTGTGTCACCAATACTTTTAACAGCACTGTGCTTAACTACTATCTGTGCTACCAACGCCCAGGAGTCCCCGAAAACCATCAAATTAATATCCAGGTTAACCTCACAGTCAGCTACATCTCCTTTAACAAGTGTGGCATCTTCTGGTAATCAAATTTCCCTGAATGGACGTACCTTACCAGGAACTTGGTTGCAGCGACCTGGAAAAGCTGGTCAGGTAACAACTCATCTCAGTGACGGGGTATTCAGGCAATTAATTGGAGTAAATTTCTTAAACAGTAGCAACTGGGCGAGGCAACCAATACAGTGGTTTTCATCGGTGACAACGCCACTGGTTTTAGCTACCAGGCTACTAGGAGCATATCGCTATTTGGACATTACTAATTTTGCTCAAACAGCTGGATGGCAAATCCAAACCAATGGTAACACCTTGGTGATTGCTACCCCAAAAGCGCAAGTCACAAATATTATTCAGAGCCAGCAATCTTCAGATGCGAGTGTTACTCCTTTACAACAGGCGCGGATTCTTGTCAATTTAGATCGTCCAACTCCCTGGCAAGTTATAGAAGGGTTAGCGATCGCAAAACCCCAAACTCCATCCTTTGATCCAGACACGCTAACTCCCAAATCCACTGTACCGCCAAATCGAGAGTGGACAATTACCCTGGATGGAATAGCCGATCCTGTTTTGATAGAACGCTATACCCCCCAACCACCAGCAGCACCACCAACACCACCAACATTGCTGCAAAACCTGCTCAAACAATTATCACCAGCTACACCAACACAACCAATATCAGCACCCCCAGCCCCGGAACCACTGATTCAACAAGTGGAGGTGGTGAAAAACCAAACGATTATTAGTCTGAGCGTTCCCTTTGGTCTATCGCCTCAAGTTAGTACTGTCGCTAACCCCAATCGCCTGATTATCGATATTCGACCTGATCCTTTAGAAGAACGGGATATTACTTGGGCCCCAGGATTGCGCTGGCGACAGCATTATGTCAACTTAGGCACAGACCGCTTTCCGGTGGTTTGGTTAGAAGTTAATCCCCGCAAATTTGGGCTAACGTTGAAACCCATGTGGGCTAGTCTTGATGGGCTTGCGGGTACTGCTCCCTTAATTCAAACAGCACAACGTTACTTAGCAGTAGCTGGAATTAACGGTGGTTATTTTAACCGCAATAACAGATTGCCATTGGGTGCGATTCGTCGGGATAGTCAGTGGTTATCAGGCCCCATTCTCAACCGGGGTGCGATCGCTTGGAATGATTCTGGCCAATTTTACTTCGGTCGTCTCACCTTAGAAGAAACTTTAACCACAGCAAATAACCAGCGCCTACCAATTCTGTTCCTCAACAGTGGTTACGTCCAAAGCGGCATTGCTCGTTACACCCCAGCTTGGGGATCAACTTACACGCCCCTGTCAGACAACGAAATCATCCTCGTGGTACAGAAAGACCAAATTACTGAACAGTTACCAGGGGGCAAAGTTGGTGGAGGGGCGGTTCCCATTCCCCAGGATGGCTACCTGCTAACCTTACGCGCCAACGCTGCTAGTGCTGCCTCACAGCTACCTATTGGAAGCGCAGTAAGCATTTCTAGCGCCACTGCTCCGGCTGATTTTAGTCGTTATCCCTACATTATCGGCGCCGGGCCGCTATTAGTCCAAAACCGTCAAATTGTCCTTGATGCCAAAGGCGAAAAATTCAGCAATGCCTTTATTGCAGAAAAGGCTATTCGTAGCGGTATTTGCACAACGGCAACAGGCACACTGATGATTACTGCCATACATAATCGTGCTGGCGGTTATGGCCCTACTTTGGCAGAACATGCCCAATTGATGCAACTGATGGGCTGCGTGGATGCCCTAAATTTGGACGGTGGTAGTTCTACCAGCCTTTATTTAGGAGGGCAATTACTCAATCGATCGCCCAGTACTGCGGCTCGTGTTCATAACGGAATTGGTATTTTCCTGCAACCACGATAACAATTCAAAATTCAAAATGACGCTCGCAGACTCGCTCTAAGCGAAGCTATGCCGAAGGCTTTACGCTGCGCTAACAAAATTCAAAAATAATTAGCGAATAGGGAAGTCTCTTAATTGCCAATGCCAATACTTCTCTACGAGAGGCTGCGCCAACGACAAGGCTCAGTACAAGTGCCCAATGCCCCATGCCCAATGCCCAATGCCCAATGCCCCATCTTTTCTTAAAGTTTAGAACAAGCTGCCATTTTGCTGGATGAAGACTTGATGTAGACATCATAGTTTTAGTAGTGATGATTTACACCGTAACGTCTGATTTTGCTATGTTTATCAAGGTGCGACAAAATTGCTGATTTTTAACGTTGCAAGATAGCGCCAGATTTTTGATCAATAGTTAAGAGTACCAACGGTTTGTTATGTCTCCAAATGAGGTAACTATGGCTCGATATCAAGAAACTACACAGACTGAGACTCTACACCTACCTCCAGCCATCACTTCCAGAGGCGTTGCTGCAACTGAGTTACGTCCTTGGGGTGCTTTTACAGTTTTGGAAGAAGGGCGCGGATACAAAATCAAGCGCATCGAAGTTAAGCCTGGACACCGCCTCAGTCTACAAATGCACCATCACCGCAGTGAACATTGGATCGTCGTCTCTGGTACAGCTAGGGTAACTTGTGGTGAGCAAGAAGTACTACTGAGCAATAATGAATCAACCTATGTACCCCAATGTACATCTCATCGTTTAGAGAATCCTGGCGTGATCCCCTTGGTGTTGATTGAAGTGCAAAATGGCGAATACTTGGGAGAAGATGATATTATTCGCTACCAAGATGACTATGCGCGTACCAAGGATTAAAACTAAAAGAACGCTATTAAAGCTCTAAAGGCTTTAATCCCAAAACTGAATACATTTTTGTTTTGTGCAAACCGTCTTTGCTAAACACTGCACCCCAGAAGTCCCTACCTAGTTAAGGTGGGGACTGAAGCATATTAGTGCTATAAATGTAGTAATAGCGATCGCGCTCATGGATTCGGTGATTTGGTACAGGGAGATAGCAAGGGTCAAGCCATCTGTAAAATGAAGATGGGGTATTCAATTGCAAAAAACGAGTTCCATGATTCATCTGAGTCAAGCAGCCGCGAGTGAGATTAGGCGAATAAAGTCCAAGCAGCAACGAAATGTCTTGTTTAGATTGGCAGTAAAACCAGGTGGTTGTTCCGGGTTTTTTTATGATATGTCCTTCGATAAAGCAATAAAAGTTGGCGACCAGGTTTTCGACTTGGATGAGATTCAAGTAGTCATAGATGCCGCAAGCTTAAATTACCTCAACGGTTTGAGGGTTGATTATTCAGAAGACTTAATGGGTGGTGGTTTTCGCTTCCACAACCCCCAGGCGATCACTACCTGTGGCTGTGGCAATTCCTTCTCCTTGAGTCATTAGTCATTGGTCAAACAAATGATAAATAACAATTGACATAAAACAGTAAAAAACGATATAATCAGGATTTGTTAAAACTTAGACCATAAGCAGCTTTACGCGCTGTAACTCATGCCAACAATACAGCAGCTAATACGTAATGAGCGCGAACAAGCGCGTCAGAAAACCAAGTCCCCGGCTCTGAAGCAATGTCCCCAACGTCGGGGAGTTTGTACCAGAGTATACACGACCACACCAAAAAAGCCTAACTCAGCTCTACGCAAAGTAGCAAGAGTAAGACTTACCTCTGGATTTGAAGTCACAGCTTACATTCCAGGCATTGGTCACAACTTACAAGAACACTCAGTTGTGATGATTCGTGGCGGTCGGGTTAAGGATCTACCAGGCGTGAGATACCACATTATCCGTGGCACCTTAGATACAGCCGGAGTCAAAGACCGCAAGCAAGGCCGCTCCAAGTATGGAACCAAGCGGCCCAAAGAAGCGAAAAAATAGGATTAGGCGATTAATCGCATCCAACACGATTAATCGTCTACCTTAGAAGCGCCCAAAGACAAAAAACGATCACCGCCTGTGTTCTAACAGAAGTTATGAAGGCTGCTAAAGTCTGTTTCAAAAAATCAAGCAAGCTATACCTACACTAAGCGAGCAAGTGTAGAAGTTCTGAGGAGAACGCTGTAACCCACAGCATAGTTTTCATCTGGACATTAAGGTTTATAATCTTGTCGCCTTGAGTATTTAGTTGCAGGTAGCAAGTCAAACAATTTTAGATTTGCGATTTACGATAGCGTAGCGTTAGCGAGTTTTCTCCCAAGGGGAGACGCCAAGCGCGAACGAGCGTCTTTTGGATTGGTCGAACCCACAAGGGGATAAGGCTTACAGATTTTTGATTTTTTCCGCCCCTTGTGGCGGGAACATATACAGAAAACTTTTAATCCAAAATCCAAAATCTAAAATCTAAAATTGGCAGTCAATAAGTCAGCCTCGCTGCAACGGTCGAAAAAAATTGAGGAAGTCTGAGGGTTAGGTTACACCGCTTTTAGTTTCCGGTGTCTGATAGCATATAATTTCGTTGCCAATTCCGAATTAAAGGTGAAGTATGTCTCGTCGTGGTGTTATTCAAAGGCGCCCAGTTCCGTCTGACTCCGTATATAACAGTCGCCTTGTGAGCATGATTATCAGGCGGATCATGCGTCATGGCAAGAAATCGCTTGCCGCCCGGATTGTTTATGATGCATTGAAAACTATTGAGGAACGCACTGGTAGCGCTGCCTTAGAAACCTTTGAAAGAGCAGTGCGAAATGCCACGCCTTTAGTAGAAGTAAAAGCTCGGCGAGTTGGTGGAGCAACCTACCAAGTACCAATGGAAGTGCGTTCAGAACGGGGCACTACCCTAGCACTGCGTTGGTTAGTGCAATATTCTCGGTCTAGACCAGGCCGGACAATGGCAAGCAAACTGGCAAATGAGTTAATGGATGCTGCTAACGAAACTGGAAATGCCATTCGCAAACGGGAAGAAACGCACCGGATGGCGGAAGCTAACAAAGCATTTGCACACTATCGTTACTAAGTAAAAAAACGATATATCGCCCTCCCAAAGCGGTATATCGTAGATTTACAAAAAAAGACGGTTTTCCGTAAAAGTATAGAATCTTAACAAAGAGTAATATACAAGATATCATGGGGCAAAAACTATAGGAGGTAGCTGTGGCACGCACGATCCCGCTAGCGAAAGTACGCAACATTGGTATTGCGGCGCATATAGATGCGGGCAAAACAACAACAACAGAGAGAATATTATTTTACTCTGGGATAATTCATAAAATTGGCGAAGTTCATGAAGGAACTGCCGTCACAGACTGGATGGAGCAGGAGCGGGAGCGGGGAATTACCATTACTGCTGCTGCTATCAGTACCAGTTGGAAAGATCATCAAATTAACATTATCGATACTCCGGGTCACGTAGACTTCACAATTGAAGTTGAGCGTTCCATGCGCGTGTTGGATGGTGTAATCGCAGTATTTTGTTCTGTAGGCGGCGTGCAACCGCAGTCCGAGACAGTGTGGCGACAAGCAGACCGCTACAAAGTTCCTCGGATCGCCTTCATCAACAAGATGGATCGCACTGGAGCGAACTTCTATAAAGTTCACGAGCAAATGCGCGATCGCCTGCGGGCGAATGCGATCGCTATTCAACTACCAATTGGTAGTGAAACCGAATTCCAAGGGATCATCGACCTGGTACGACTGCGTGCGTATATTTACGCAAACGACCAAGGAACCGATATCCAGGAAACTGATATCCCCGCCGAATTGCAAGCGCAGGTAGATGAATACCGCGTCAAGCTAGTCGAAGCAGTAGCAGAAACTGATGACACTCTGATGGCTAAGTACTTCGAGGGCGAAGAACTAACAGCAGACGAAATCGCTCTTGCCCTGCGTAAAGGCACAGTTGCTGGCACAATCGTACCAGTACTTTGTGGCTCGGCATTCAAAAACAAAGGCGTGCAATTGATGCTGGATGCCGTTGTCGATTACCTACCATCGCCAAGTGAAGTACCGCCAATTCAAGGCTTACTGCCAAATGGCGATACTGTTGAGCGGCGGGCTGATGACAACGAACCCCTAGCGGCTTTGGCATTCAAGATTATGGCTGACCCTTATGGTCGCCTGACATTTGTTCGCGTTTATTCTGGTGTGTTGAAAAAGGGTAGCTATGTCCTCAACGCTAGTAAGAATAAAAAAGAACGGATTTCCCGCTTAGTTCTGATGAAGGCAGATGACCGACAAGATGTCGATGAACTGCGAGCGGGTGATTTGGGAGCAGCGCTGGGACTGAAAGACACCTTGACAGGTGACACCATCTGTGATGAAGGATCGCCAGTAATTCTAGAATCCCTATTCATTCCTGAGCCAGTAATCTCGGTGGCGGTTGAACCCAAAACCAAGAACGACATGGATAAATTATCCAAGGCTCTGCAATCTCTCTCAGAAGAAGACCCCACCTTCCGTGTCCACGTCGATCCGGAAACCAACCAAACCGTGATCGCAGGGATGGGAGAGCTACACCTAGAAATTCTAGTAGACCGGATGTTACGAGAATTCAAGGTGGAAGCGAATGTAGGTGCGCCGCAAGTAGCTTACCGGGAAACAATTCGGAAAGCTGTGAACAAAGTTGAGGGCAAATTCATCCGCCAAAGTGGTGGTAAAGGTCAATACGGTCACGTTGTGATCAATTTGGAGCCTGGAGAACCCGGTACTGGTTTTGAATTCGTCTCCAAAATTGTCGGGGGTACAGTACCGAAAGAGTACATCAGTCCAGCAGAACAAGGAATGAAAGAAAGCTGCGAATCCGGTGTTCTGGCTGGATATCCCTTGATTGACGTCAAAGCGACGCTAATTGATGGGTCATATCACGATGTAGACTCTTCGGAAATGGCTTTCAAAATCGCTGGCTCAATGGCGATGAAAGAGGCTGTGCTGAAAGCTTCACCCGTCCTCTTAGAGCCTATGATGAAAGTTGAGGTTGAAGTTCCTGAAGACTATATCGGGAATGTCATTGGCGACCTAATTGCCCGACGGGGGCAGATTGAAAGCCAAAGCACTGAACAAGGACTCGCTAAGGTGACATCCAAAGTCCCACTGGCGACCATGTTTGGCTACGCTACTGATATCCGGTCGAAGACCCAAGGTCGGGGCATCTTCTCGATGGAGTTTAGCCGCTACGAAGAAGTACCTCGCAACGTGGCTGAGGCAATCATTGCTAAAGGCAAAGGGAACGCTTAGTTAAAATAAGGAAATGAGCATTCATGGCACGCGCAAAGTTTGAAAGGAATAAACCCCACATCAATATCGGTACCATTGGCCACGTTGACCACGGTAAAACCACGTTAACAGCAGCCATCACCATGACCTTGGCAGCTATGGGTCAAGCTATAGCTAAGGGCTACGATCAAATCGATAACGCCCCAGAAGAAAAGGCACGGGGTATTACCATCAATACCGCTCACGTTGAGTATGAAACCGAAAATCGGCACTATGCTCACGTAGACTGTCCAGGACACGCTGACTATGTGAAGAACATGATCACCGGCGCTGCCCAGATGGATGGTGGCATCCTCGTAGTAGCTGCTACTGATGGCCCAATGCCCCAAACCCGCGAACACATCCTGTTGGCAAAACAGGTCGGTGTTCCCAGTCTGGTTGTCTTCTTGAACAAGGAAGACTTGATGGATGACCCAGAACTCTTGGAACTAGTGGAACTGGAACTGAGAGAATTGCTTTCCAGCTACGATTTTCCTGGCGATGATATCCCCATTGTCAAAGGATCTGGTCTGCAAGCTCTCGAAGCAATGATCAAGAATCCTAAGACAAAAAAAGGTGAAAACCCTTGGGTAGACAAAATCTACGAATTGATGGACGCTGTGGATTCTTTCATCCCCACCCCGGAGCGGGATGTTGATAAGCCCTTCTTGATGGCTGTAGAAGACGTATTCTCAATCACAGGTCGTGGTACTGTCGCCACAGGTCGGATTGAGCGGGGTATAGTCAAAGTTGGCGATAACGTTGAACTAGTGGGTATCAGAGATACTCGCGCCACTACCGTAACTGGTATTGAAATGTTCAAGAAGAGTCTTGACCAAGGTATGGCTGGGGATAATGCTGGCGTACTGCTCCGGGGTATCCAGAAGGCTGATATTGAACGGGGTATGGTAATCGCCAAACCAGGTTCAATTAAACCTCACATTCAATTTGAAGGTGAAGTGTACGTCCTAACGGAAAAAGAAGGTGGTCGTAAGACTCCATTTTTCTCCGGCTACCGCCCCCAGTTCTACGTGCGGACAACCGATGTAACCGGTACCATCAAAGCCTTCACTTCTGATGATGGTAGTGAAGCCGAAATGGTGATGCCAGGCGATCGCATCAAAATGACAGTAGAATTGATCAACGCGATCGCTATTGAACAAGGAATGCGCTTCGCTATCCGCGAAGGTGGCCGCACTATCGGTGCTGGTGTCGTCTCCAAAATTCTGAAGTAGCACCTTTTTGCTCATAACGAAGGAGCAGAGATGGTATTTATTGTGCCTCTCTGCTCCTTTCTCTTCCCTCTATAAATAAGGTAATAGGTTACAGGGGACAGGTGATAGTTTTCTGTAACCTATAACTTGTAACCTTTAACCTGTAACTACTCTCCTAATTACGCAGAACCTGGAAAATTAAAGATGGCAACTCTACAGCAGCAGAAGATTAGAATTCGTTTACAAGCTTTTGACAGGCGCTTATTAGATACATCTTGCGAGAAGATTGTAGACACAGCTAACCGCACCAACGCTACAGCTATAGGCCCAATTCCTTTACCAACAAAACGCCGGATCTATTGTGTGCTGCGATCGCCTCACGTAGATAAAGATTCACGGGAACACTTTGAAACCCGTACTCATCGCCGGATTATTGACATTTATCAGCCCTCTTCTAAGACTATTGATGCCCTGATGAAATTGGATCTACCATCGGGTGTAGATATCGAAGTCAAACTTTAATTAGTCATTAGCTATTCGTCATTAGTACTCAGACAAAGGACAAATGACATTAGTATGAATGAATTTTTACATAGCCCTGAAGAAATATATCTCAGGGCTTTTATTTAGCTAGGAAACAAATGATAGAATGTAGACAAAGTACGGGAAAAGCAGAGAAAAATAAATTTTAAAGATTAAGTTTATACCAAGGTAACAATGACATCATCTTCTAAAATTGCAGTTCGCGAACTACCTCTGTTCCCGTTACCCGAAGTAGTTCTGTTTCCTACCAGGCCATTACCCCTGCACATATTTGAATTTCGCTACCGAATCATGATGAACACGATTTTGGAGAGCGATCGCAGGTTCGGTGTTTTGATGGTCGATCCTGTTAAAGGTACAATTGCAAACACTGGTTGCTGTGCGGAAATCGTTCATCACCAGCGGCTGCCAGATGATCGGATCAAGATGATGACTTTAGGGCAGCAAAGATTTCGTGTATTAGAGTATGTTCGTGAAAAGCCATACCGCGTTGGCTTAGTGGAGTGGATTGAAGACCAACCACCGACTAAAGATTTGCGACCTTTATCTTCTCAGGTAGAACAACTACTGCGAGATGTTGTGCGTCTGTCAGCCAAATTAACCGAACAAAATATCGAACTGCCAGAAGATTTGCCTGATCTACCAACAGAGTTATCTTATTGGGTAGCCAGTAATCTTTACGGTGTCGCCGCAGAGCAGCAATTATTGCTAGAAATGCAAGATACTGTAACTCGTCTAGAGCGGGAAGCAGAAATTTTAACTTCTACTCGGAATCACTTGGCAGCTCGCGCTGTTCTCAAAGATACATTTAATCAAAAGTGAGGAGTGAGGAGTTAGGAGTTAGGAGTTAGGAAAAAATAACAAAAAATAACAAATTGACAACTTATAATTTATAGTCCCTAACTAATAACTGATAACTCTTAATTCCTAACTGATAACTCCTAATTTATCAAGTAACAGCCCTGATCGGCAAAACATTGTAAACGCCAAGAATTTTTAAAATTTCTGTGTGGTTAGTTAATTCTGCTAAAGCAGATTGCATTTGTGCTTCCTTAGCATCCGCTTCTAAATCCATGAAAAACAAGTATTCGCCTAGCGATCGCTTCGTCGGACGAGATTCAATCCGGCTAAGGTTAATCCCTAACTGAGCAAATATTTGCAAAGGTTTGACCAATGCTCCGGGTGTGTTGGCAGGCATACTAAAAGCTAGCGATGTATGGCTGGCACATGTTATTGATGCCTGGTATCCAGCCTCCGCTTCACCCTGACTTACTACCCAAAAACGAGTGAAGTTTTCTGGATAGTCGTTGATGTTACTGGCAAGTATGGGCAGGTTGTAGAGTTGAGCTGCTCTACTAGAGGCGATCGCTGCTGTTGTTGTGTCTTCCTCTAATCGCTGTAGTGCTTCGGTTGTGGAATTGCTGGGAATAATCTCTACAGTCGGGAGAAACCGCTCTAACCATCCCTGACATTGTGCCAAAGCTTGCGGGTGAGAGTAAACAGTTTTAATCCTATCTAAATTAGACGCACAGGAAATTAACATATGGGCAATAGGTAATACTAAAGCCAACTGAATTCGCAAACTGTCCAACTGCCAGAGTGTATCCAGTGTTGTAGTCACACTCCCTTCAATAGAATTTTCCACTGGCACAACAGCCAAGTGGGCTTGACCATCAGCAACGGCGTGCAGTGATTGAGAAATGGTGAGATAAGGGCTTAATATAGCTTCAACTCCCGTACTTTTGCTCAACCAGTTGACATAAAAAACAGCTGCTTGTTCTGTGTAAGTGCCAGGAGGCCCTAAATGTGCGATCGATAAAGTCATGCCTTTAGCCTTAAGTTGTGAGTTTAATCGGTAAACAGAGGTATGATATTTTGGTCTTGGCAAATATATTCAATATCTACTCTTAATAGACACTGTTATCTCTAAAATTTACGCACTAAACCAATAGACCGAAATATGTATCCAGGAAAACAAGTTATGGAAATCAGTCTTCTACCAGATAGATTTTCTGGTAGTTTTTTTGCTAAATTCCTCTGAAGATTTAAGAGCAATTATATTGGTTGCTGACCCAAGAACGATGCATATTCATGATTTTCTGTCAAGACTTAAATACTAATCTCTAATTTCTTGAACTAAAGATAGTAATGAGCGTACCAACTTTTTACTAATGATGTATAGCTGATAAGCAACAATCATTTTTATTGTCAATAAATTTTGTACTTTTCTAATAATCAGAACTAAGTTGTTAAAAAATATTAAAATTAAGAAACAGATATTTTTATCCGCTCATGGCTACCCGGTTTACTGCCTCCCAATCGGTTGAAATCGCTGTTCCAGAGCAGCCTATTCCCATTCAGCATTATTTGCGTCAGCCTCAACGTCTGGTTAGGGCTTTAGTTGACAATAGCCGGATTCAGCAGCTTTCTGAGGAGGTATTTCGCTTGAAAATGCGTCCGCTTACTTTTATGTCACTAAGTATTCAACCTACTGTAGACATGAGAGTGTGGGCAGAATCAAATGGAGTTATTTATTTGCGATCGCTAGGCTGTGAAATTCTGGGTTTCGAGTATATTAACCAGCGCTTTGCTCTCAATTTAAAAGGGTATTTGTCTCCCAAAGAGTTTAGCACTGGCACTCACCTGCAAGGAATAGCTGATTTAGAAGTGCTGGTGGATTTTCCACCGCCATTTTCCTTCACTCCTAAGCCAATTTTAGAAGCTACTGGCAATGGTTTGCTCAAAAGCGTGCTGTTGTCAGTCAAGCAACGATTATTAAATCAACTTTTGGCGGATTATCGCTACTGGGTGATATCACAAACTAAAGATAGAGGACTTGACGGTGACAGTACTGAATTACCAATCCTGAATGTCGAGTAATTATTTAATCACTCAACAACGCCAGTTGCTTCAAGTCGGCAGAGCCGCCCAACGCACTGGCTCCTCAGTAATTTGATTTGGCAAGGACGAAAAGACTGACGATGTAGGGGCGAGGGCCCGTATTGTTGCAAAGCCAGCAAATGCCGCTGGCTACCATAACCCTTATTACACTCCAGGTTGTACATAGGGTATTTTAATGCTAGACGCATTACCAGTTCGTCACGCCAAACCTTAGCAACAATACTAGCAGAGGCAATAGCGAGCGATCGCTCGTCCCCCTTAACTATTGTTTGTTGCGGCACTAGCAAGTCTTTGATTGACTGATTGCCATCAACCAAGCAGATTGTAGGCTGTACCTTTAACTTCAGTACAGCCCGCTTCATTGCTAACAGCGTTGCTTGCAAAATATTTATTTTGTCAATTTCGGCAGTAGAAGCAAACCCAATTTTCCAGTCTATAGCCAGCCCACTAATTTGTTGCGCTAGCTGAGTTCTACGAGAACTAGACAACTTTTTACTGTCTTTAATTTTAGCTGCCATCAGTATTGGCAAAGCATGATCTGGTAGGATCACTGCTGCCGCCACCACAGGGCCAAATAGGGCACCTCGCCCTACTTCATCCACACCTGCAACCAATCCTGGAATCCCTGACAAGGTAGAAAATTCCAGCCAACTGGATTTTTCCAAGGGTGCTGGCGATGTTTCTACCATAAAGCAAATTAATTATCCTCGATCGCGGAGGAACGACGGCGGCGACGACGGCTGGCAGTGGCGCTACTATTGCCTTCAGCTTCAGTTTCATCTGCGATCGCGTTCGCGGCGGAGGCAATCGCCGACAAGCGTCCCGAAGGATTCGCAGTCAACTCCGATGGTTGGGTTGTCTCTTCTATCAAAGATTTTTGTTCTGGTTCAATAACTTTTGGTGTCGGTATTTTGCTTGCAGTTATTTCAGATGTTGCTTTTTGGGCAATCGCGGTTATTTCAGATGTTGCTTTTTGGGCAATAGTTGATTCTGAGGTTGATTCAGTTGGGGTCGTTGGCAGTTGACCGGGCTGAATCACATTAATAATCACAGACTTGGTATTTTTAACCTCTTGCTCTAACTTCACCAAGGGAGATATTCCCATCAAGGCAAACATATCCTGTTCTTGGAGGCTCATTTCTACAGTTCTAATCTCCGGCGGTTCTACCACTGGTTTGATTGGCTCTGCCTTGGTAACTTTAATGCGCTCTACTCTTTCACTCCAACCTGGTTTACCAAGGGTGGGTGAGGGGATCTCTGGTGCAACTCCTAGTTCTGGTTCCACATCAAGGTCTAAGTCTGGCTCGTTGACAAAAGCCAGGGGATTGGGAACAACACGAGCTTCATCTTTCCCGTTTAACCCATTGATGCCAATTCGACTGCGGCGAGTGCGGGTACGACGCTTATTATCATTAAGTTCTTGATAACTAGGATGATTGATCAGATTAAGGTTACTCAATTCCGAGTCGCCGTCAAAGGCTTCTCCAAATCCATCATAGGTTTCTCGTGGTTCTGGGATGCGGGCAGATGGCTGACGTGGTTCTCCTCGGTGAGGCAGGGATACAAAACGCTCACGCTCTGGTGTCTCTGCCGGTATTGGCAATCGGTTTTCGATTTCTCCAGGCAGACGCACGATATGTCCTAAACCGCCACAGGTGGGACAAGTTTCACCAAACAATTCGTAAATGTTTTGACCCTGACGCTTGCGGGTGAGTTCTACTAAACCCAGTTCGGTAAGTTGGGCAATCTGGGGACGAGCTTTGTCTGCTTTGAGTGCTTTATTAAAGTGTTCGAGAACTTGCAGTTGGTCACGTCGCGATTCCATATCAATAAAATCAACGACGATCACCCCGGCGATATTCCGCAGACGCAACTGGCGAGCAATTTCTGTTGCAGCTTCGCAGTTTGTCCACAAAACTGTTTCTCTAGCTGTTGCCGATCGCGTAAAGGAACCTGAGTTAACATCGATTACGGTTAATGCCTCAGTCGGCTCAATGATGACATAGCCTCCAGAAGGTAGGTCTACTCTCGGTTTGAGGGCTTCTCGAATCGCGGCAGTAATGCGGAAGTACTCTAAAATTGGGGAGCGATCGCGGTGATGGTCAATCAACAATCCCTGCGGTGTTTGACCTCCACTCCAATTCTGCAAGTACTGCTTTACGCGCTTCAAACCAGTACTGGAATCCACGACAATCCGATTTACATCCGCGCCGTACATATCCCGCAATACGCGCTGAATGAAGTCATCGTCCCGGTTGAGCAGTGCTGGAGCACGGGTGGACTGCGCTTCCAGCTGGATCGCCTCCCATTGCTTTTGCAGCACCTCCAAATCTTCCATGATCGCTTCTTCTGGTTTGCCTTCGGCTTCTGTACGCACAAGCAAACCCATTCCCGCCGGTTTGACCAAAATCGCCAGCGCCCGCAAGCGGTTGCGCTCACTTTCACTTTTAATCCGTCGGGATAAATTTACGCCCCTGCCATAGGGCATCAGTACTACGTAGCGTCCGGGTAAGGTAATATTACCCGTGAGCCTGGGCCCTTTTGTCCCCGTTGGCTCTTTCATTACTTGCACCAAAACTTTCTGCTGTGGTGCTAGTAGTTCTGTAATTGCCGCAGCGGTACGCTTTAGCTTCAATGGCCCTAAGTCGGTGACGTGAATAAAACCGTTGCGCTCTGGGTCGCCAATATTCACAAAAGCCGCATCTATCCCAGGCAATACGTTTTCTACTACTCCTAAGTAGATATCACCTATTTGATGATGACCTGTAGCAACAACGAGTTCCTGTATTTGATCTTCAGAAAAAACCGCAGCAATTTGGTGCTGCTCCGCGATGATAATTTGTTTTGGCATTCAATTTCCTCAAAAACTGGCAGCACCAATAGGTTTGAAGGTTTGTTATACCTTTGTTGTCCTACAACCCTTAAAAGGTGCTACTGGTAATAAAAATCGCAAATCTGAGCTTCTAAGTTAAATAGCTATTGGCGCTCTTAAGAGCGTTTACACGGCTGCGTATTGTTTCAGCAATTAAATCAACCATCCGTGGTTGATTCGTGATGCAATACCCTCAATCAAGAGAGTTCTGAGTTGAAAGTTCTAAATCCTGAGTGAGCTTTTAACTCAGGACGCTTGATTTGAGAGTAACCTACTGAAGTCGTTAAGAAAAAGAAACTATTTCTATTTTCCATTCCCCGGATTTATCCTTAGGGTTATACTCAGCAACGCCAGCTGCTACCCTGCCTTCAGCTGCCCTAGCCTATGGCAAGCAGCCCTTTGCGCGTCTGTGAACGTCTACAAGTCGGCATAACCGACGGCAGTTGCTTCAACTCTAGAAAAGTAATGCACTAGCTCTTGGGTACTACTGTAGATTAGACATTCAGCAGTTGTTTAAAAAGCATGAACTTAGAGAAGCTAACCGAGCCTGCTGTTAGTTACTGATTCACAAGGTAGCTATAGAGAGAGTGTTCTTTAATCTGCCTTTTGTTTTTCTGGGATAAAATCCTAGAAGTTGCACTCTAATATGTATGCTTTCGCCCCCTGAATACCAGGGTAGTGAACCAGCTAATTCAATGCAGCGCCAGAAAATTTCTCTTCACACCATTCTAACGCAACCTTGCTAAAAATCAATTCTTACGATGTGCCATGTTAGGACAACTACTAGCAAGCTGCCCTACAGGGATTATACCCCTAAAATTAGCCGATTGCGGTGGATGTGCAGGAGTTGAAATTCTACACTAGCCACTGCCTCTAGCATAAACAGGATTTGTTCGGGACGCAACAGCAAACCGTCCTGGCGATAGCTACCTCGATAACGGATCACAGATGATATAGATTCTGCTTTGCTATTGTGGGTTTCTACTAATTCCAGTTCAAATAAGCGATCGCGCAGATTTATTAACTGGCTCTTGCCTGACTTTGTTATTTGCTCGTACCAAAGTTCCTCTTTTGCTTTGATTGTATCAATCCAGTTTTGCCATTGTATAGGTGTTGCTTCTGCAAGTGTTGCTACAGTAATCAAATACTCTGCGGCCTCCAGCAGTTGGGTCGCGGCACTAGCTTTTAAATCTATCTGCTCCACATTATATATAGGTATGTCTGTGGGCATTTCACGAGCCAACTGTTCTCGAAAAGTATCAACTTCTACTGGCACAGTTAACTCAAAATCTACTATTTCACCACTACTAGTAGCCCCTAGAGCCAAAGCAGTTGCTACAGAAATTCGCGGCATGGGATGAAACCCACCGGTGAAAGCGATTGGCAAGCTTGCTCGTCGCACAACTCGGTCAAACAGACGGATTAAATCTAGGTGGCTGATCAAAGCCATATTACCCTGTTTCCCAAACCAAACTCGCAGTCGTTGTGCCTTAGTTTTGTTGGGGACAAACTCCCCAGCGAATTTTGGGATAGCGGGTGATTCAATCACAACGTTATGACCAAAGTCTGTGCCACAGACGCCACAGTGAGAACAACCTTCAAAAGAGCAGTCGGGTACAATTGCAGCTTCTAAGGCGCGTTGTAAGTCTTCTTGGAGCCACTTTTTGTCAATTCCGGTATCAATATGATCCCAAGGGAGGGGAATATTGAGGGAGTGGGGAGTGGGGAGTGGGGAGTGG
>NZ_JABXKM010000284.1 GCF_017115025.1 Nostoc sp. NOS(2021) | reverse complement strand
AATGCCCAATGCCCAATGCCCAATGCCCAATGCCCAATGCCCAATGCCCAATGACAATATGACTATTAACAGAATTTTTGTACTAGCAAAGAATGTGTTTCAGGAAGTGGTACGCGATCGCATCCTATATATTATCGGTTTTTATGCGCTAATACTCGCCACTGCCTTCCGCGTCCTTCCTGAATTTGCCGCTACGACTGAAGATAAAATGTTTTTAGACTTTGGGATGGCGGCGATGAATGCCATCGGGTTAATTATTACGATATTTGTTGGTACGGGACTGGTTAATAAAGAAATTGAAAAACGCACTATCTTGATGTTAATTGCTAAACCTGTCAGCCGCAGCGAAATTATCATCGGCAAATACTTGGGTTTATCCGCAATACTAGCTGTACTTGTCGCCACGATGACAGCAATTTATCTGGTATTTCTGCAACTTGGTAACATTCCTCATCCAACGGCAAGCATTCTAATTGCAGCAATTTTCTTATTTTTGCAGTTATCATTAATCACCGCTGTGGCTATTACCTTCGGTGTTTTTACGGCTTCTCTGCTAGCGACTATTTTAACCTTTGCGGTATATTTAATCGGAAATATTACTCAAGATTTAGTACAACTTGGGCGTCTTAGCCGCAACCCTGGTATGGAAGGTCTAACTCAAGGTTTGTTTCTCATCTTGCCAGATTTATCTCGATTAGATTTGAAAAATGATGCCGTTTATGGTTTGCAAGCACTACCTGACACAACTGCATTGATTACAAATGCTGGCTATGGCTTACTTTATAGTGCCATGTTGTTAGCGATCGCTATTCTTATCTTTTCACAACGCGAATTTTAGTGATTGGGTATTGGGTATTGGGTATTGGGCATTGGGGGAACAAACAGAAAGTTTTTCCCTCCTGACTCCTAACTCCTGACTCCTGTTGTATGAATATTTCTTGACCTATGTCAGCATTTTTTGTTTTAAAAACCACTTCAAAAGCCTATTTTCAGGTGATTGGCGATTTTTGGGGAATTTATTTTTGATTATTTACTGATCTGATCTCCATTTGGGGTGTACTCTCAATATACGGTAACTACCAGACTCGACCTTTGAGATAAATTACACCCAGAGGTGAATCCCATGAAAAATTATGCTGATAAGCAAGAATTTATATTAAGTCAAATCACAAATAAATATTTTCAGCGCCGAGATTTCAGTGGATGTGACTTGAGTGGAATCGACCTGAAAGGAATTGATTTAAGTGGTGTTAACTTCATAGGAGCGGATTTGCGTGGTGCAAATCTGTCTGGCTGTGCCCTCACTCGTGCTAATTTAAGTGGCGCAAATTTGATGCAAGCTAGCTTACGTGAAGCTAATTTGTATGAAGCATCTTTGTGTGAAGCTAATTTGACTAATGCTGATTTAACACGAGCAAATTTGTGCGGAACTTTTTTATGGCGGGTGAAATTCATCGCTAGTAATCTTTGGGGTGCTTCTTTGTGTGATGCGGATTTGAGAGAAGCAGACCTAAGTAAAGCCAAATTAATTGAAGCATCGCTGATTGAAGCTAACTTAAGTTTTGCAAATCTCGCAGGAGCAAAGCTATGTGGAGCAAAATTATTAGAAGCTAATTTGACTGAGGCCAACTTAACTGGTGCAGACTTGACATGGGCAAATTTAACCAAGGCAAACTTGAGTAAAGCAAACCTTTGGGAGACAAAGCTGATTTATGCGAAGTTTCGAGATACTATCATGCCCGATGGCACAATTGAGCAACCTCAGATAGTGATTTATTAGTCAGGAGTCAGTTTAGGAGCGCGGGCGTAAAATTCCGGTAATAATTTCTCGCCCGACGCTTCAATCTGCTCAGAACCAGGATGCATGGTTTATTGAGTAGTACCAATAGCAGAATTAAGTTTAAGTTTAATGTTTGTACCTTTTTTGAGAGCAACTTCTCCACCAGGACTAGACAAGACGAAAGCAGCCGCAGCCGTACCACCTGCTAGCCCACCATGCTTGAATTTAGCTTGATTACCAAGAAAATGTCCGGCAACTGCACCGCCTAAAAGAATGCCTGTATTTTGAATGAACTTACCTTTAGTTTTTGTTTCTACCTGAGTGTTTGTTAAAGTAGCATCAATGGGATAAGATGCTCCATTTTTTAGCGAAATATCATCAAAAACCAAATGTAAACTCGCTTTTTTCCCTTTGGCAGCTTTGACTACATCTTCCAAATGTCCTTGAATTTGACCATCTTTAAGAACTTTATTTCCTCCTTTCAAGGAATTCTTAATTTGTAAAACAAAGCTGTCGTTATTTTTATTTCTCGCTGTAGATATATCTTGTTGAAGAACAGTATCAAAACTTGTTCCAGTTGCTACAGATAGTTGATTGTTAGATTGACTCGATGTGGTATCAGTTATTGCAGTTTTGTTATTACTAGTAGCAGTGCTGTTGGTCGGGATACTAGTTTTATTACAAGCCGCTGTGCTACCCAAGAGAATAGCACTCAATAATAGTGGAAACAAATTTTTCATTGCTGGGTGTTGATGAAATGAATAATAAGAATACAATGTTTTCAGAAAAACAAAAAATATATCAGTTAAAACTTTGTAATCAAATCTGCTCAATTTCCAGATTATACTGCTAAAAGTCATTAAAAATTAACACAGAAAATCCCACAAGAGAGAAAAAATAACTGACAGCCTTTAGCTAAAGCACCACTTTACTAAGGTTGATAGCGAAGGCTAAAGTAAAAGCCATCATCCTGAGCGTTATTACCACGATCGCTCAGATCGATAAATGGAAATCCGTAATCGAGTCGCATAAAGAGATTATCAATTCCCATTGCCTGATTCCACAATAATCCTAAGCCTGCGCCCACCAGAAAAGTTTGATTGGGTAGCGGATTGGGATTATTAGACTGATTCCAGACACCTCCCATGTCCACAAATGGCGCTAGTTGAATCGTGGATAATCCAGATTCATTGCGCTGCACTGTAATCCGATCTTCCATCGCTACACGAAATCCATTATCCCCAGAACGGATATTTTGGCGATATCCCCTTACAGACTGGCCACCGCCAATGACGAATTGCTCAGAAGGTAAAAGGCTATCTGGTGTAAGCTGCAAGTCTGCTTGGATGAGCAACAGCTGATCGTTGCTGAGTTGCTGCACGCGCTGTACTTGACCCAACCAACTGAAAAAGCGACCATCAGGTATGGGATCATTATTGATAGTTGCATCTAATATATCAATGCCAAAACTAAATTGCGATCGCAAAAACCAGGCTCCTTGAGGTTCGCGCCTAATATAATCTTGACCAAATTTAATTACACTGGTACGGCTAACTCCATTGGCATCAGGCCCAATGCCAAAGGGGGTTGCCAGGTGATCAAAAAGGAAGGTTTGACCATCTTCATAGGTAAATCCCAAGGATAGGGCAAACTCTTCTTTGGGCGATCGCATCAATGGTTGACGATAATTGATTTCATAGATATCCTGATTTGCCCGAATGTCAAACACATTAAAGGGTGGCTCAGTGATTTCGTTGCGATTAAATGCCGCTCTAATCTGCACCTTGCCATTCATGGCGTTAACGGGAACTTGATAGCTAAAATCAAAGACATCGGAACCACCAGAGAGCGTATGATAATAGGAGCCTGCTAACTCATCTCCCATACCGGTTAAATTGCGATCGCGCAGTTCAACACCCAATCTTTCCGCACCAATACTCGGAGGCGAATAATTATCTACACCCAAGCTTCCAGTTAAAGGATTTGCCTCTTCAACTCTGACAATGAGAATACTTTGACCAACCTTACCCGTTGGACGCAGCCGCGCTTCCACATTTGTAAATAGGGGATCGAGTCGCAACAGTTTCAGTTGTTCTTCGAGCTTACCAGTATTCAGAGGAATACCGGCACCTAATTGGATGCGACTACGAATATAAGATGGGTTTAATCGCCGCGTCCCTTCGATGTTAATCTCTGTCAAACGCCCTTCAAACACCCGAATTACCACAACACCATCTGCGGTAATAGGTTGCTGAGTGTCTGGAATCGCTCTGGAATTTAAATAGCCTTTATTTAGGTAAAGCTGAGTAACGGCATCTGCGGCTTGTCTGATTTCTTCTAAAGTCAAGTCCCGTTCTTCAAACGGTTTCAATACTGGATTAAAGTCATTTTCATTAAAAACTGTGCTATCTACAACCTGGATTTTGCGAACCCGAATGCGTTGTGGTGGAGATGATTGGGGGTTCGGTTCTGGTTGATTGGGGTTAGTTACCGGGTCAGGTTCTTTTTCCTGTACTATTTGTAACTTTGGCGGACTGCTATTTTGAGCCGAGTCAGGTGTAAAGATATTTGCTGTAGCTCTAAGTCCATTTGCAGTTACAATCCCGATCGCAGGCAGAATTAGCAAGCCGCACTGAAAACTGAAACTGTGCTTACTCCATTTAGTAGTTGCCAAACTCCGCCAAGTATCTAACTGATGAGAGAAACAGACAATTCGTTGCTGAGTCGTGGTTCTAGGCTTAACACCAGTTTCTGTTTCTTTTCTCATTTCTCCTCGGTGGGATGCCTTATCTTACGACTTAGCTGATTTTGGTTTTTGAGTATGCTATGGGTGCATGAATATTTGAATATCATATTTTTGACATTCAGATTTCAGAAGATTTGTAACTAAAACTATAATTAACAGCGATTTATTCTACGTGATAGTCCTTAGCATTATATTGTGGTAACAGGTAAAAACTGGGGAATACTTCGATGTCACCACTGATCTCCATTGTGATCGTCAATTACAACCGGGAGTCTTACCTTGAAGAAGCGATCGCTAGTGTTTTAGCGCAGACATGGCAAGACTTTGAGCTACTAATTTGGGATGATGGCTCCACAGATGGATCAGTGGCGATCGCTCACGAATATGCTCAACAAGATGGGCGAGTGCGGGTAGTCCTTGCACACCATCAAGGAGTTGCGGCGGCTTGTAAGGCAGCGATCGGCCAAACTAGCGGCACTTACATTGGTATCGTAGACAGTGATGATATCCTAGCCCCTACCGCCCTCGCCCAAACCGCTACAGTTCTCAACCGCCATCCAGAAACAGGATTTGTTTACACCGACTACTTAAATATTGATCAAAACAGCCAAGTCATCAGCTACGGTCATCGTTGTGACATTCCCTACTCCCAAGAAGGTCTGTTGGTAAACTTCATGACTTTCCACTTCCGCCTAATGCGCCGTTCAGTTTACGATCGGGTGGGAGGTGTTAACAAGTCGTTCCGCTGTGCCGAAGATTACGACCTGTGTCTACGACTTTCAGAAGTAACCCATGTGCGCCGAGTCAAACAGCCCCTGTACTTGTATAGGAATCATTCCCAAAGCATCTCTGTTGCTAGAAAAAAAGAACAAATACTCTGGTCTGGTAAGGCGATCGCCCAAGCACTTTGGCGGCGCGGACTAGCAGAAAAGTTACAAATAGATGTAGAATTGCCCGCAGGTCGCTTCATATTGCGGCGCAAAAAATCTCTGCTGTCCAGCATCGCCGCTTCCCTGTTAGTTATTGTGCCTCTGGTGACAGCGATGAGTGCGGGATTAACCCAAGCACAACAAATTGTCCCTGCTACTGATGGTACAAACACAATTGTTACACCCAACGGCAACCGACTTGATATCACCGGCGGTACAACTTCTAGGGATGGTGTTAACCTCTTCCATAGCTTTCAGCAATTTGGCATTCAACCAAAACAAATCGCCAACTTTCAAGCCAGTCCAGCGCTGCAAAATATTCTTGGTCGAATTACAGGTGGTAATCCTTCGATCATCAATGGCTTAATTCAGGTAACAGGTGGCAATGCTAACCTTTTCTTGATGAATCCAGCCGGATTTATTTTTGGAGCAAACGCCAGCTTAAATGTGCCTAGTGCTTTCACGGCGACAACAGCCAACGGCATTGGTTTTGGCAGCAGTTGGTTCAACGCCATCGGTGTTAATGACTACACTGCTTTAGTGGGAAACCCCAACGGATTTGCCTTTAGTACTAGCCAGCCAGGAGCGATCGTGAATGCTGGAAATTTGGCAGTAGGTACTGGGCAGAATTTGAATTTATTGGGCGGTACTGTGGTGAACACCGGGCAAATTTCGGCACCGGGAGGACAGATTTCTGTCACATCCGTACCCGGACAAAATTGGGTGCGTCTCAGTCAGCCAGGAAATCTGTTGAGTCTGGAAATTCAGCCCCTCGCCTCTAGTACCAAGCAACCCAATACTTGGACAATCCCGATTGCATCTTTACCCGAATTGCTCACAGTTGGTAACACGGGGTTAACTGCCAATCTTGACGGGACTGTGCAACTGAGAGGCTCTAATGTCACAATTTCCACAACTCCAGGTACAACGATTGTTTCTGGCAAAGTGAATGTATCGAGTCAAACAGGCGGTACAGTAACTGCTTTGGGTAAAAAAGTTGCGGTGGTTGATGTCAATATTAACGCTACTGGAACGAATGGCGGCGGCACTGTGCTAATTGGCGGCGATTACCAAGGTAAGGGGACTTTACCCAACGCAGATCAGACTTATGTTAACTCAAACTCCGTCATTACTGCTGATAGTAATTTGAATGGAAACGGCGGACGCGTCATTGTTTGGGGTAACGATAGAACTCAGTTTTTTGGTAACATTTCGGCTCGTGGAGGAGCAAATGCCGGGAATGGTGGTTTTGTAGAAGTATCAGGCAAAAATTTCTTGACCTTCAGAGGTTTGGTAGATGCTTCAGCCCCCAATGGTAACTTTGGTACTTTATTACTAGACCCCAGCACATTAACCATTATTGATGCCGCAGGGGGTGATTTTGATGCTACGGCTGGCAATATACCGTTTAACTCTCCAGATAATGGAGCTAACACCGTTTCTTGGGGTGCGATCGCAGCTTCGGGTGCAAATATCAACTTACAAGCCACAGGAAATATTACCATCAATGACATCACCGGAGCTACGCCCGGAGTGACTACCCCTGGTGTCGCTACATTAGACTTGGGTAATGGCGGTAGCTTCAGCCTGAGTTCACAAAGCGGTTCTGTAAACTTTGCTAATCTCACCAACACAATCCAGACAAAGGGAGGAGCAATAAACATTTCGGGAGCGAGCCTATTACTGGGAAATTTAGACACAACTCGTGATTTTAGTAGAAGTGGGGATGCAGCTTTGTCTGCCAGTGGCAACATTAGTGCAGGCAACATTATTGCCAGTGGAAATGGCTATGGATCTGGCAATATAAATGTTACCACCACCAATGGTGCAATTACCTTAGCCAACCTCAACACCAACGACAATAATACCTTTTTTAACAATACAACTGGTGGCTCGGTAACTCTCAATGCCGCAGGCAATATCACCACAGGGGTAATTAACTCGTCTGTAGTCAATACTGGAGGTGGCAACGCTACAGGTGGCAACGTTACTTTACAGACTACCAATACTGCTGGCAGCACAATTGGCTTTAGAAGCATCGACACTAGGGGCACAACGAACGTTGCTAACACTGTTCAAGGTGGCAATGTGCAAGTTCTGACCAACGGACTAGTTCAAGGAATAGGCACAACTTCTACAGGTGAAACGATCGCAACTGGCGGATTTTTTACTGTTAGAGGAATTACTACCGTTCAACCTCTTGCAGGAGGTACTATCAAAATTCAACACGATGGTGGCCCAAACAATGTACCATTTACTGTAGGTGATGCGAGTGTTAATGGCACAGCAGGGTCAATTAATACAGGCGACAATTCAATCATCGCTTCAAATAGCTTTCCAGTTTTACCTAATGGTGGAGATGCTAGCGGTACTCCACCTGGTATCGTCATTACTTCTGTCAACACACCGCCTACACTGACGACAAACTCGCTTCTCTCATCTAACGCTCAACCCAATCAAACCTTGACCTTCACATTTACTGCCAGCACTGGCGATGTCAATCTAGATAATACATCCATTTTAATTGATACTATCCAAGCAGGAACTCTGAGACGAGGCAATACCGTTTTAGCTGCGGGAAACACAATAGTTGTAGGTGAAACACTAAATTACACACCACCAACTGATAGCACAGGGCTAATCAATGCTTTCACAGTCAGAGCTAGCGATGTTGTTTCATCCTCAATACCTGTACAGGTAGCAATCAACATCAGGCCAAATGACACGCCACCAAACAACACGCCACCAAACAACACGCCACCAATCGACACGCCACCAATCGACACGCCACCAATCGAGAAGCCAAATCCTGCCCCCTGCACATTCCAATGCAATCCAGGTAAACCGATTGACCCGGGCCCCAATAATCCTAAGATTGATCACCCCGTTATTGATACCAATCCTACTCCTGAAGGCGATTTCACAGATGATTTTGCCGACCATTTAGGCATACCCACTCCTAGAATCAAAACACTGGATGATGCCAAAGAAATTGCTCGCCAAATTGAAGAAGCTACGGGTGTTAAACCTGCATTTATCTACACCAGTTTTGTCCCTGTGGAGATTCAACCAGGAGTAAATTTAGGCAAAGCTAAAAAATTTCCTAAACAGTTGAATACCATACCAGAGCAGGATAGCGACCAACTGGAACTAGTGGTAGTAACAAGAAAAGGTGATCCTATCCGCAAGCGCATCCCAGAAACGACCAGAGCCAAAGTTCTCCAAGTAGCTCACGAATTTCGTGACCAAATCGTTAGTCCACAAAACCGTCGCCGCACCGGTTATTTACGTTCATCTCAACAACTTTATCGCTGGATTATTGCACCACTAGAGGCAGATTTACAAGCCAGAGGAATCAACAATCTGGTTTTTTTACCAGACATCGGGTTACGTTCAACTCCAATGGCAGCACTTCATGATGGCAAGAGGTTTCTAGTAGAAAAATACAGTATTGGCTTGATGCCCAGTCTTAGCTTGACTAACACCCTTTATAAAGACATTAGAAAATCTCAAATTTTAGCGCTGGGGGTTTCTCAGAGTACTCAGGGGCAACAGCCTTTACCAGCAGTCCCCGTTGAGTTATCAACACTAGTGTCTAAGCTCTGGCAGGGCAAATTATTGTTGAACAAGCAAGCTACTTTAGAAAATCTCAAAATTATCCGCCGCCAACAACCTTTTGGGATTATTCACATGGCAACCCATGCCGATTTTGCTACTGGCGCTTTGAGCAATTCCTATATTCAACTATGGGAGGACAAGTTACGCTTGAACCAATTACGAGAGTTGCGCTTGAATGAACCCCAAGTTGAAATGCTGGTGCTGAGTGCTTGTAGAACAGCTTTAGGGGATAAAGAGTCCGAGCTGGGATTTGCGGGTTTAGCAGTGTTGGCAGGTGTGAAAACTACTGTTGCCAGTCTTTGGTCAGTCAGCGATGCTGGTACAGCAGCGTTGATGACGAAATTTTATCAGAACTTGAGGACAGCTCCGATTAAGGCAGAAGCTCTCAGAGAGGCTCAGGTTGCTATGGCCAAAGGGGAGATTTACGTAAAGAATGGTCAAGTGCAAGGTTTGGGAGTAGTCGGGAACTTGCCTCTACCTACTGACAGTGTTGATGAAGCTGAACAATCCCTTATGCATCCTTATTATTGGGCTGGATTTACAATGGTTGGCAATCCTTGGTGAAGCAGGAAAAGTAACCCTACTCTTATCCCTTTATCGTTTCCGCCTGCCGATTTTGGTTTTGTCAGGGATTAGCCGCTCCAATTCGTGGGCAATCCAGGCCAAAAATGCCATTCGAGACAGATGTTTTGTCCTATGCTGAGGTTGAATTGCCTATTAGGATTTTGAAGTAATTGAGGTTCTTCAGTATTCCTAAAGGAATTAAGAAAAATCAGTAAACACTAGTTATGGAAGACCTAAAACAAGCAATAATCAGAGAACTAGCGGTACTACCCAGCAAACCTGAGTCAGGTTCTTCTTACAAAAAAACTATGAAAGCTGAAGCAGAAAATCATCGCAGGCTGACTTGTGAAGTAGAAACTACCCTAAAGGTGATTGGCGGACGCTGGAAAGTTTTGATTATTAGAGAATTAATGACTGGCGTCAAACGGTTTGGTGAGTTGCAACGGGCTTTACCTGGAGTTACGCAAAAGATGCTGACCCAACAACTCAGAGAAATGGAGGAAGACGGCATTATTCATCGAGAAATTTATCCCCAAATTCCACCCAAAGTAGAATATTCCCTGACGCCTTTAGGAGAAACTTTGCAACCAATTCTCTATGCTATGCATGAATGGGCTGTTCAACATTTAGCTCGAACACATCGCCATCAATCTTGAGCAGAGGTCAATACGTTTGCGTTAAGGCTTGATCCTCCCTAACCCTCCTTGATAGATTTTATTATAAGTAATCACCCCAACTTGATATAACCCCAGCCTATTGGATTATAGATAATAAATAATAATTGCTAACTTTAAATTCGAGCTAGCAGATTTATCAGTGGGGTCTTTAATGCAAGAATTTTGACTTGTTTATTCATTGTTTCTTAAATATTCAATCGCTGCCTCTAGTTTTGAGGAGTAACTTTCAGCAAACCTTTCAAACCAAAGTCCTTCGGACGAAAGTGGATCTACTTTGGCTAACCATTCTTTTGCCTGCACTTTCAAAGCCTCTAGTTGTTTGACTTTGAGTTGTTCTTGTCGAATACGTTCCTGTTCTAGTTCTTGCTGTCTTTTTAACTCCAGAGCAACATCCTGTTGGGCAAAATCAGCCTGAACTTCTGCCAAAAGGTTATCCATGAAAGATGCCGACTTTGGCGATGGTGGGATAAAGGATTTGGCTGTGGCTGATTTTGACTGCTGCTGTTCTGGTTGTACTTCTTTGTATTCAGTTTGAAGTTGAGCTAACAGCTTATCAATGGCATCCATTTTGGCAATTCCTAATAAATGGTATAGCTAGTCATTAATGGCATTGAGTAGCACTTCCGATAGACTCAAATCTTCCATATCTTCCATAGTAATTGTGTCACAAATATCAAACTTAGCACCAGCACTTTGGAGTTCATCGTCTAAGACTTTGAGAAAGCGGGTAGCTTGCTGATCTGTGCCGACTTGAATGAAGGAAATAGCTAATTCTTCATCTCGATCTATGCGGCGAGAAGCTTCAATAATCACCTTCATTACGGCTTTGCGATCGTCCGGTTCACCATCAGTAACCACTAAAATTGTTTCACCATTTGGCTTTGTTTGACCGGCTGCTTTGCGTTGTAAGTAATCATCAGTTGCGTGTTTCAACACACCTGCCAAGTCAGTTGTACCAGAGGGGTCATTTTCTCGAAAAATTTGCGCTACCTTGCTGGATGTCACATTTTCGTATCGCTTAAATTTACCAGCAAATACATAGATAGTGATGCCATCTGGGTCAAATTCCTCACACTTACTAGCTAAAGCTAAAGTAGATTCCTGGGCTGCAACCCATCTACTTCTACCACCCTTTTGATCTTGGGTTGCCATGCTGCCGCTTTTGTCAATAATCAAGGTATAGTCACGATTTTCTAGCATTATTCAATTCTCCAGTTAAGAGTTACTAGACAGTAGACGATCAACACACTAGTCAGTTATGGCGTTTGTCAATACATCTACAAGGCTCATTTCTTCTAAGTCGTCTAAAGTGACGGTATCGCAAATATCAAATTTAGCACCGACACTTTGTAACTGGTCATCCAAAGCTTTGAGGAACTTAGTTGCTTGGGCATCTGAACCTACTTGAATGAGCGAAATTGCTAATTCTTCATCACGTTCCATCTGGCGAGTAGCATGAATGATTACTTCAAACACAGCTTTGCGATCGTCTGGTTCACCATCGGTGATCACTAAAATTGTCTCTCCATTTGGCTTGGCTTTCCCGGCTGCTTTGCGTTGAAAGTAGTTATTGAGTGCATCTTGAAGTACACCAGCTAAGTTTGTTGTCCCAGCAGGGTCATTTTCGAGAAATATCTGTGCGACTTTGGCTGAACTAACATCATCGTAGCGTTTAAATCTACCGGCAAACACGTAAACGGTGATGCCATCTGGGTCAAACTGTTCCGCCTTTCTTGCCAAAGCGAGAGTAGACTCTTGGGCGATCTCCCATCTACTTTTACCACCCACTTGGTCGGGTGTGGACATACTACCGCTTTTGTCAATGATTAATGTATAGTCGCGATCGCTCATCATAATATTCCTGTGAATGTTACCCTGTGGTTCTAGTCTAATCTACGGATTTAACGACATTACAGGCATTTTAAGGTTTCGTATCAATCCTGCTACTCATTTACTACTCAAAACAGCTATCCTTGCCGAGATTCTGGGCGATCGCAAGCAGTGATAGCGCTACTCAAATGCTACTCATTCATGCTTTGCCCAGTAGACTGAAACCAAGTGTCTACTGGGTAGTAAAGAGAATCTTGCGAAAATTGATTTATGAATTTACTGACTTAAAGCCAAGCTCAGTTTAAAGGCATGGGTCGAGTCAGTGGTAACAGTCGTTTCTCAGGTGCAAACCCTGCGGGGGAGAGTAGCTAAGAGACTGGATGCAAGAAATGACAACCCGCTAACGTGACCATCATGTGACTAAATGGAGATTTTGATAATACCTAAAGCTTATTTTGATCGGAAAATCGTCTCTGTAGTTTCACTAATGCCAATCTAGCGACTCATCTGCTAGAGATTTGAAAGGTTTACTGTTAATATAAGAAATGCTTGCTAGAGTCTGGAGTGCATCAATTGTGGGCATCGATGCCGTCAAAGTAGGCGTAGAAGTCGATGTATCAGGGGGATTACCGGGAATTGTTGTCTTGGGACTGCCAGATTCAGCAATTCAAGAATCTAGAGAAAGAGTCAAAGCAACCCTGAAGAATGCAGGTTTCGCCTTTCCCATGCGAAAAATTGTGATCAATTTAACTCCGGCAGATTTACGCAAAGAAGGCCCCTGTTTCGATTTGCCTATTAGTGTGGGAATTTTGGCGGCTTCTGAGCAAGTTAGCGCTGATTTGTTGGGGGATTATCTATTTTTGGGCGAAGTCTCTCTGGATGGCAGTTTGCGTCCCGTGGCTGGTGTCTTGCCGATCGCAGCAGCTGCCCAAAAGATGGGAATTGCAGGTTTAGTTATCCCTGCTGATAATGCCCAAGAAGCGGCAGTGGTTGAAGGTTTGGCTGTTTACGGCTGCAAACATCTGTCTGATGTGGTGGATTTTTTAAATCATCCGGGGCGTTACAAACCTGTGCAGATGGATAGCACAAGGGAGATAGCAACAGTATCCTACCCTGGCGCAGATTTGCATGATGTCAAAGGACAAGCTCATGCGCGTCGGGCTTTAGAAATTGCTGCTGCTGGTGGGCATAATCTAATTTTTGTCGGGCCACCTGGTAGTGGGAAAACCATGTTAGCACGACGCTTACCAGGAATTTTACCGCCCCTGAGTTTTGCCGAATCTTTAGAAGTGACTCGCATCCATTCGGTGGCTGGTTTATTGAAAAATCGTGGTTCATTGGTACGCGATCGCCCTTTTCGCAGTCCCCACCACTCGGCATCTGGGCCTTCTCTTGTCGGTGGTGGTAGCTTCCCTCGTCCTGGAGAGATATCATTATCTCACAGGGGTGTACTTTTTTTGGATGAACTCACGGAATTTAAACGTGATGTTTTAGAATTTCTGCGTCAGCCTTTAGAAGATGGCTATGTGACAATTTCGCGCACCAAACTATCGGTAACGTTTCCCGCGCAGTTTACTTTAGTGGCGAGTACGAATCCCTGTCCATGCGGTTACTATGGCGATACTATCCAACAATGTACTTGTTCTCCTCGTCAACGCGAGCAATATTGGGCAAAACTTTCTGGGCCGTTGATGGATCGAATTGATTTACAAGTTGCGGTGAATCGCTTGAAACCAGAAGAAATTACCCAACAACCTACGGGAGAAGCATCAACATCAGTACGGGAACGGGTTCAACAAGCAAGCGATCGCGCAATTACCCGCTTCCAAGAAGAACCAAATCTGCGTTGCAATGCCCATATGCAAAGTCGTCATCTCCAGAAATGGTGCAAGTTAGATGATGCTAGTCGCAATTTATTAGAAGTAGCAATTAGAAAATTAGGTTTATCGGCAAGAGCAAGCGATCGCGTTCTCAAAGTAGGGCGGACTATTGCAGATTTAGCAGGAGACGATGAGCTAAAAACCAGTCATGTAGCGGAAGCGATTCAGTATCGCACAATCGATAGAATGCAGTGAAAGTTAGAACAGTCGCCTCAACGGGGGGAAAATACGCACAGCGCTGGCTTGTCTACACGATATTTTACCCACCTCCGTGGGTTAAGCCCTTTTTGCTGTGTCTTCTCAGTGTAATGCCACAATCATTTTGCTATCAATACGGACAAAACCGAATCGATTTTCTGCATCCTGAAGAGTGGTAATCGCTACCGTCTGTGTCATTGCTTTTAGATAATAATTGCTTTGCTACATTATCAAAATCACCACATCTTTATGATCGCCAATTGGCGCCGCAGCTACGCCCGTCGTAGACATTGCCTTGTCATGTGAGTATAAAATTCTAAATTCCTCCTCAAGAACACTGCACAAACTCCCTTGGGTGGATGTGGCTACTTAAGAAATAAGTATCCAATATATCAGGAACTAAGCGACATCCCTTAAGGAGACTGATTGGATGAATTTGCAGGCAATTTGGAAGTTGTTACAAGAGACATTCAAAGAATGGAGTGAGGATAAAGCCTCACGGTTAGCGGCGGCGTTAGCTTATTACACGATTTTTTCTATTGCACCCTTGCTGATTATTGTAATTGCGATCGCAGGGGCAGTATTTGGAGAAGAAGCGGCAAGGGGTCAAATCGTTGGACAAATTCAAGGTTTAGTCGGCCCAGACGGCGCACAATTTATTCAAACAGCCATTCAGAATGCTAACAAACCAAAGACAGGAGCGATCGCTTCCATTATTAGTGTTGTAGTTTTGCTATTAGGTGCTACTGGTTTATTTACCGAGTTGCAAGATTCCCTCAACACGATTTGGGAAGTTAAACCGAAACCCGGACGTGGCGTTAGTAACATGATTCGCTTACGCTTTTTGTCCTTTGCAATGGTGATCGGGATTGGCTTTTTACTTTTAGTTTCTCTGGTAATTAGTACGGGGTTAGCAGCATTAGTAACATACTTTAGCAACTTGCTACCAGGTGTCGATTTCCTCTGGCAAATTCTCAATTTCATCCTCTCTTTTGCCATCACTACGTTCCTGTTTGGACTCATTTTTAAAGTTCTACCAGATGTCAAAATTGCTTGGAGTGATGTTTTAATTGGAGCTATTCTCACCTCCTTTTTGTTCTCTATTGGGAGATTTTTATTAGGACAATATTTAGGTAATGGCAGTTTTGGTTCAGCTTATGGTGCTGCTGGTTCACTGGTGGTGATTTTAGCTTGGGTTAACTATGCCGCACAGATTCTTTTCTTCGGTGCAGAGTTTACCCAAGTTTATGCCAGAAGGTACGGAAGCGGCATAACCCCAACTAAAAATGCCGTACCTCTATCTGATAACACCAAATATAATGGCACGGCTCCAACGGGGCGATCGTCCACTAATAAAAAGCCATCTTCTAGCTTTATTAATCGCTTACTTAAGTATTTCAAAAAGCCAAAGCGATTAAAATAGAAAAGATAAAATCAGCGATTTTAATCCCTAATTGTTGGAGGTTTATATTTTTAAATCTGATATAGATTAAAGTATTTAACCTCTAATGAAAGTCACCTTTATGAAATAAACCACATATAATTATAGATAATTACTCTGTGTTTATAAATAACCTTAGACTGGATTTTTTCCAGAAGTCTATTGAAAAAGGTAGAAAATCAGTGCTAATGGAAAAATGGTTTTTCATCAATTGGCAAGCAATCTTTGTTCCTAGCATCAGCGTCTTAGAGTTGATTATCCGTGGCTCGCTGGTCTATTTGGCGCTGTTCTCAGTGCTACGCATGCTTCCTAGCCGACAACTAGGAACACTAGGAATCACTGATTTACTCGTAGTTGTGCTATTTGCGGAAGCTGCCCAAAATGCTATGGCAAGTAATTATACATCGATTACTGAAGGCGCTATCCTGGTAGGAACTGTGATTTTTTGGAGCTACTTGCTGAACTGGTTAGGCTATAAAATGCCCCAGTTCCAACGTTTTATGAATCAGCCGCCACTGCTACTGGTAAAAAATGGTCGGATGATTCAGCGTCATTTGCAACGAGAGTTAATTACAGACGATGAGTTGATGAGCAAGTTACGTCAGCAAGGTGTGGAATTTTTAGCAGATGTGAAGTTTGCATATATCGAGGCTGACGGTAGGATTAGTATCATCACCTCGGATTCAAAAACTAGTTCCGTCCCTGAGCAAAAAGCAGCACTAAAAAGTGATCTACATTAATTAGACTGTAAAATATGACGGTTGTATTCTGTGCCGAACTGTGATTGAGCGTTATACTTTGCCCGAAATGGCTAATCTGTGGAGTGAAGCCTATAAACTAAAAACTTGGCTGCAAGTCGAAATTGCTGTTTGTGAGGCTCAAGCCGAACTGGGTTACATTCCATCTCAGGCGGTTGAGGAAATTAAGGCCAAGGCAGATTTTGACCCCAATAGGGTGCTGGAAATTGAGGCTGTAGTCCGCCACGATGTTATCGCTTTCTTGACAAATGTCAATGAATATGTAGGTGATGCCGGACGCTATATTCACCTGGGTTTAACCAGTTCCGATGTTTTGGATACAGCTTTAGCATTGCAATTGGTTGCCAGCCTGGATATATTATTGCAACGTCTGGAAGATTTGATTCAAGTAATTCGCCAAAAAGCACGGGAACATCGTCATACAGTGATGGCTGGCCGATCGCATGGTATTCACGCTGAACCAATTACTTTTGGTTTCAAGCTAGCTGGCTGGTTAGCAGAAGTGTTGCGACACCAAGAACGTCTAAGAATACTCCGCCAAACGATCGCTGTGGGTAAGATTTCTGGTGCCGTGGGAACCTATGCGAATGTTGAACCGCGTATAGAAGCGATCGCTTGCGAAAAACTCGGACTTAAACCCGATACGGCCTCAACACAAGTTATTTCCCGCGATCGCCACGCCGACTATGTGCAACAATTAGCTTTGGTAGCGGCATCCATCGAACGTTTTGCTGTAGAAATTCGCAATCTGCAAAAAACAGACGTTCTGGAAGTTGAAGAATTCTTCGCCAAAGGTCAAAAAGGTTCCTCGGCAATGCCACACAAGCGCAATCCCATCCGTTCGGAACGGCTAACGGGAATGGCGCGACTCGTCAGAAGTCATGCGGGTGCAGCTTTGGAAAACGTTGCTCTTTGGCATGAAAGGGATATTTCCCATAGTTCTGTAGAACGGGTGATTTTGCCAGATGCTTGCACTTTGACGCATTTTATGCTATTAGAAATAACCGACTTGGTGAAAAACCTGTTGGTCTATCCTGAGAACATGAAACGAAATCTCAACTGTTACGGTGGCGTTGTGTTTAGCCAAAAAGTGCTACTTGCTTTGATAGACAAGGGAAGCAACCGAGAAGAGGCTTATGCGATCGTTCAAGAAAGCGCTCACGCCGCTTGGAATAAGCCGGAAGGCAATTTCCAGGACTTAATTAGCAAAGACCCTCGCGTTACCCAAAAGTTGTCTCCAGCAGAACTAGAAGTCTGTTTCGACCCCCAGCAGCATCTGAGGCATTTAGAAGAGGTTTACCAAAGGTTGGGTATTTAGGATTAATTTGCTTGTAGTGAGCGCTTAAGCGCTTACTACTAATTTGTTATCCAAAAAATACGCAAATGCTGTCAAAAAAGAAGATATTAAAATACCAAAAATATCGGACTTATAGCAACGGATAAGAAGGTTAGGACATTAACTGATGATAAAACCTATATACAAACAGACTTTCAAC
>NZ_JABXKM010000051.1 GCF_017115025.1 Nostoc sp. NOS(2021) | reverse complement strand
GGGGCTGGGGGTGGGGTGCAATGACTATGGGAATCACAACTAATTACCCGGACATGATATTAAAGGGGTTTGGGCTTAAGTTGACACGCATGAGCAATGTTCCCTACGAGTGGTCTGTATTCCATGCAGCGAGACTTATTAGAAATTCCCCTGAGTTGGCAAGAACCCTATATTTATTAGTGTGATTTTGCTAATAAAACTTGTCCAACGCCAAATTCCTAAGCACCAAAGTGAACTAAGAGATTTCCAAATTATCTACAAGCCGATCGCGAATTGTTTTGAGTTGGTCTTGAGTCTTAATTGGCTCTCGCGGTGCTGGCAATTCGGTATTAGGCCAGTTAGGTAAATCATTGCAGGGACATAACAACGCCGCTATCCCGACGTTTCGCTTGGCTACTGGCATACTGCAACGGCCACAAGGCTGCATATCCCATGCTGGTGTCAACAGTTCAGCAATGGTTTCATGTGTACCCTCTAGGTAACAATCACCCGATTCTGGTGAGATAATTTTCTGCCAGCATTCTTCAAATTCTTCACTATAGCGATCGCCATTTAGCACCGATAGGGGCAAAATGCTTGCCTTACCGTTGCCCGTAATCACTTTCTTACCCAACTGGAACCAGTAGGCAAGGTATCCTCTAACTTCTTGTTTGGTTGCCATAATACAATTTTAGATTTTAGATTTTAGATTAATTTGAATCAAGAGTTAAGAATCTTGACTCCTAAATGTTCCAGCATCCTCTCTATTTGGTAATGGCAAACCAAGAACGCTGAGATTAAGAACATGACCACCAGTAACTAAATAAACAGTTTCACTGAGTACACCTAGCTGGCGCACTAAAGAACCCAGGCGATCGCGGAACGTCCTCCCCAGAGGATAAGCTGGTACTACACCCCAACCCACCTCTTCTGCTACAAACAGCATATCAGCAGCAACCAGATCCACCGTCTCTAACAACTCTGCAAGGATGTTTTCCCAACTAGATTCGTCCTGTTCCAGAAGATTAGCAACCCAAGTTCCTAAAGAATCAACTAAAAGGCAGGTATAGGGTTTGGCATCGGCGAGGGTAGCAGACAGTTCCACAGGTACAGATAAAGTTACCCAGTCTTGGGGACGACGTTTTTGGTGTTCTAAAATGCGTTGATGCCATTCTTGATCATCTGGGTTATCGGTGGCTGTTGCTACGTAAACAACTACTTTTCCTGACTGCATGGCCAGAGTTTCCGCCCATTCACTTTTACCAGATCGTGCTGGCCCTGTTACTAAAATGATTTTACCCAAAGTTGTTTCCTGAGTATTTTAACAATATGTCTACGGTTGCAATTTGTCACCGGAGTTTTTTACTTCATCGGTGAGATTTTTGGTTTCAAATAACTTTTAAGAGATAAAATTAGCACCAGCATCATTAATGCTCCAACTGGCAAAAGCCAAAAATCCCAACAACCCCATTCTTAATTATTTAATACCACTGGGGACAGCAAACTTTAGGATGTCTTTATGAACGCAGGCTTAAAACGCATAGAAGCAACTCTACACGATTTAGGGAATCGCGGCACTGCCTCTGCTGCTGAAACAGTTGATTCGACGACAAAACGGCCTTTCTCTTTTAGAATCAGCGTCGGAGCCAACGAACCCACAGAAAGTACACAAACTCCATCCTCTGAGGATGGGGAACTAAAGACACAACCACAAACAGTTGACTTGGGCGGAGATACTGAGAGTGATTATCCTCACGAACAAAATTTCTTTCCTCACCATGACTCCGTGCAGACCTTTCAAGCAGAAGAGAATGGTAGCAAAACACCCAGCCTACCCAAGTTGAAAACTCCGAGCTTTAGTAGCCATCGCCACGGAGCCAATCCAGCATTGGCGATGAATCTATTGCAAGAAATTCAGGAAACTGTCGCCGGTTGGCAAACAGAATTACAAAATATTTTGAAGCAAATTCAGGATATTTACTTAGAAGGCCCAATTGTTAATGGCTGGTTAGAATCCAATCCCCAGGAACCAGAACCGGGAGGAACCGCAACACTGCGCCATGCAGAAGTTGACCGCCTAATGAACTACGTAGAAGAAATTTGCGCCACTGGTGGGAAAGTATCTTTTCAATCATCTATTACTGGCTACCGCCTCTGTGGTGTAGACGATACTGGTAAAGTCTGGTCGCGCCCATGTCCATCAGATCAGGTTCCCAATGTTAGCATGGCGATCGCTCGTTACCAAAAGTTACGTCAACTGTTAGGGCGCAAGCAATCTTTAGAAACCCGTCTGAGTCAACTGGCCCAAACTCTTGTAGTTTTACACAGTCATATTCAACAAACGTGAAGTTTTAAAGATTATTTCCGAAGAAACTCGGTTGGTGGGTCAGTAACTTTTGGTTTAGATTAGCTCTCAGCAGTTGTGCGTTGGATTTTAGATTTTAATCTCAAATCCCAAATCTCAAATCCAAAATTAAATCTATCTATGCCAGACACCCAAATCTCTGCCATTATCTGTACCCACAATCGAGATACCTATTTAGGGGCTGCAATTGATAGCCTTTTAGCGCAGGATTTTGCTGCTGACTTTGAAATTGTGGTAGTTGATAATGGGTCTAGCGATCGCACCCGTGAGGTTGTAGAAGAAAGGGCCCACAATCCGCGCCTGAAGTATGTCTTTGAACCCACCATTGGTTTATCTGTCGCCCGCAACACGGGTGCAAAAGTAGCTAGTAGTGATATTCTGGCTTATCTGGATGACGATGCCGTTGCCTGCGATCGCTGGCTACAAGTTTTATATTTTGCTTACAATAATTCTAAACTAGCGATCGCAGGTGGCAAAGTTACTCTCATCTGGCCCCCAGGAATCCAAGAACCACGGTGGCTATCTCCAGGGCTAGCTGCAAATCTAGGTGCATACGACTTGGGTGACAGTACCATCTACATCGAGCAACCTGGCTCAACACCTAGAGGCTTAAATTACTCCATCCGCCGCAGTTTCCTAGAAGAAATTGGCGGTTTTGATACTCATCTCGGTCGAGTGGGGAAAAATTTATTATCTAATGAAGAACTGCAAATGACCGAATTTGCCCTACAGCGTGGTTGGCAAGTCGCTTATCTTCCCGAAGCACTAGTTGCTCACAATGTTGCCCCAGAGCGCCTCCAACGCTCCTGGTTTTTAAACCGAGGCTGGTGGCAGGGTATCAGTGAATGCTATCGAGAACAACTCGCTGGTAAAGCTGGTATCGCTCAATTGCAGCGAGGTAGCGAACGGTTTGTGCGCGGCTTGTATAAGGCATTGCAATATTTTTCTGATCCAGCAGAACGGTTTGACAAACTTGTTTATGCTTACGGTCAGATTGGTTACTTAAATGCTGCTATTCAGGGTCTTTTATCCACATCAAATAAGAAATAACCAATAACATAATTTATAGTCATATGTCATCTAAAATACCAGTTTCAGTACTAATTCCGGCCAAAAACGAACAAGTAAATTTGCCTGCCTGCCTCGCTAGCCTTAGCAGAGCAGATGAAATATTTGTAGTAGATTCTCAAAGTAGCGACAACAGCATTGAAATTGCTAAAAGTCACGGTGTAAATGTCGTGCAATTCGACTTCAATGGACGCTGGCCTAAAAAGAAAAATTGGTCTTTAGATAATCTACCTTTTCGCAACCAATGGGTGCTAATTGTAGATTGCGATGAGCGCATCACTCCCGAACTTTGGGAAGAAATTGACCAAGCAATTCAAAACGATGAATATACAGGTTATTACCTCAACCGCCGCGTATTTTTCTTAGGAAAATGGATTCGTTATGGTGGTAAATATCCCGATTGGAATCTACGTTTATTTCAACATAAAAAAGGTCGCTACGAAAATTTAAATACAGAAGACATTCCCAATACTGGTGATAACGAAGTTCACGAACATGTGATTTTGCAGGGGAAAGTTGGGTATCTCAAAAATGATATGCTCCACGAAGACTTCCGCGACCTTTATCACTGGTTAGAACGACACAACCGCTATTCCAACTGGGAAGCCAGTGTTTATTTTAATATTCTCACAGGTAAAGATGATAGCGGTACTATTGGCGCTAATCTATTTGGTGATGCGGTGCAACGCAAACGCTTTTTGAAAAAAGTGTGGGTACACCTGCCATTTAAACCCATTTTGCGGTTTGTTTTGTTTTATATCATTCAACGCGGTTTTTTAGATGGCAAAGCAGGATATATCTATGCACGTTTGTTGAGTCAATATGAATATCAAATTGGCGTTAAACTTTACGAATTACGTAACTGTGGTGGTCACTTAAATACTGCAACAACCCCGAAGGAAGAAAATGGGGAGCAGGGGAGTAGGGGAGCAAAGGGAAAGCTATTGACTATTGACTCCTAACTCTGCCAATTTTAGATTTTGAATTTTGGATTTTGGATTGAAGGAAAAATTTAAAATCTAAAATTGTTCGACTGAGCATCTCCGCACTGAGCTTGTCGAAGTGTCACGCTGAAGTCTAAAATCTAAAATCTAAAATCTAAAATTGAATGACAAATGACCAACCTTTCGTAGATTTACGCAAATATGACCAATCTTGGTTTGACCGGGGGCGTCCAAGTTGGTATGTTTTATTATGGTGGTTTATACAAGCGATCGCCTTTCCCCTCACTCCTCAACCGTTAAATATTCTGCGTTGTGCTTTGCTACGACTATTTGGCGCTCGTATCGGCAAAGGCGTATTAATTCGACCCACTGCCCGCTTCACTTACCCTTGGAAAGTTACTATTGGCAACTACAGTTGGATTGGAGATAACGTAGTTTTATACAGCCTTGATCAAATCCACATCGGTGAACACTGCGTAATTTCTCAAAAAAGTTACCTGTGTACTGGTAGTCATCATCTCCAAGACCCTGCCTTTGGGTTGAAAACAGCGAGTATTACCATTGACAATGGTGCATGGGTGGCGGCAGATTGTTTTGTTGGTCCGGGAGTGCAAATCGGGGCTAATGCCGTGATTGGCGCTCGTAGTAGTGTTTTTACTAATATGCCCTCTGGGCAGGTTTGTTGGGGAAGCCCTTGTCGTCCTAAAACGGTTCGGATAAAACTTGATCCCCCCACAAACCCATGATTTTATAAATGATTAAAATCCTTCGTAAGAGCAGTGGTAATATGTTTTCATGGCTGCTCTAATCCTTGCTATTAATGAACAAACTATTGGATGAAACGCTGTCAATCAAAATTGCTGAACTTATAAACAGCAGGGCTAGCACTCCGTTTGATAATGCTTACAAAGCAGCATTGTCCACCGAGGGAGCAAGATATATTCAGGGATTTTTAGCTTTTCCTGGGAAGCCATACAGACCAGTTGAACACAGTTGGATTGAGGTAGACGATACCTTAGAGAATGACTCACTTGTACGCATTATCGATCCCACATTGCCGCACCTGAACAAAAATCCCCAAGAACTCTGGTATTTTGCAGCACAAAGGCTGACCATTAAAAAACTGAAAGCCATCATTGAAGAATCGAAAGAAGATTATCCAGAAGATGATCCATTACCAATCTATGGTGATCCACCTTATGAATATTATGGTGATGTAATGTTAGGTGGTCAAGACTATTTAGCAGCATATCAAGCCGCAGAGGCTAAGTGCAAAGAAATCAACGAACTCAACCCTGAGAGAAACTAATAAAAATGAATTAAATAATTCGTAATTCGGAATTACGAATTATTTAATAGGATTTCCCATCGCTGCCAAAGTATTCCCTATAGCCACAAATTTTGTCTCCACGCACATCAAAGGAAACTGCTACCCGATTTTTGTAAAGCTGTCCGAACAAAAGTCCCTCATCCCGAAACTCAAAGACAGCCGTTGTTTCATTGCTAGTAATACGGTCTAAACCAGTCAGGTTCAAACCAGGACTAAAGGATTCAAAAACGTACTCAAAAAATTCTCTAGCTCGCTCTTTTCCGACATTCAAACCGTGGAATTTTCCCATTGGAAACCAAAAGGTAAAATCTTCTGTTAGCATATCTAACAATGCTTCCCACTCTCCTGTTGCCATACCATACGTAAGATTCTCAAACGCCTGCCGAGCAACTTTTAAAGTATTTTCTGAATCTTGTGTCATTATGGCTCCCCTTTAATATCCAACTTTTAGACAATTTTGCTTTTTAGGTTGTAAAATTACTACCATTAGTAAGTTTTGCTAATTCATTTTGCCAAAATTACACATAATTTAATTAATCGTAAAAGTATTTGTGTTGTTGAAAGTGCCAAATTCAGGAGATGCATAATGTCCTATCGTGAAGTCATTATTCCAAAAGGGATGGAAATTCTTTTTGAAAAGTTTCATTATTGTCCTGGTATTAAAGTTGGGAATACCTTATATATTTCAGGACAAGTAGGCAGAGATGAGAATTTGCAAGTTGTTAAGGGAATAGAAGCCCAGTTTGTTCAGGCTTTTGAGAATGTTAATCAGGTGCTAGAAGCAGGAGGAGCTACATTCGATAATGTAGTTGAGATGATTACATACCATGTCACTGGAGCCGGACTAGGTGAATTTCAAACAGAAGCTATTGCTTCTGGTCAATCACCTGATATCATTCCATTTTTGCCAATTTTTATGCAGGTAAAAGACCGCTATTTCACCAATAACTTTCCTACCTGGACTGGTCTGGGGGTAGTCGGACTATCGACCCCAGGACTAATCGTTGAGATTAAGTGTACGGCAATTGTTGACAGCTAAAACCTGACAACTACTTTACCGCAATTTTTACCACTAAGTAGATATTCAACAGCAGCCGGAATTGATTCTATGCTGTTAAACTGGGTTGGGTCAACTGCAACTTTGAGTTTCCGAGAGTAGAACAGGTAAAAGATGCGATCGCGTGCCTCTGGTATATATTCTTGATAATGAGGCATGAGAAAGCCTCTCACAGAAGCTGCTTTCCAAAATAACTGTTGATAAATGCGTGGCTGTGTAATTTGTTCTACATTATTTACGTATTCGGAGATAAAACCAACTACTACTAACCGTCCCCGCACTGCCAAGTTTTCAACGCAGGTATCAAATACGGCTTTACCTACACACTCAAAAATTAAATTAATCCCATTGGGGTATTCTTGCTTGAGGACTTGATTGAGATTTTCTGTGCGATAGTTGATAATGCGATCGCACCCTAATTCTCTCAATAACTTTGCCTTCGCCTCAGAACTACAAGTACCAATGACATGATTACCAGCTAACTTTGCCAATTGCACCGCAATATGACCAGTTCCCCCTGCTGCTGCTGTCACTAAAACCACTTCATTACTTTTCATCTCTCCCACTTGTTCCAGTGCCACCAAAGCTGATACACCTGTAGGCATTAGTGTTAGCAACTCTGGTGTTGCTTCTGGCACCTTCATCGCTAAGTTTGCATCAATAACCTGATATTCTCGATAGCCACCACCCCGCCAAGTTGTTACTACAGCATCACCTATTTGAAAATCTTTGACATTTTCACCCATAGCGACAACTTTTCCCACAGCTTCCACACCTAAATCAAAGGGAGGAATTAAGTTAATATATGGAACATCACCACGACAAAGTAAGGTGTCAAAGCCACCATTAACCCCAGCAAATTTGTTTTGAATTAAAAGTTGACTATCAGCAGGTTGGGAAATAGGAACTTCGACAACTTCAACAGCAAATTTAAAATCTGGATTCAGTTGTTTTGCTATTAACTTTCTGTAGGTTGTTGCGTTCATATCTAAATCTTAAGTTTACCTTACTCCTCAATTATTAGTTTTAACGTAGATGTAGCGGTTTTCGATTGGGTGAGGTACAGTTTTGACCTCTCTCCAAACCTCTCTCATAAAAAGAGAGAGGCTTTGAATTTTTCCCCCTTCCCGCGTCGCTAAGGGGGTTAGGGGGTTAGGTCTGTATTCCATGCAATTGAGAACCGTTATAAGGCTTTATCCCACTCTAATTGATGAGCTAAACCATACTTAATAAAATCTTCTACTTTAGCTTTATCGCTTTTCCCAAAAACACCTAAGCTGTAAGGATTATCTTGCATACGTTGTGTGACTTGCTCTTTTTCAAATCGGATAACTTCCTCTCTAGGTTTATCTGGTTTAAAAAAGTCTACAACTAATACAGTTCTGTCATAATTGGTGTAATTATGCGGGCAGTGTGGATAGCTGTGATCTAAAACCAGAAATTTCCCTTCATGCCAATAAAGCTGCTCATGGCATATTTTCATAGCCACATCCCCTTCTGGCACAATCAATCCTAAATAGCCACGATTCATATGAGGGTTATAGTTCACATGTAGCTTGATATCTAAGCCGGGATGGAATGTACCATAATACACATTTCTGATGATCTCATCATTGATAAAGTTCACATTTTTTATCACCTTAGCCAAATTTGGAAAATATTTCTCTCTTAATGCAAGTGCTTTTTGTGATGCATCATCTGACCCATAATCAGGATATTGTATTTGATGCGCCTGAATATATTTTTCAATAAACATACCTTGAAATAAAATACCAAAAGCACTGTATTTTGCATCACCCTTGGTTTTAATCGTTTGACTTTTAGGCCCCAAAATATCAGAAGTTAACTTTAACTCGTCATCAGATGCATCCTTAATAAAGCATGTAAACTCATCTCTAATCACTTGCCAGCTATCTTCAAAACTTTTGAGAAAAGTAAATTCCTTTGGGTCTATATGATACTCATTAAAACTTTCCATTGTCTTTTCTCCTAAAGATAATTGAATAAAAAATCGTTACATGGTGATAGGATTTGGTCTGCGTCCCGGTATGATGTTGGAATTCCCGACTAAACTCATTTTAGTGTGAGGTCTACTGTGTCTGAAACTCCCCTATTAGATCAAATTATCAAAAATGTGCGGGTAGTTCGTCCCCATCAGGATGCAATCGAACTACTTGATTTAGGAATTAAGGATGGAAAATTTGCTCAGATTGCCCCTAATATTAGCCCAGACACAGGCAAAGAGGTATTTGATGGCAAAAACTTGCTGGGCTTTCCTGGGGTCGTGGATGCCCATATGCACATCGGTATCTATCAACCCCTCGACAAAGATGCTGTGACTGAAAGTAAAGCAGCCGCAATGGGAGGCGTGACTACCAGCTTAAATTACATCCGTACAGGGCAGTATTATCTTAACAAAGGCGGCTCCTACCGCGATTTTTTTCCAGAGGTGTTAGCTTTATCGGCAGGTAATTTTTTTGTAGATTATAGCTATCACATCGCACCGATAGCTAGCCAGCATATCGACGAAATACCTTTATTGTTTGAGGAACACGGTATATCTTCGTTTAAAATCTTCATGTTTTATGGCGGCTATGGGTTGCATGGTTTGTCAGACCAGCAAAACCTCTTTTTAATGATTAATAAAGAGGAACGGTACGACTTCGCCCATTTTGAATTTATTATGCGTGGTCTAACACGTTTAATAGAAAAACATCCAGAAGCGCGAGATACTATCAGCTTGAGTTTGCACTGTGAAGTTGCAGAAATTCTCAACGCTTATACCAAAATAGTTGAAAACGATTCTAGTCTTAGCGGATTACACGCCTATAGTGCAGCGCGTCCACCTCATTCCGAAGGGTTAGCAATTTGCATTGCTTCTTATTTGGCACATGAGACTAACTGTGCAAATATCAATTTGTTGCACCTGAGTTCGCGTAAAGCAATGGAAGCAGCTTTGACTATGCAAACTGCTTTTCCTCATATTAACTTTCGGCGAGAAGTTACTGTCGGACATTTGCTATTAGATGTCGATACTCCCAATACAATTTGGGCAAAAGTTAACCCTCCTATTCGTCCCCGTGCCGATGTGGAATACTTATGGCAAGCAGTACTCAACAATCAAGTAGATTGGATAGTTAGCGACCACGCTTGCTGTTCTGCTGAACAAAAAAGAAGTGCTAAAGACCCGAATAATATTTGGTTAGCAAAGTCTGGTTTTGGCGGTACAGAATATTTACTTTCTGGTGTATTTAGTGAAGGTAGCAAGCGGGGAATGTCTTACAACCATATCGCTAAGTTGCTATCTTGGAACCCATCGCGGCGCTTTGGTTTGTTAGAAAAAGGCGATATTGCCATTGGCTATGATGCTGATTTGGTGTTGGTAGACCCCAATGAAAGCTTTGTGGTACGTGCTGCTGAGTCAGAGTCACAACAAGGTTATACACCTTTTGAAGGAGTGGAGTTAACTGGGCGGGTAAAAAGTACCTTTTTGCGGGGAAATTTGATTTACGATAACGGACAGGTTTTGGGTTCACCTATTGGGCGCTATTTAAAAAGAGCATAGAGTTTTAAACATTTCTATTGTCCAGAAACTCTATAACTACCTTTGATATTTCTTCAGGCATTTGGTTCATCATGCAGATGCTTCCATCTGGCAACTCTACAACCTTAGCGTGGGGAATTGCTTGTGATAAGAAATATCTGTCTTTTGCCAGTGCTAAACCTAATTTTTGGAATTCTTCCACATCGTCAATTCCCCAGACGATCAGTGTGGGACACTTAATTAAAGTAAACCTTTGGGCGGCATCTATACAGTAATTTCCTACTGCCCAAACTGCATACAAAGGATAGCCAAAGCATTTCAAATCATCTAAAACCCAACGATGATTCAAATCAGCAGAACCCACATATCTGGAACGGGCTAACCATCTTTCCATCAGGTGTGAACCATCTTCTTGAATCACGAAACCTTCCTGAAATCGCTTCATTAAATCTGCTTTTCCAGCTTCACCAAAACCAGCAACGTTACACAAAATTAAATTATTGACCCGTTCAGGATAAGCTGCGGCTACTTCTCCAGCAACAAAAGCGCCCGTGTGGTTCCCCAGAATGTTTGTTTGTTCAATACCCAACTCATCTAACAGGGCAATAACAGTTTTAGCGTAGTCCGCCACTGAATACAATCTTGGCGGTTTATCAGACTCACCAAAACCTATGAAATCCATCGCTATCACGCGGTACTTTTTTACCAAAATGGACATTAATTCCCGATATTCGTCACTACTGCGGGGGTTCATATGCAGTAGTAATAAAGGCTCTCCTTCACCGCCTATCCGATAAAGAATCTGTCCATCTTCAGTGTCTAAAAAAGCTCGCTTGATTGGTTTATTCATAGTACCCTGATAAATTTAGAATTTATATCAGCCTTTATTTGACTTCTTCAGCAAATTACCTTTTTTGCGCTATGTTCTGTAACCATTCAATTAGGGGTCTTAAGGTTCCTGGCAATGCTGCCTCGCTGACAGTCACTGTATGCTGCTTACCGTTATCTTCTACTGTCAACTTATACTGAAAGCGATCGCTCTGGGGATTTGGCGAGGTAATTAGTTCAGGTAGCCTAAATAAATCAGCAACTTCCACCAGTCGGGGAAGTGTGGCAGCTTCATTTGGCGGCAGACTATCTGTATCAACGGTTGTCTTCTTGCTGATCCCGGCAAAGCCGCCCGTGCGTTCAAATGATACCCGCATTTTTTTGCTCTCCGTTGTGTTATTTAGTTGGGATAAATACAAAGATTGGGAGATGATAGTTCTCACCTCCCAGTTTAGTAACAACAAACAACAGATTTATCTGTCCTGAGTGCTGAGTATTGACTATTTACTCCTAACTCCTGTACAGACGCGATTAATCGCGTCTCTAAATAACTCCAACCTTTTGCCAAGCGTTCTGCACAGCTTTCTGCTCATTACTGTCATTACCGTAGAGTTCCCCAGCAATTTGAATGGTGACGCTGGCAGCTTTTTTAAAATCTGCTTTGGCACGTAAGCGATCGCGTAAAGCTATATACCAGATTTTGCCAGCTTTCTCCCAGGCATAACCACCAATCTCAACAGCCGCCAGATAAAAGGCATAGTTAGGGATTCCTGAGTTGATATGCACCCCACCGTTATCATCAACACCCGTATATTTATCTTTCACATGGGCTGGTTGGGGATCTTTACCTAATACTGGATCATCGTATGCTGTTCCTGGTACTTTCATGGAGCGGAGAGCAACACCTTTAACAGTCGGTACCAAAAGACCTTCACCAATCAGCCAGTCTGCTTCTTGTGCAGTCTGATTTTTGACCTTTTGTTTCACTAACGAACCGAAGACATCAGAAAACGACTCATTTAGTGCCCCAGGTTCGCCATAATACTGTAAACCCGCTTGGTACTGGGTTACACCATGAGTTAGCTCATGCCCAATCACATCAATTGACTTTGTGAAGCGTTGAAACAGTTCTCCGTCGCCATCACCATAAACCATTTGGTCGCCGTTCCAAAAGGCGTTATCGTATTTAACGCCATAATGCACGGTGGAGTCTAAACGCAGTCCTTTGTCGTCAACAGAATTGCGATCGAATATCTCATGAAACAAGTCATAAGTAGCACCAGCAGCATCGTAGGCTTCATTAACTGCTACATCACTGCTGGCAGGGCCTCCCTCACTACGCACCAGCGTACCAGGGAGTTGCTGTCCATTTTTGGCATCGTAAATGGTGCGGCGCTTCTCACCAGGAGAAGGCGCAAACGAGATATTACCTACGACGTTTCTCCGTCCCAGAAATTGTGCCGAAATATTTAATGTATGAAAAGCCCAAGTACGCTGCTGGGCACTGCCATTCACCACGACATTTTTTAGCATGTGGGGCGGGATAATACAACAAATTGGGCATCTAGAGTAAAGTGGATGCTCATGCTTAAACCCGGCTGATTTCTTTTTATTTCGAGCCATCCAAGATATTCTCCTTTTGAAACTAAGTGATGGCAAACAAAAGAGCAGAAAAACGAATCAAAATCGCGTGTCCCTGGTTTGTTTTCTGAAAAAAATTTTCTACTCTGTATCTTCGGATAGGTCTGTGGAGGATGGATAGTACCCTCATGGGGTACTTTTGATGTGGAAATATTGCCTAAAAACACCAGGAGAGCTTAGATACCGCAAGTTTCAGCCAAAATCCTTGGGTGAATCAGCAAGAACCTCCTTCACAGACCTAACGGGTTTATATATTAGTTCTTATCAAGGGAAATAATGTTATTTATTGCTGTTTTGTTACTATCAAGCTGTTAATCCTATAAATAGCGATTAGAGACGGGCGAATCCAAATCTAGGCATCCAAAACCTAAAATTTTCACAGCCAGCCACCAAACACCGCCAGACCATAATATTTCCAAGGTACTGCAACTGTCTGAAATCCAGCTTTGCTCAACATTTGTAAATGAGCATCTAAGCTAGCTAGCTGGTCTTGACTGGAGTAACCTTGGGTGCTACTTGCGCCACGTTTAGCGCGAATCTCTGTCAAACTAATTCCCTGTTGAACTGCCCATTCCTCTCGTGCCGCCTTGTAAACTTCTGCTAAAGCTGGTGATTCTGGTAAAGTAGGATCTGCATTCCAAAAACAGCCTTCTTGAGTCAGGCTAGCAGCAATTCGCTCAAATAACTTCAATTTCATCTCATCTTGGAGATGGTGAATTGCCAAGGATGAGACACAAGCATCAAATTCGCTACCAATATCCAAGCTCTCTGGATTATTTGCCCAGTCGCCAAAATCTGCTTGTATACCAGTCCAGCGTTGTTGATATCCAGCTGCTGTGATTTTCTCTTGGGCAAATTGCAGCATTCGAGGTGAGTAATCTAGGGCAATTACTTGGGCATGTGGACACTGATTGAGTATCTTGAGACTAAGTTCGCTTGTACCACAACCTAATTCTAAAATGCGACGACTTGTAGAAGGCAGACAACGGGTAATTACTTCCAGCATTTCATCGTATCGCGGTAACAGTTGGCGAATACCAGTGTCAAAATCAGCAGTGTTGGCGAATACCTCGCCAGGAAATACATTTTGCATGGGGATTCTAATTAATATACACACTAATCAATATTAATCATCCATTATTACCGAGGTACATACTACATCAGTAGGAGGAACTTTTAGTATTAAAAAATCGGAGCTAAAATATGTCTTGTGTCTCGTTTCCAGTCTCCGACTGGGAATGCCTAATGGGGGGCTGCCGCCTCTTAACTTGCGGCAGAGCCGCAATGAGGTGCATTTCCAGCCAGAGGCTGAAAACGAGGTTTTGAAAGTTTATGAACAAAGTTAATTCTGAGCAGCCTGAGATCACAGATAACGATATGCTTCCAGAATACGATTTTACAGATGGTGTTCGTGGGAAACATTACCAAGCTTATCGGCGTGGACATACTGTTACCATTGATCAAGCTGATGGCACAACTGTTGTACAGCACTTTACCTTGAAGATGGGGCAGTGATGCTTGATCCCGATGTACGAGAGTATTTTCCTAATGGAGAAGCTGTCAATCAGGCTTTACGCACATTGATTAGTCTGTTCCCGAAAAATCATGAATCGATTACACCTGAATCTGTTGAATAATCTGTATTGTTTCCACGCTGACGGTGCAGACTCTTTGTAGTAAATCTATTACCTGTTCTTTGTAATCTGCAAAGCGATATGTATTGAACTTTTCAGCAATTGTCGGGTCTTTAGGTTTCTTTACGTGAACCGCCATATTGGATAATTCTTTCTACTTCTGTGTGATATTGACTAACCAGAAGTTTGGACATACTTTATCAAACTTTTATAAATTTAAAGTATGTCCAAACTAGCTGCTACATCATCTATAGAACCTCAGAATATCTCAGGACTTACGCAAACAATAGCCGAAACCCTTATTTTTAGGTAGGGGCAATTCATGAATTGCCCCTACAGTGTGTGCTTTTGCGTAAGTCCTATATCTAACGAATAAAAATCAAAGTTGTTTTGGGATGTCCGTAAAAACTAAGAGACGCGATTAATCGCGTCTCTGCAAAAGATATCTATATAACAATACGTTTGGTGTTAGTAAGATTTTGCCCCGGAAGATCCCCCAACCCCCCTTAAAAAGGCTTGCTCTAATTCTTCCCTCACCCTACCAACTAAGACACCTACTCGTCAATTTGACCAACGCGGCGGATATTCAAAATGTCGCTCATTTTCTTAATTTGGACGAACACTTGCTCTAATTGAGAGCGATCGCGTATATCTATTCCTAAGTCCATCAATGCAGGTTGACCAATAGAGGTTTTCACCTGAGCATGGCGGACATTGATCCCTTGGTCACTCAACCGTGACAAAATATCCTTTAGCACCCCTACGCGGTCAAGGGCTTCAATTTGAATATCCACTGGATACGTGTGCGGACGACCACTATTTTCGGCGGTTGGGTTCCACCTAACTGGTACTAAACGCTCATACTCCACACTCTCCAGATTATGGCAGCCTTGGCGATGAATCGAAATCCCCCTACCTCGCGTCACCACACCAATAATTGGTTCGCCAGGAATCGGGGTACAACACCCAGCTAAATAATACACCAAACCTTCCACCCCAACAATTGGCGAATCTGTGGAGCGGGAGGTAGTTGCAGGTGCATCTCGCAAAGCTTTTGATGTGGTTGGTTCTTTGGGGACAAATGGCGGCACAGTGGAAACTGGTTGTTGTCCTTTCGCCACTTCTCGCCAGCGATTTAGTACTAGGTTCAATGTAACTTCACCGTAACCCAAACCAGCGAGTAAATCTTCCACGCTATGGTAATTACACTTTTGGGCGACAGTCTCCATTGCATCCGACTTCAGCAAACTATCAAAACCAGTTTTACCAAGTTCCTTTTCTAACAATTCCCGTCCACGAGCGACATTTTCTTCCCGGCGCGATCGCTTGTACCATTGTTTTATCCGATACTTCGCCGCCGAAGTCCTGACGAAGTTCAACCAATCCAAACTCGGATGGCAGTTCTTTTGATTGATAACTTCTACAATATCGCCATTTTGCAGCCGCGTTGACAGTGGCACCATTCGCCCATTTACCCGCGCCCCTGCACAGTGGTTCCCCACTTCCGTATGAATGCGATAAGCAAAATCTACAGTGCTAGAACCGGGACTTAAAGGAACAACATCCCCCTTTGGGGTGAAGACATAGACATCATCTTCAAATAGATTATCTTTGACGCTATCAAGATATTCTTGGGCATCCTTGAGATCAGTTTGCCATTCCAGAAGTTGCCGCAGCCAAGTAAACTTGTCATCTGTGGCTGTCAAATGACTAATGCTAGAACCTCCTGTTTCTTTGTACTTCCAATGAGCGGCAATCCCATACTCGGCGATATGATGCATTTCGATTGTGCGAATTTGCACCTCTAAAGGACGACCAGTTAAGCCAATCACCCCAGTATGCAACGACTGGTAACGGTTAGGCTTTGGCAGTCCAATGTAGTCCTTAAATCTCCCAGGAATTGGGCGAAAAGCATCATGAACCACCGCCAACGCCCGATAGCATTCCTCATTGGTTTGGACAATAATCCGCAGTGCTGCCAAATCGTAAATTTCATGAAATTCCTTTTGCTGTCGGTGCATTTTTTGGTAAATGCCATAAAGGTGCTTGGGACGACCGCTGATATCCTGAAAGTGGATTCCGGCTTGCTGCAAACGTTCCCGCAAAATGTCTGTAGATTTGGCTAATTTCTCTTCTCGCGCCGTCCGTTTTTCGGAAACATGCTCCTGCATTTGGCGGAAAGCTTCTGGTTCCAAATACTTAAAAGCCAAATCTTCCAGTTCCCATTTAATTCGCCAAATCCCCAAGCGATTGGCTAAGGGCGCAAAGATATCTCGCGTTTCTTGGGCGCTGCGGCGGCGGCTGGCCTCTGACATGTATTGTAAAGTTCGCATATTATGCAAACGGTCTGCCAATTTCACCACAATTACTCGAATATCTTGCGCCATTGCCAAAAACATCCGTCGGAAGTTTTCGGCTTGGCTTTCGGTTTTGCTGGTGAAATTGATTTTAGAAAGCTTGGTGACACCTTCGACCAATTGCCGCACTTCTGGGCCAAAGCGCTGTTCTATGTCTTCACTTGTAATTTCTGTATCTTCAACGACATCATGAAGAAATCCAGCTGCTATCATAGCAGCACTACCTCCCAAGTCACGTAGCAAGTCAGCCACAGCAATGGGATGAGCAATATATGGTTCTCCCGATTTGCGGTATTGACCTTGATGCAGTTGGTAAGCAAATTCAAATGCTCGACCAATTAAGACTGCATCATTATGCCTTCGGTCATCTTCCGTTGCGCCGCTACTTGTGGATGACTCCTTCAAACATTTTTTTAACCATTCTGGAATGGCAAGATCAACTGATGAATTTATCGCTATGCTGCTCATACAATTGGGTTTAGAGTGGATCGGTAGATAAGTGAAAGATAAATAAAACTAGCAGCATCGCCGTGAAAAGATGCTGTTGCTCGAAAAAACAGTGTTAGGATGATTCTGCAATTGCCGATGTAGTCATCCAGTTTTAGTTTCAAGGATCATAAATTTCAAAATCCATTGATGGCAAACAAAGCCTCAAATCACGACTTGAGGCTTTTAGTGCTGATAAACGCTTAAGTAAAGTTTATTGTAGAAGAAAAATTACTTGACATTAATACTATCTTAACTAGCACTGGATGTCTTTAAACCGTGAGAAATATCTGACACTCGTAACCTTACTAGAGCAATTACGCTCCGATGCCACAACTACCCAAATTCTTGCACCCGAACTGCGGCGGCGTGTAGCCTCGTTGCAGCAATTTTTCGGACAACAGATTGTGCCTTTGGCTGATGAAAACTGGCGAGTGCAGTCTTATCAAACGGAGATGAGCAAGCAATTGCGCCTGTTGGAAATAGATGTGATGTTTTTGCAAGGAGCGCGGCAACCATCTACTGTACAAACGAGACTTCAGACGATTAGCGATCGCTTGACAACCCTCATTCAATACTGTGATGCTATTCTGCAACCAGAAGCGGAAGGAGAAAAATAACAATTGTTTACCTTTTTCTCTAATTTCTCCATCATCTCATTTACGACCGTTCATGAAAAGTTATTTTGGCAACAAGTTTCAAATGGGCATTGGGCATTGGGCATTGGGCATGGGGCATTGGGCATTGGGCATTGGGCATTGGGCATTAATTAATTAGTTATTTTTTCTTCCCCT
>NZ_JABXKM010000115.1 GCF_017115025.1 Nostoc sp. NOS(2021) | reverse complement strand
CCCTCATTCCCCACTCCCCACTCCCCACTCCCGGTTATGGCAAAAATTTTCCCAGTTCATCCGGATAATCCTCAAATTCGCCGAATAGAGGAAATAAAGTCGGCGCTTTTTAGTGGCGCAGTCATGCTTTACCCTACTGATACAGTTTATGCGATCGGTTGTGATTTGAATGCCAAGTCGGCGGTAGAACGAGTGCGGCAAATTAAACAGCTAGCAAATGATAAACCACTGACATTTTTATGTCCCTCGCTTTCAAATGTGGCAACTTATGCCTTCGTAAGTGACACAGCCTATCGAATTATGAAACGCCTGATTCCAGGGCCATACACATTTTTGCTCCCAGCGACTAAGTTAGTACCGCGATTGGTGCAAAGCCCCAAGCGGAAAACTACTGGAATTAGAGTACCAAACCATACTGTGTGTTTGGAATTGCTGGCAGCCTTGGGCAATCCGATTATTTCAACTTCAGCACATCTACCACCAGATGAAGCAGATAATGGCATGATTCGGATAGATCCAGAAATTGTTCAGTCACGGGTAGAGCTATTTGACCGTTTGGACAACTTGGTAGACATAATTATAGACACTGGCGAGGAACCTACATATGAAGTGTCTACCATCTTGGATTTTACGGAAGATCAACCAGTAATTATACGGAGGGGTTTAGGTTGGGAAGCAGCAGCAGCATGGGTATAAGAATTCAACTTCACAGGCGCACCTCTCCGTTTCGGAAATTGTGATAGAAACGACTCCAGTTTTAAAATTGTCATATTTAGAGGCGATGTCTACGACGGACTGTTCGGTGATGTAGTGGATATAACAGGATGGTGGCAACACTTGGCACAGTAAGGTATTTGACAACTTTGAGAAAATGGCGGGTACTTATGTCCCAGCGTCAATGTAGTGGCTTGTGAAAAAAACCGACACATTGCCATAACTATAACTCTTTCGTATTTCCTACAGTTTTATATATGAGCTTTAGATGTGAGCATTACATACGGCAAGTTTTGATGGATGAGTGCCCAAAGATTCACAAGCCAAGGAAGGTCTTGATTGCTGTGTCTGCGTTGTAATTACGGTGCAATACTACTACCTGGAAAAGTCATGAAAGCTAACGTCGTCAATCTACCAAATTCTACACCCATTTTTGAGAACCACTTTTCGACCGAAGAATTTTCAGACAGCAGCAGCGATACCTTGATTGAATTGCTGTGTGAAGAAATGCAAGGGCAAGTGAAAGCAACACCCAAGTGCGTAGAAGCTTTAGCAAAGCGCATAGCCATAGAAGTAGAACGCATTTGCGATAAAAGCTCCCGTATCCAAACATCTGGGGAAATCAAGTCCTGGCAGATTACGTTGGGAAGGCATCGGATGCAAAAGTGCTTACGTTACTACCAACTAGGTTCCAAACAAGGACGGGTGGAATTACATAGCAATTTGGGTGCTATGGTTTACCGTCATGTAACTATATCCGGCTCTGAGTTGGGCTTTGAGGCTCGTTACAGCCTAATTGAAGATTTTTTACAAGCATTTTATATCGAAGCTATCAAAGCTTTCCGCAGAGAAAACGAACTACCTAATGATCACACGCCGCGTACTCAGCTGCAATTAGCTGAATATATGTCCTTTACAGAGCAGTACGCCAAACGCCGGATCAATTTACCTGGTGGTGCAAATCAGCAATTGATTATCTTACGGGCCCAAGGTTTTGCTCGTCGTCAGCCCCAAGAAACTACCGTGGATATTGAAATGGCGGTGGAGTCTGCCAAGGGTGAAGAAGCAGAATCTTACCAGCGTAACTCGGCGGTGCAACAGCTGCGATCGCAAATGATTGCCCAAACTAATTTCGATCCATCTGAAGAGTCAGAACGCGATCGCGTCATCACTGAATTGATGAAATACCTGGAGTCTCAAGGCCAATCTGACTGTATGAACTACCTCAGCTTGAAACTCCAAGACCTCTCAGCCCCAGAAATAGACCAAATTCTCGGTTTAACTAGCCGTCAGCGCGATTATCTCCAACAACGGTTTAAATACCATGTGGAAAAGTTTGCCAAGCAACACCACTGGCAATTGGTACATCAATGGTTAGGCGCAGGTTTAGAGCAAAAGTTGGGTTTATCTTCCCAGCAGTGGGAAATTTTTGTGAATCAACTCACAGAACAGCAACAGCAAATATTACAGTTAAAAACTGCACGGGAAAACGACCAAGCGATCGCCAAAGCCATCAAATGCACCCCCAAACAGTTACAAAAGCGCTGGACTCAACTTTTAGAACTAGCATGGGCTATCCGCAACGGTCATACTGAAGCCCAGACAGGTTAATTTGGGAAGAAATCAGAATCTAAAGTTTCATCAACAGAAAAAGGATAGTCTTGAGGAAAAATAGACAGAGGAAGTCCTGTTTCAATAGATGCTTCTTTTCGAGTGTGTTGGTAACAATTATCAAAAACTTCCGTGTAATAGCATTTTAAGCTAGGACTATCTAAAAACGCTTCTTGTAATCTTTGACGATGTTCATAGATTGTATATAACCAGCTATTTGATCGGTTCTGGGGTTGAAATTTGTATTTGAGAAGGTGCATTAAAAGCTCTCTAAGATTACTCCTTAAAGTATTTTTATCACTTCTCCCCATACTTTCAATTTCTTCAATTAAATTTTCTAACTCTAATTCTAAAAATTTTTTTTAATAAATAAACAGTGTATTCTAACCACAAGTGATAATCTTGTGTATAGAGATTATTGGTTTTAGGAACAGATTGATTGCTCATAATCTTCTCCTTTATGGAATATATAATTTTAACACCACCTCTCTTATTTAAAATTGGGCGTTAGCGTAGCTTACCGCAGGTATTGCCTTTTTTCTTCTTACTTTGCGCCTTTGCGTGAGACAAAAAAGCGTAGGCAAAGCTCGCTGTCCCCAACGAGAAAGCAAGCTACGCAGGCATCGCCTATTTTTTCTTAACTAACTGTCCGTTTCATCGGAATTTCTATCCAGAATTCACTGCCGTTACCAGCTTCCGAAACACACTTGATATTACCGCCGTGTTTTTCCACAATAATTTGGTAGCTAATAGATAACCCCAAACCAGTACCTTGCCCAGGTTGTTTGGTGGTAAAGAAAGGTTCAAAAATGCGCGATCGCATCATCTCTGGAATCCCACAACCATTGTCAGCAATCCAAATCAGAATAGCATTTCCTTCTATGACTTCTGTACGAATCCAAATTTTCGGATTATCAATTATTTTTCCACTAGCTACTGAGTTTTCCAGTGCATCGATCGCATTGTTGAGAATATTCATAAATACCTGATTCATCTGGGCTGCATAGCAGACTACTAGGGGCAATTCACCATATTGCTTAACTACCTCAATAGCAAAAGAATTAGTCTGTGATTGCAGTCGATGTTGTAAAATTAGCAAGGTACTGTCGATGCCTTCATGAAGGTTAATGGCCTTTATTCCTGCTTCGTCAAGTCGAGAAAAAATTCGTAACGACAAGACTAGTTGAGAGATCCGCTCTGCCCCCATCTTCATTGAAGTCAGAATTTTGGGCAAGTCATCAGCAATAAAATCTAAATCCAGTGCTGTTGCTTGCTTTTGAATTTCTCCTGTTAGTTTGGGATACTGTTTCTGATAGAGACGCAGTAATTTGAATAAATTTTCGCTATGTTCAGTAACATAAGTCATGTTACCGTAAATGAAACTAATCGGGTTGTTAATTTCATGTGCTACACCAGCAACTAACTGCCCTAAGCCTGCCATTTTCTCACTTTGAATTAACTGGCTCTGAGTGTACTGTAATTCTTTAAGAGTCTGGGTGATTTCTTGTTTTTGACGTTGAGTTTGTTCGAGTAATTCCGCTTGCTGAAGTCCTACCCCTAACTGAGTACCAATCTGCATCAGCAAATCTACTTCATCTTCTTGCCAATCACGGGGTTTGATATTTTGATAAGCTGCTAGTAATCCCCAGAGTTTCTCACCCTGAAAAATTGGCACAAGAATATATGCCCTAGCCTCCATTAACTCCATTAGGGCAATATAAGGAATAGAATTATCGGTGCTGTAAATATCCTTAATAACAAGAGTTTTACCATGAGCAAAATCTCCGCTTTGGGTTTCTTGCAGGTAATTACCTGCGGCAGCTACGTCCGTCGTAGACATCGCAGGTACAATTTCCCTTACTGGTGTCCAACCTTTGGCTAAAGACTCAGCAACAAATTCGCCACTCCAATCAGCCCCGAATCGATAGATTGTCACTCGATCAACTTCCAATAACCGCCGGACTTCTTCTGTACTGGTGGCAAAGATGGTGTCAATATCAAGAGACTGGCGAATTTTCTCTACTGTTGCGGCTAGGGCCTTCTCTCTTTCGGCTGCTTTCCGTTCTCGTTCGGCGGCCTTAGCCAGTTTTTGGGCTTGCACCTGCATCTGTTTCAATGACTCAGCTTGCTGTAATGCTACCCCCAATTGGACACCAACTTGGGCTAGCAAGTTGATTTCCTCATCTTGCCAATAACGGGGCTGGGAGTTTTGATAAGCTACTAGCAATCCCCACAGCTTTTCGCCCTGAGAAATTGGCACAAAAACTTCATTACGTGCATACTTACCCGCTTGCTTTGCTTGCACAAGAAGGCGTTCCGTCACAGACTGCGGCTTAACCATTGGTGTCCAGCCATCAACAATGGAATCAGCCACAAATTCGCCACTCCAATCAGGATAGAAGCGATAAATTGCGACTCGTTCCACTTCTAATAGCCATCGGACTTCTTGAGTAGTCGTTTTAAAAATGGCTTCAATTTCAAGTGACTGACGAATTTTTTCTACGGTGTTCGCCAATGCTCTTTGCCTTTCAGCAGCTTTGCTGATCTCTGCTGCTTGGTTCTGCATTTGTTGGATAAATTCCGCTTGCTGCAAAGCCACACCTAGTTGGGTGCCCACTTGGGTAAGCAAGTAAACCTCATCTTTTTGCCAATCACGGGTTGCACCGTTCTGGTATACTGCTAGCAAGCCCCAGAGCTTCTGACCGTGGTAAATGGCAATGATCACATAAGCTCTTGCTTGATATATGTCTAAGATTTTAATGTAGCAGTTGCTAAAACCTGCACTGTAAATATCATTACAAACACGGTAAACTTCACACCGACTGAAGCTCCCACCCTCTGTATCTTGTAAATAGGTATCAGCGACTGGGGGTTTAGCTAAATCTTTGGCGCTACATTCGCTGACGTTTTCTAGCAATTCCGGCCGCTGCAACTGCTGCTCCATCAGGGAGATCCAACCCTCTGCCACTGATTCAAACACGAATTCACCACTCCAATCGGGATTGAAACGATAAATAGCCACGCGGTCAGCATTTAGCAGTTGCCTAAGTTCTGCGGTGCTTGTGTGGAAAATGCTTTCCAAGTCTAGGAATTGACGAATTTTCTCAATGGTTATGGCTATGGTTTTCTGCCATTGAGCTGCTTTTTCTCTGGCTTTTGCTTGTGCTAGTTGTGCCGATTGTAGTTTTACTTGTTCCAGGTAATCTGCTTGCTGCAAAGCAACTCCCAGATGTTCGGCAATTAATTGCACAAACTCAATTTCTGATGCTTCCCATTCGCGAGGACTACTACACTGATGAATACACAGCAATCCCCATAAATCTTTACCTTTCATTAAGGGAGCAGTTATATTGGCACGTACCTGAAATCTTTCCAGAATCTGGATGTAGCAATCACTGGCATTAACTTGATAAATATCAGCTATTGCTTTAATCCGACCTTGCTGATATAGTCCTGCGAACTCCTCACTAAAGCAGTGGTCACGCAGTTTGGCTGCTAGTGCCGAACCCCATTCTGCTCCCACATCTTCATAGATAAATTCCCCTTCCCATGCCAATTCGGGATAAAAACGAAACACACTAACCCGATCGGTTTTCAGAAGCTGACGTACTTCAGTGACTGTAATTTTGAAGATGGTGTCTATGTCTAGAGACTCGCGAATGCGGGCAATAACTCTAGACAAAGCTTTTTGTTGGTCATTCTGACGCAGAGAGAATGTCATATCTGAATGAGATTCTTGCTGTTCTGAATTTGGTTCTATGGGTTGAATAGTAGAGGCGTTTTCCATTCCCAGCGGGACTTTAAATATTGAAAGCTTTCTATCTCATGATTCCCGTAGCGATCGCAAAGGTAACAATTATTTCCTTTAAATACCAAAAAAAAACAGTGTAGGGACACGATAATATCGTATCCCTACAAAAATATTTTTCAACCACGAGAAAATTATCGCCGCTTAGGAGTGGCGCTGCGGGTGGTACGCTTCTCTTCATCTCGACGACGGCGATCGCGCCAATCTGCCAGCGTCAAATAACCAATGCCACCAGTGACTACTACGAGCAGCACTACAGCAAATAAAGCCAAAAGATTCAAGAATGGACTTTCCACCATGCCTCTAAAGTCCGTTACGTCCCCAAACTACCATTGCAATTGACCAAGTGAACACAACTAACAGTGATACCCAACCTAGTGTCAAAATCTCCATATTCTCACTTTTCAAATAATTACAAAAGGTTTCTAATATTTATCATAGTTCCAAATCTCACACTCAAATATAGTCAGACGTTTGAGATTTAGGTTTAACCTACCCCAAGTTCAGGATGGACATCCTTGGATATTGGCATTAGTCGCCTTGGATGTACTACCAGACATCCCCTATCCCTTGACGGGATTACGTTTTTTATTGATTAAGGTCTTCTTAATCAGTCTGAGGTGGCAGATTACTGCTCTCAATAGAGATTATAGCCGTTTATTGGCTATATCTGAATAGATTTTGTTTAAAGTTTTCTAATACTCGGAAAGGGCAGGCTGAGATTTTTTTATCAATGACATTGTAAGTTTTGCGTGCGATGTCTACGACGGGCTGTTCGGTGACGCAAAGGAGACACCATCTTTTCTTGGTACGCTAGTACTTTACGTAATAATGAAAACTAATATAAAAAAGTAGCGATCGCGCTTTTCCCTTTGATGGTTTGGGAATACTAGGGTTATGGGTATATATTTCAAATCCAGCAACCCCTAGTATCATGCCGACATTTTTCAATTATCCTTTCCACTCTGACGGTTTTATTCCCCACGGGCATTGTTATCTCTGGCAAACTGGATTAGTTTGGCTTCACATTATTTCTGATGCCACCATCGCTCTTGCCTATTATTCTATTCCCTTCCTACTAATTTACTTTATTTCCAAGCGTAAAGACGTTCCTTTCAATGGAGTCTTTGTATTATTTGGTGCTTTTATCATTGTCTGCGGTACTGGACACTTGATGGAAATTTGGACGCTTTGGCATCCAGACTATTGGATTGCAGGTGCTTTAAAAGCTCTAACTGCCATTATTTCGATATACACGGCATTTGCGTTATTTTATCTCATGCCTCAAGCTCTGACTCTACCCAGCCCAGCCCAGTTAGAAGTTATCAATCGAGCGCTTTCAATTGAAATTGTAGAGCGCAAGCGCATCGAGAAAGAACTACGCCTTGCAGAAGAAATCGCTCAAAACTCCAGCCAAGCCAAGAGTGAATTTCTCGCCAATATGAGTCATGAACTACGCACACCCCTCAACGGCATCCTGGGCTTTACACAAATCCTCCAACGCACAGAATCTTTGAGTGAGAAAGGACGCAAAGGAGTCAGCATAATTTACCAATGTGGTTCCCATCTTTTAACCCTGATTAATGATATTCTCGATCTCTCCAAAATAGAAGCTCGGAAACTGGAATTACATCCTGTTGATTTCTACTTACCTGCCTTTATAGATAGTGTGACTGAAATTTGCCGCATCCGGGCAGAACAAAAGGTGATCGCATTTCACGTCCAACTCGATCCTGATTTGCCAACGGGTATTCATGCTGATGAAAAACGCTTGCGGCAAGTACTGATTAACTTGCTTGGTAATGCTATTAAATTTACTCTTCAAGGCAGTGTCACCTTCAAAGTTCAGGTCATTGGTCAAGAATCAAATGCTAATGGACAGACTAGCTACCAAATTCGCTTTGAAGTAATAGATACCGGCACGGGTATAATTCCTGAAGAAGCTGAGAAAATCTTCCAGCCCTTTGAGCAAGTAGGAAATCAGAAACGACAATCTGAAGGTACAGGCTTGGGATTAGCAATCAGCCAAAAAATTGTTTTGTTGATGGGTGGTGAAATTCAGGTGCAAAGTACCTTATGCAAAGGTAGCACTTTCTGGTTTGAGGCAAAATTGCCAGAATCTAAAGACTGGGCAAAGATTTCCAGAGTGGTTGAGCAAGGAACCATTATTGGTTATCAAGGACAAAGGCGCACCATTTTGATTGCGGATGACAGATGGGAAAACCGAGCGGTAATTGTAAATTTACTAGAGCCAGTTGGGTTTACTGTTGTAGAAGCTAGTCAGGGTCAGGAAGGATGGGAACAGGCTCTAGCGCACAAACCAGACTTGATTATCACTGACCTAGTAATGCCTATATTGGATGGATTTGAGTTGATCAATCGTTTGCGTCAGTCTGAGCAATTTCAAGAGGTTGCGATCATCGCTTCGTCAGCCAGTGTGTTTGCAGCCGACCAGCACAAGAGTATTGATGTAGGTGCAGATGCATTTCTACCAAAGCCTGTAGAAGCTGAAACGCTGCTGGAAATGGTACGGCAATTTTTGCACCTAGAATGGATTTTTGACGGTAAGGTAGATGCAATTAAAAAAAACCAGGCAGAAGGTTTGGATCAATCAAATGAGATGATTTCTCCTGCCAACGAGGTTTTACAAGAGTTACTCGAACTCGCACAAGACGGCGATATTCAAAAAGTTTTGGAACTGGCTCAACAACTTTCTGCATCTGATGAGCGACTAAGCATTTTTGCCGAGCAACTTGTCCAGCTTGCGAGTAATTTCCAACTCAAACGTTTGGAAACTTTTATTCAACAATACATCAATTAATTGGAGTTGAATTTCACTTTTAAATCCATCATGAACAAGAATCTAAATACCGGATTTATTTTGATTGTGGATGATAATCCGACAAATTTATCTGTCCTGTCTGAAGCGCTCAATAGTGAGGGTTTTCGTTTCCGTGTTGCAGTCGATGGAGAAAGCGCGATCGCTCAAGCCGAACGCAATCAACCAGAGTTGATTTTGCTGGATGTACAAATGCCAGGTATTGACGGATTTGAAACTTGTCGTCGCCTCAAAGCCAATCCTGTTACCCAAAACATTCCGATTATTTTCACCACTGCTTTAGCAGATACGGAGAACAAAACGAAGGGATTTTCCCTTGGTGCAGTAGACTATATCCCTAAACCGTTTGCACAAGAGGAAGTCATTGCTAGAGTGCGCGTGCATTTACAACTCAAACAATTGACTGAATCTTTGGAACAACAAGTCAGCGATCGCACCAAGGCTTTGCAACAAGCCCAAGTCCAACTAGTGCAGCAAGAGAAACTATCAACACTCGGAGAGTTAATTGCTGGTATTGGTCATGAAATCAATAACCCCATTAACTTTATTTCTAGCAATATTTCACCCTTGCAAGAATACATTGCAGGAATAACCGAGTTGCTCCTACTGTATGAAAAAGAGTATCCAAACCCAACAGCCAAAATTACCACTGCTATTGAGGACTTGGATCTGAACTTTGTTCTCGAAGATATGCCAAAAATCTTGAACTCACTCCAGGTAGGAAGTGAACGAATTAGCAACATTTCTAATTCACTCCGCAACTTCTGTCGCTCGGATAGTGATGTCAAAATATCTGCTGATTTACACCAAGGACTAGATAGTACACTAATGATTTTGCAGCACCGCCTCAATGCTAATGGCGATCGTCCCCGCATTGAAGTTATTAAAAGTTATGGAGTATTACCAGAGGTTAGTTGCTATCTAGGGCAGATGAATCAAGTATTTATGAACATTCTGGCAAACGCAGTTGATGCCCTTGATGAAGCTATAATGCAAGGCAAAAAGAGCAATCTAGTTCCTCGGATTCAAATTGCAACAGAAATAGATTCTGAACAATTGGCTGTAATTCGGATTGCTGACAATGGGATTGGTGTTCCTGAACGGCTTAAAAAACGCTTGTTTGAGCCGTTGTTTACCACAAAAAACGTTGGCAAAGGCACTGGACTTGGCTTGTCGATAGCCTATGAAATAGTTGTAGAGAAACACAAAGGTGTTTTACATGTGAATTCTCAAGCAGGTGTGGGAACCGAGTTTATCATCAAAATTCCCATAGAATAGCAGCATTTAATTAATTACAAAACTGCTCTAGCATTTATCATACTGGAAACTGGGGAATAATTTTCCCAATACCCAATCTCTAATTTCTATATCGAGTGAACGCAACTTTAGATCCTCAATTAATGGCAGAACGCCTAGAATCTCTCAAAGCTGGAATAGTTGGGGGTTTTTCCCTATTTTCTACCTTCGCAATTGCGAGTATGTTAAATACTTTAGTACTGGCAAAATATTTTCAGACACTCGCAAGTCTGCAAAGTGATGTTAATTGGCACTTGTTGGTGAGTGGTGCAGTTGCAAGTTTTACTGGTTTCCTATTTGGTGTCACTTACCGCTATATCATCCGCTCTGATAAAAATCCTCAACTCAAAGCTGGCGGTGTGCTGGCGTTTGGCTTGGTGCGAGGATTAACTCAGATAGAACTTGGGTGGAATTCTCATAGCACAATTTTGCCTTTTTTGGTATTGGCTTTTGAAAGTGTATTGTGGTTTGGAATCGCTGCAATCGCTCTTGATATCGCTATTCAAATCCGTTGGGTTAAACCTTTTTCATCAATCTAAATTCCCCTTCCCTAAGTTCTTGTTTACTGAAGTGGAGAAAATGACTATAAAATTTGTCTTTCAGCATCGTAGGGGCGCACAGATGTGCTTCCCTACAGGGGGTTGTGGTTCAAATAGATGAAATAGGCTGTAAACATTACGATTCTGTAGTATAATTAATACAATAATATTACGATGTGGTTGTGTAAGTTTAAAAAAATACGTATAAATAATCACGAGCATTAGTTATCAATCTCTATTACCTAAAGTGAAAACTAAAATATCCCACTATTATCTGATAATCGATCTGGAGGCTACGTGCTGTAACAGTGGGACTATTCCCCGTCACGAAATGGAAATCATCGAAATCGGTGCCGTGATGCTCAATAGAGCAACGTGGGAAATTGATTCCGAGTTTCAGCAATTCATTCAACCTGTAAGACATCCCCATCTGACAGGTTTTTGTACCGAATTGACTAGTATTCAGCAGCAAGATGTTGACGAAGCACCAAAATTTATAGAGGCAATTTCTCGCTTCAAAGAATGGATTTATTCATTTCCCAATCATATTTTTTGTTCTTGGGGCAATTACGACAAAAAGCAATTTATTCAAGATTGCGCGTTTCATAATTTCCCTTATCCTTTTACTTCAGAACACATAAATATCAAAGAGGAATTTTCAGAATATCTTGGCGTGTCTAAAAAATTTGGCATGGCACAGGCTCTTAATCAGTTGGGAATAGAATTAAAAGGCACACATCATCGTGGCATTGATGATGCCCGCAACATTGCAGCTATCTACAGACAGATTAAAACTAAAAAACTAAGCTGAATAAGTAGGTGGACAAAAATATTTACTGTCATTGCGTACTCCTTTGGAGAACCCAAAGGGTACGAAGTGTTCGCGGAGCGTCTCCAAGAGTTACAATCCCAAATCCTTAATTTTGTTTCGGCAACAGCATTCATACACAAAAACTGCTTTAGAAAAAGAGGAATATATGTAAGGTTTTCGCTTAGGTTCTATTTTCGGGTTTGAAATCCGAATAGACTTGTCCTACCTAACTAAAGGGATTTTTGGAGGAATTTTTTTGATTGCTGGGTGAGTATTCAGAGCAATTAATCGCTTCTTTTGTGAGAACAATAGAAGGGTTTGCTGCACATTTTAGATAATGATTATTTGAATAAAAACGACAGTTTTTACAGGGAACTTTGTGTAAAGCATTGATGGAAAAAACCATTTTATCATCTAAAAATGCTCGGAGTTTTGGCAATATTATGAAAAAACCGATCCAACAAATTATAAATCCAACAGGAGATAAAGATATCGCTATATCAGGAATAGTTAATTCATACGTTGGTGGTTGCTCCTTTTTTACTTCACTCAGGATTACGTGATGTAAATTACTATTGGCTGCGACAGTTTTTTGCAACATTTGATCATGATACATATTATTTACCTTTTGCTATATGTCTTTAGTGCCTTGATTTTTGATGGCCGAGTAACTAACTAGTAATTTGGAAAAACAAGAATTAGGTTAATAACACTATTTGGTTTAAAATATCGTTTTTTGACAAAGAATATTCAGCAAAAAAAATTATAACCAAGACTTGATTTTACGTTAATCATGACAAATTTAAAAATCTTCCATCTTGAAGATGTAGATATCAAAAAATGTGGAGCAATAAAGGTATTTATGAATTAGGTTTATTTAGCTGTATTTTAATTACCTAAAAATCACTACACAGTTTTCAGTAACTCAAAGTTTAATGTTGACAAGGTTTTAATTATAGGTTTAGCAAAATAAAACTTCAGCTATATCTGTCAAGAGTTTTGCTTGTTATTTTAAGTTATATACCCAAGGGAATAAATTAGATAATGAACTTATAAGTAGATATTTTTATGTTAAAATACATGTAAGGGTATTTTTAAAATTTTCTAGACATTAAAGCTATGTAACTTTTAATTTATATTTATTACAAAAGTTTTAAATGCAATTATTTTTGCGTTGGCAGCTTATATAGTAGAGGGTTTTCGCGCTCAGATGGGGCTTTGGGAGTGCGTTCATTGGCCTCATGTCTTGGCAGTGATTAATTCTATTCTCTTGAGTATTTTTGCTCGAATTACTTGAAAACTAAGGTAGGATATGTATTTGGCTTGATTGGGCTGCAAAACAACAGTACATGAGCGGATTACAAGCCAAATAATATTGATTTTGAGGCTACAATTTATGATAAGGTTTTGGCGAAAAACAATAGTTTTTTTCTTCACAACAATTGTGCTGACAATTCTGCTAATTTCTCATGAACCAGTACTAATAGCTGAGGCACAATCTTCTACACCAACACCAACGGCTGCTAGGTCGTTTCCCCCTGTAGCTTATCCTAATAGGGCACTAAGTGCTTACCCCGCACAGCTAGCACCATTGCCTTATGCTTATGGGGCACTAGGAAAAGCTATTGATGCTGAAACGATGAAATTGCATCATGACGCACACCATGCTAGCTACGTCAAGAACTTAAATGATGCATTGAAGCAGTATCCAGATTTGCAAAAAAGAAGTGTTGAAGCTTTACTAGTGGATTTGAACAGCGTACCTGAAGATATTCGGACAAAGGTACGTAATAACGCTGGCGGTCACCTCAACCACACGATTTTTTGGCAACTGATGAGTCCCGAAGGTGGTGGACAACCATCGGGAGCGATCGCTCAAGAAATTAACCAAACTTTTGGCAGTTTTGATGCCTTTAAAAAACAGTTTAACGCAGCGGGTGCCGCTCGCTTCGGTAGTGGTTGGGTTTGGCTAGTACGCAATCCTCAAAATCAACTCCAGATTGTGACCACAGCAAATCAGGATAGTCCGATTATGGACGGTTCATATCCGATTATGGGTAATGATCTGTGGGAACACGCTTATTACCTAAAATATCGCAACCGTCGTGCTGAGTATTTGAATAATTGGTGGAATGTAGTGAATTGGCCCCAGATTAACAGGCGATACCTTTCCTTCCCTACGGGACACCCCGCGAACGGAACGCTACGCGAACGGTAAGCTTCTCTACGAGAGGCTGCGCGTAGCTTGCTTCCCCGGAGGGGTACGCGATCGCACCTCTCATCACAACAGCCTGGTTAGCAACACTATCAAGAACGTAAAACCGCTGATAGAAATCTATACAAAGCTACCTCCATAGGTAGCTTTGTTTTAGGTGGGGTCTAAATCCCCTTATTATGTAACATAATTACGAATTACGAATTTTTAAAGACCGCTGTTTGTAACTGACTATAGATAGTAGAACAATTAGCAATACAAGCGCTTTGATCATTGATGGCTCCACTACCTTCTTCACTTCCGTAGGGGTTTTAGGAGTAACATTACATGGAATCTCAATGATCTGTGTGTGATCAGAACCATTAACACTGGGAGTCAGATCGCATTCGCCTTTGCTGGTGAGAGACAAAGGTGTATGTGGAGGTGTAAGTATAGGTGGAGGTGTAGGTGTAGGTGTAGGTGTAGGTGTAGGTGTAGGTATATTTCCTGAAGAAACAGATGTTTGAGCTGAAGAACTATCCCCATTTAGTAGTAGAAGCAGAATTAAAGCAAGACCCCCAATTCCGATTATTGGCCAGAGTGGAAAGGAATCAGAACTGTCTTGTACCAAAACATCTCCCACCGAGTCAGGGAAAGTATCGAATCCCATAGTTTCTCCCTCCAACGCTACTGGATTGTCACTCAGCAAACTATCTCCTGTAATATCTTCTCCTAAGAGCTGATTCAATTCCTGTGGAATCCCATTATTGGGGCGTCCGAGTTCCCCACCATCTTCGGAGTATGGAAAGGATAGTACTTCAAAAATACTCTGTTGGAGTTGGTTCTGATCTCCAGAACTCAACGCCTCCAAGCCTGTAGAGATTTTATTTAAATAAAAATTCGTCATCTCTGGCGACAGACCTAAAGATTGAATTTGCTCCTTAATGTTGGGAATTTTTGAGGCCTCCTCAAACAGCAGTCGTCCATATGACAATTTCAAGTCTATTAATCCATTACGGAGGCTGACCGAGTTATTGACTCCTGAGTATGGTGACCAGTAGAACTGCTTGGTTACAAGTCCGAGTCCTTCTACTGGGTTGCGACCAAAGGGTTGTCCAAGAAGGTATTGAGATCCATCCATAATTGCGGGGGATTCGTTTCTCCAAAATGAGGCGAAAGGCACCGCAGAGAGATTCGGATTGTTACCGTAAAAGCTAGCGAAATTCTGGAAGTTTTTCTCCCCACCAGCTGCTTGTATCAGGAGGTTTTGATAGCTAGTCCCGTCGTTTAAATCAACTAATTGCTGAATTACCGATCCAGTTTTATTGCAGCTCAGACCAAATCCCACATCACATGCCGGAATTACTCGCATCTGGCTCAGATTCTGGTTATTGATTTGGTACTGGAGATACTCAGACTCCAGTCCTTGTTGGATACCATAGCGTCCAATATTTAGCTGTGCAAAAGCAGACTGATATGTAGTGAGTACTACTGCAACAGATGAGAATGCGATGGTCGCAAAGCGAACCGCCTTCTGTACGAGAGGTTCCGCGAACGGCATCGCAATTTTTTGAATAATTGATTTAGGCAAGATGCACCTCCACTAAACGACAGCAATTTAATTAGGTATTGGCTATTGGGCATTGGGCATGGGGCATTAGGCATTCTCCTTGTCCCCCTTGTCTCCCACCCTCCGGGAAGCTAAAGCTAAATCTCCCCCAGTCTTTTTCTTCTCTACGAGAGGCTCCGCGTAGCTTGCTTCCCTGTAAGGGTACAATGCGTGAATTTTGAATTGATTTCTCCCCACTCCCCAATTCAACTCTTAGGTAAATAAATGTTGATCGTGATTCCGGTACCTTTGAGATTTCCTGATGAGAGTGTGTGATATAAGACCAATGCCCGGTTTGGTTGGTCGAAAAGAAACCCACGACGCGTGGGTTTGATCTTCCCTTGCTTTACTAAGGAAACGAAGGCTTCTAAATACCTACGTATACCTTGACGGTTCTCTTGACTAGTATTCATATGGCGCTCAATCAGCATCATAAAGAAGTCCAAGCTACGATTTTCCTGCCCCTGAATCAGATTGCCCTCATCTAGGAAAGAACTTGCTATGAGCCTGCTATCAACTTGTTTAACCTTAAACAGAGTAAAGTAACGCCCTTCTTTTTTAGGATCGTTCGCATAACAGACCCAAGAACCCTCTTGATTCTGTGTAAACCCCTGTTCAGCAAGGTAAGAAAGCAAAGAATTACTTGCCTTGGTTTGTGGTGGAGGTAATAAATCCTCAATGGGATCTAAAGAACAAATCCTCTGCGTTGTTTTCCGTTGAGAAGCAGCAGGAACCTTCTGAGTATAAACACGTAGAGGTGGAACATCAGACATTGCCATACTAGACATCGCAGCCAATGCAGATACTTGGAGAACGATCGCTCCAAACAAACGAACAATAATATTCATGTTTTTCCTGTTACTCTTGCTAAGGTTGTTAATATTTGAGTCGTTACTAAATCAGGATTGATCTAGCAGTCCTAAATCATTTGTTAAATTTAAGTGGTTGCCTCATTTGGTCGAGGGTAGGCTAAGTTTTCACCAATCAAATAGGGCTTTTATATATAGGTAACTAAGCACAAAGAGAATCAATATCTAAATAAAACACACAATATTAATGTCTTATTGCCAAGACAAATTGGGCTTTTTGATATTTTTACATATACAAAAAAACAATTGACATCGTGTCAAAACTTTTCTATTTACTCTTGTCTAATTTTTAGCCATTATTAAAAGGTTTTTACACCTTCCTAGCTGGCTTTCATAATTTCTAAAAAAGGGCTTTGTTAGCTATTTACTACCTTATATAAGCAGAGTTTCAAAAGCTCTGTGCTTTGCACGTTGGCGCTTTTGTTGATTTCCTGGGTGGGTTGAATAATTTTTTGTTTTTTGGAGGCAGCACACCTAACTAGCTGTTTCAGCATGGTTACAACTTGATGTATAAAATAATATCTCCTGACAGTAAAATAATATTACCATGAGCTTGAGACATGCAACAGTATTGTGGACAGTTGTCAAAGTTGTACACTGTGAATTGTAACCACCTCTTTATTAAATTTCATGGCAAATAGCTGAGAGCCAAAGTCAATCTATTTACACATCACTAGTATTTGAGAACTTAATACTATTATTCTTAAATTCATAAATTTATGTCTTAAATATAACGTAACTGTCAATCAAAACACGTATAAGCAATATACTCTGATCACTAACCCAAGTCTCTTTAATTATGCTGCCGAGCGATGTCTACGACGGGCTACGCCTACGCATCAAACAAAGTTAAATTAGTTTACTAAGTATAAAATTTACGATTTAGCTAGCTGTTGTTGCCACAGACCTTATAAGCGTCTAAGGCTCACATTCCCAACTTGTCTAAGTGTTTGGGGCTATATATTGTCACTACGAAAGAATATGTCCTTAAATTGGCTCCGTAGATAGAGAAATATCCTGAGCAAAGGTGGTATATTTACAAGTTTCACTAGTAACAATTGTTGACTAAAATTAAGAGATTAACTTGGTATTTTTACAAGCCTTGGCAGTATGAATGTGGAATTTTTTAACAGGATTCCTTTGATGCCTTTAGTATTACTCTTATTGGCTTACACTCTCCTGGGATGGTATCTTGCTGCTAATCATATTATTTGGTTAGTGGGAGCTTTTGTCGCTGCTATGGTTATAGCTGTAGTGCGAAAGAGTATTTCTTGGTTAGAGCGTTTAGTTGAATTTGGCTCTCAGACCTTAATTGTCATATTATTTTTAAGTATATCAATTGCTTTAGTAGCAACTTGGTCAATATTATTCAGCCTTTTTCTGATCCCCTTAGCAACTACGCTTTTAGGTGATTTGGAAATGCGTTTTTCTGGCTTCAACAAGCTAGATTCATTTTGGGTTTTAACAGTCATAGCGGTATTGGGTTTGATAGTGGGCGAATTAATCGATATTCTACTTTTTCCCAGTAACAGATACTAAAGGATTAGCATTAATAATAAAAATAAATTTGTATTATTAATAAATTAATTATGTCCGTATATATGTAGCTTTATACCCTAATTTATTCTTAAAAAATTAAACTTAATGCCAAGGAATTACCAGAGAATAAGACTTTGGAATAGGGGTGAATGGCACTAAGAAAAGCTCTAAGCTATACAGGATAAGCGCTACAGATTTTAAAGCTATTAAACAGTGTCGGGACGGGGCAGGCGA
>NZ_JABXKM010000342.1 GCF_017115025.1 Nostoc sp. NOS(2021) | reverse complement strand
GGGCATTGGGCATTGGGCATTGGGCATTAATTAATTAGTTATTTTTTCTTCCCCTGCTTCCCTGCTTTCTCTGCTCCCCCTACTTTCTCATCTCCGTTTTCCCCCTTCCTTTGCGCCCTCTTCCAATGCCCCATGCCCCATTCCCTAATCCAGTTTCTCACCACTGAGGATAAAAATGGGATCAACGGCGGTAAAGGTTTGAGAAAAACCGCGCGTCTCTAGGCGGTTCACCGCAGACTGGACGACTTCGATATTTCTAGCCCTTAACAGGGAAAAGCTCTGGGAAATAGCATACAGACTTTCTAGATTAGCAGCTGTGGCTACAACCCGACCGGATGGCGGCAAATAATGCCAAGCTGCTTGCAAAATTTCCTGAATGGGCCGTCCTCCCTCAATACAAACGCGGTGAGGAGTAACTTTGAGGTCATGCAAACACTCTGGGGCGCTACCTTCAATTACTTCGACATTCTTCACTTCAAAGCGATCGCAGTTACGCTTGATCAGATTAGCTACTTCTTCATCCCGTTCCACAGCAATAATCTGTCCGCCTGGACATAGTAGTCCCACTTCTACAGGAATTGTACCTGTCCCTGCACCAATGTCCCACAAGACTGAATTAGGTTCTAGTCGCAGTTGAGAAATCAACAATAGCCTGACTTCTCGCTGGGTAAAGGGAATTCCTGGCAAATGTTCAAACAATTCATCGGGAATACCAGGGGTAATATAAGGCCAAAGTTGGGAGGGCATAGAACTACGCAATTATACTAAAGATATCGGTTTGCCAAATTGAAAAGCCATAAGCTCTAAAAACTTTTCAACCCTAGCATTATCAGAAACCATAATGATTGGCGAAATATTAGGCGATAGCTACGAAGTTCAGCAGCTATTAGGAAAAAAAGCAGGGCGGCGGACGTTGTTAGCTCGTGATTTGAAAACTCAGGAATTAGTTGTCATCAAGTTACTCTCTTTTGGTGGTGACTTTGAATGGGATTCTCTAAAGCTATTTGAGCGGGAAGCCGAAGCTTTAAAAAACCTAGCACATCCCTTAATTCCTCGCTATTTAAACTATTTTGAGGTAAATTTACCAACCCTTAAAGGATTTGCTCTAGTACAAACTTATATTCCCGCACAAACTTTAGAGCAATACTTACAAACTGGGCGGACTTTTACAGAAGCTGAAGTCAAACAGATCGCCAAAGCACTTTTAGAGATTCTCATTTACCTACATGGGCTGTATCCGCCTGTAATTCACCGTGATATTAAGCCTAGCAATATTTTATTAGGCGATCGCTCTGGGAATAGTATCGGTCAAGTTTACCTGGTAGATTTTGGCTCAGTGCAGACTGTCCTGGCCACAGAAAGCGGGACAAGAACTGTGGTAGGAACTTATGGCTATATGCCACAGGAGCAATTTGGGGGACGCACTGTTGCAGCATCTGACCTTTATAGTGTAGGTGCAACCTTAATTTATTTAGTGACGGGTACTCACCCAGCCGATTTACCCCAAAAGGATTTTCGCATTCAGTTTGAACAAGCGGCTAATCTGAGTCCCAGCTTTACCAATTGGCTAAAGTGGATGATTGAACCCACTTTAGAACGGCGTTTGAGTTCTGCTAATCTAGCGATCGCAGCTTTAGAGAAACCACAACTGACAAACTTACCTGCTTTGGTTGTTGGCAAACCAGATGGGAGTAAGATTCAACTAACCAAAAATGGGGATTCTCTAGAAATTATCGTTCCACCGACTGGTTTTGATGCATCAATATTATTCACAGGTTTATTTGCGATCGTTTGGAATTCATTTATCCTCATTTGGACAATTGGCGCACTCTCAGCGCCTTTTCCTGTCAACATCCCCTTTGCCATGTTCTCACTTCCTTTTTGGGGTGCTGGCTTTGTGATGGTGTATAAAATTCTGTTTCATTTATTTGGACGCATCTGCTTACGCCTGAATCCTAAACAAATTAGCCTAACCTGGGAGTTGTTTTCTTGGAAATTTTATCGTCCCCGGACATCGCCAAGACAAAGTATTACTAAGTTGGTTTACATTCCCAAACATTTTACTAAAGACTCTGAAGGCACTAGAATTGCCGTTCCAGCACAATTGGATATTTGGGTAGGTGTAAAAAAATATCAACTTGGTGGTATTAGTGGTGCGATTAAATCTGAAGCCGAACTGGAATGGGTAGCTGATGAATTAAGCGATTGGTTAGGTTTACCAATTCAGCGAGAATAAACAAAAGCAATAATATTAAAGACTAACTCTGTAGCGATATTTACCAGAATAGTGTATCGCAACTTCTGCGATCGCACTCCCCCATAACTAGCATGGCGAAGGTATTGTTTTATTGATTTTATTTATACCGTGTTTCTGCAAGAGGGTCGAGCGCTGATCAGTGGCAAACTCATCGGATTTGAGCCATCAATGTCTATATTTAATTACAGATGCCTTAGAGGAAATTTATATGTTTGGACTGGGATGGCCAGAAATAGCTGTAATTACCATAGTCGCTGTTCTAATTTTTGGGCCGAAAAAAATTCCCGAACTGGGAACTGCACTGGGCAAAACCCTACGAGGTTTTAAGGAGGAGATGAAAACTCCCAGCGAGGAAACCAATCAGGAAGAAGAAAAACAATGATTAAAGGAGTCAGAATACAGGAGGCAGTGCGTTGGCTCCTGCTGATTCCTGACTACAGCAAGGTATTAACAACAGAAGAAGGTGTGATCCCATTTTGGGAATCTAAAATAGTCGTGCCGGGATTTTGTTGGAGTGTCTCTTCCTTCACTAAACCACGCGCTCTAATTAACTTAATCGCGCGAGTAACGCTTTCTGGCAAAATTACCACCAGGCTGTTATCAGGAGCCATATCTAAGCCTTTATTTATCGCTTGGGTTTCATCCAGAATTGATTCATAGCGGCTATCAGGCTTAACTTGGGTGATCCCTTGAATAATCAACTGGGCGGCTGATCCCCGTAAACGTCCCCGTGTGTCATCGTCTTCTTTGATGATGATGTAGTCAAAAATTTGTGCTGCTAATTTACCCAAAGTCACAAAGTCTTCGTCACGGCGATCGCCTGGGCCACCAATTACGCCAATCCGTTGTCCTGTAGTCCAGTTCCGCACAAAGGAACCTACAGCTTCATAACTGGCTGCGTTGTGGGCATAGTCCACCAAAGCGTGGTAGTTCCCTAAATTAAACAAATTCATCCGTCCTGGCGTTTGACTAACTGAAGCCCGAAAGGTCTTCAAACCAGCCCGAATCTGCTCAATCGTGACGTTCTGCACGAATGCTGCCAAACTTGCAGCTAAAGCGTTGGCAATCATAAACGGCGCACGTCCGCCCATTGTTAAAGGTATATTTTCTGCTCTTTCTATGCGGTGTGTCCAATCACCTTTAACAATTGACAAATAGCCATTTTCATACACTGCCGCGACTCCACCCTTTTGGATGTGCTTTCGCACCAATTCCGAGTCGGGGTTCATCGTGAAGTAAGCAATATTAGCCTTAGTTTTTTCTGACATAGCGGCGACGCGGCGATCGTCGGCGTTAAGTACCGCATAGCCATCCGGGAATACAGCTTCCGCTATTACACTCTTGAGGTTAGCTAACTGCTCAATGGTATCGATATCCCCTATTCCTAAGTGGTCAGAGGCTACATTTAAAACCACGCCGACATTTGCGGCTTCAAAGCCCAATCCAGAGCGGAGAATGCCACCACGAGCCGTTTCCAGTACCGCTACTTCCACTGTGGGATCTTGGAGGATGACGTGGGCACTTTGGGGGCCTGTGTTATCGCCAGCTTCTACTAAGTAATCACCGATATATGTGCCATCTGTAGTAGTATAGCCTACTACTTTACCAGTCTGTTTATAAATATGTGCTAGTAGTCGGGTAGTGGTGGTTTTGCCATTAGTACCCGTAATGCTGAGGATGGGAATTTGGCTAGATTGCTCGTTGGGAAACAGCATATCCATCACTGCGCCAGCGACGTTGCGGGGAATGCCCACGCTTGGGGCAACGTGCATTCGGAAGCCGGGAGCGGCGTTAACTTCGACAATCACGCCATCCACTTCCCGCAGAGGGCGGCTAATATCCGTGGTGACAATATCCAAGCCAGCGATATCCAAACCGATAATTTTTACCACCCGTTGTGCCAACCAAAGATTTTCTGGGTGAATTTCATCGGTACGATCTACGGCACTACCACCTGTACTTAAGTTTGCCGTTGCCCTGAGATAACAAAGGGTTCCTTTGGGTGGCACGCTATTTAGGGTATAGCCTTGCCTTTCTAGCAACTGGTAGCTGGTGCGGTCTAATTCAATCTTGGTCAGGACGTTATCATGTCCTTCACCGCGATTTGGGTCAAGGTTTGTTTCCTCAATCAGTTCGGCGATGGTCGATCTGCCGTTACCAATGACATGAGCCGGAACGCGTTCGGCTACTGCGACTACTTTGCCATTTACCACCAGTACCCGATGGTCGCGCCCAACGTAATATCTTTCGACAATAATTGATCGGGAAACCTGTCTGGCAGCTTCGTATCCGGCTTCAGCTTCTTCCCAGGTTCTAATATCAATGGTGATTCCACGTCCATGATTGCCATCCAGGGGCTTGATAACGATGGGATAGCCGCCAACGTATTCAAGGGCTTGTTCCAAATCGTCTAAGAAGTTGATCACTGTACCTCTGGGGACTGGCGCACCAGCAGCAGCGAGGATGCGTTTAGTGGCTTCTTTATCGCAAGCTAGTTCTACGCCCAGAATGCTGGTGTTGTCGGTCATTGTGGCCTGCATCCGCTTCTGATTCACGCCGTAGCCCAACTGAATCAAAAAGCGGGCTTCCAGAGACATCCAGGGAATACCTCTTTTTTCTGCTTCTTTAACGATCGCTTCAGTGGAGGGGCCTAAGGAAGCATCACGGGTGAAGTCTTTCAGGTCTTGGATATCTTGCTCTAGTTCTGCCTTGGGATAACGGCCTCGATCAACGATACTCTGACACAGCCGCACTGCGGCTCGTCCAGCGTAGCGTCCCGCTTCTTCATTCAGATACTCGATTACTACTTGATAAATTCCGGGTGTGGCAGTTTCGCGGGTGCGACCAAAGCCGACATGCATACCAGCTAATTCTTGGAGTTCTAGGGCTACGTGTTCCACTATGTGACCAATCATAGTGCCTTCTTTGACTCGCATCAGAAAACCACCACGACAGCCAGGCGAACAATAGTGACCCTCCAGACTCGGCAGCGCCTCAACTAATCCTTCATAAAAGCCAGGGATTTCATTGGAGGGCGTCTCGCCAAGGGTTTCTAAATCGAGGCGCATGACGATCAGTTTGTGGCGTCGAATGCTCCAATAGTTTGGGCCGCGTAAGGTCTGGATCTTGAGGATTCTCATGGGAATAGGTAGATGGAGATTCGGAACCAAAATTCTAGTTTCTTACTGGAATTGACCGCTAAACTGTTCATTGCAAACAGTTTTTTCTTTTTACATGGTATTCTTATCATTTTTCTACGGTAAGAAATAATAAATGTGCGGTCAACTCAGTGTAACCTCAGATACTCTATCCCGTCAGCTGGAGATTCGGTGTACAGCAGGCAATACAGTCCGCTGGTACAAGTGGAAGCGATCGCCGTAGCTGAGGATATGGAGACGTAAATTATGCACGGTTAACGGTTCATTAGCACCAACATGGGGTTCGTTGGTGTGGGTCAGTTCAGTGGGATCAACAATGGTTACACTGCCTTTGCCCATAACTTGTAGCCAACCATCACGTTCAAACACAGCACAAGTATCTTCGTCAATGCCAATACCTAAGCGATCGGGATGAGCTGCGATCGCACTAATCAGCCGCCCCATCCGATTCCGGTTGTGAAAGTGTTGGTCAACAATTACTTCAGGAATAAATCCCAAACCTGTTGCCATATCCACTAGGGAACGATTTGGCGTTTCTCCACTACCGCCGCCAGCAATCATATGATGCCCCATCACTGCCGCTCCTGCACTGGTGCCTGCTAACGTCAGTTGCCCCGCCCTCACCCGCTGGCGAATAATTTCCATTGCTGGCGTATCTGCCAATACGCCACAGAGACGCAGCTGGTCTCCTCCTGTCAAAAATACCCCACTACAGGCTTCTAAGGATGCTTTGATCTGGGAGGCTTCACACTGTTCCCGTTCGCGGATGTCTAAAATTTCTACCTTCTGGGCACCCATTTCTTCAAAAATGCGAATATACCGACCACCGATGATGGCGGGTTCGCGAGAGGCAGATGGAATAATTGTAATATAAGCCTTACTAGCACCAGCACGTCCAAAAAAAGTTCTTAGGATTTCGCGCCCGTGAACTTTATCTTCTGCGCCTCCGATAACCAGAACGGCGGTTTTAGTTGCTTGGGGTGTCCTCATTTCTAGCGATTTAGCTTGTAATTGCGGCATTGTGTTTCTCCTGTCAACAACTTCAGGTGAATTTAACAAGGTTCAGAAGCAGCCATGATTTTTGCGCTTTGCAACTTTCGAGAGGACACTTTTTGGAAGTTTGGAACTGGGTCAGGCACTCTCCAAATTCTCGCTTAACGCTCGCGTTGCCTCAGTCTAAACGTGTTCGTTCCCGTTCCTCAAAGCCAGCGCCTTGTTTTTCACCTGTCCACTTGCAGCAGGGCAAAATAGTCTTTAGGGGGCTAGATTCCCCCTTTTGGGTTGGGGACGAGCAGTTAAGACTATGCTTTTTTGTGAGGCTGGCTCGATGCATCCTGGAAGTTGTTAACTTGATATGATTATTAATTTAAATGTACTTGTGACAACATTTAAACATAAATTAAGTAATTAGAAAAACTTTTGATCCCATCTAAAATCCAAGAGGTCTGGTAGTTTTAGATACTATTGATAAAGTTTAACTGGAGTTTGACCCGACCTTGGCTTGATGATGTTTGCTAGACATTCAAATTTAAGATTAGTGTCCTCGAATACGAATAACTGTGCGCTTTGATATAGTTACGCTTTTTCCTGACTGTTTTAACTCTGTTCTCAATTCTGGGCTGCTGGGTAAAGCCTTAGCCAAACAGATTGCCGAAGTGCATCTGGTTAACCCACGGGACTTTACCACTGACAAGCACCGAAAGGTAGATGATGAACCCTATGGTGGCGGCGTTGGGATGTTAATGAAGCCAGAACCTATTTTTAGTGCTGTGGAGTCGCTGCCAATTCTACCCCGAAGAGAAGTAATTTTGATGAGTCCACAGGGTCAAACAATTAATCAACCTCTTTTGAAAGAATTGGTGACAAATTATGACCAGTTAGTAGTGATTTGCGGGCATTACGAAGGAGTGGATGAGAGGGTGCTACATTTGGTAACTCGTGAGGTATCTTTAGGGGATTTTATTCTGACTGGCGGAGAAATTCCAGCGATGGCTTTGATTAATGGTGTAGTGCGGCTCTTACCTGGAACTGTGGCCAAAACGGAGTCCCTCACAGCAGAAAGTTTTGAGGAAGGGTTATTGGACTATCCCCAATATACTCGTCCTGCCAATTTTCGCGGCTTGAAAGTGCCTGAAGTATTGCTCTCTGGGAATCACGCAGCGATCGCGCGGTGGCGTTACGAACAACAAATTCAAAAAACAGGCGATCGCCGCCCTGATCTGCTGGAAAAATGGGAGCAGGAGGAGTTGGGGAAGAATAATAATTCCTAACTCCTGACAAATGACAAATGACAATTGACAATTGACAAATGACTAAAATTCGTATTGGTAACGGCTACGATATTCACCAACTGGTGAGCGATCGCGCTTTAATTTTAGGGGGAATTCAAATTCCCCATGAACTGGGTTTGTTGGGTCACAGTGACGCTGATGTACTGACCCACGCGATTATGGATGCCATGCTTGGGGCATTATCCTTGGGAGATATTGGTCATTATTTTCCCCCTAGCGATCCTCAATGGGCGGGAGCAGATAGTTTAGTACTATTAACTCAAGTACATCAGCTAATTCGCGATCGAGGCTGGCAGGTGGGAAATATTGACTCGGTGGTAGTAGCAGAACGTCCAAAATTAAAGCCGCATATTCACAACATGCGTGACAAACTAGCGGCTGTTTTAGAATTAGAACCAAATCAAATTGGCATCAAAGCTACCACCAACGAAAAATTAGGCCCCGTTGGACGCGAAGAAGGTATATGTGCTTATGCTGTTGTCTTGCTAGTAGCTTCAGAGTAACTTTTCTTTGAAACAATCGGTAAAAATATCGAAGACTCACGAGGATAGAATTCAATGATTTCTAAGGACAAACAAACCTTAACTTGGTGGGAAATGAGAGCCTTGCAAGCTATAAACATAGAAGATATAGACTTCCCTGATATTGTTGCTTTAGACAAAGAGGAACAAATTATTCTCATAGCTGAAGTCAAAGGTTTACCATTCAATTTTCAAGAAAACAAAGCCAAAAAATATGCCATTTTACGGCTGATTGATTACTTACAAGCTGCAAAGATAGCGATTCCCTTTGCGATGCTTGTTGATATAAATAAAACTCTGATTTTTCAATGGGATGGCAATAATTTATCAGAGCCGATTGTCAGTCTTAATACTGGTGATGTGCTTAGTCATTACGAGCCAAAATTCCGCGACAAAAGGATATTTAGTCTTTACCTTAAAGGTCTTACAGAAGCTTGGCTACGTGACTTAGCCTATCATTGGAAATCTGCAATATCACCTTTCACAAAGGAAATGACAGAAATTGGTTTATTGCAACTACTAGAAGACGGAAGAACTCAACTTTATTAATGATTAGCAGTGATAATTTACGTTGAAACTAATTTTTAATGAGTATTGCTAAAGGGCAAGATTCACAAGCACAAGAATTACTGCAAAATACACCCTCTTCTTTACGTCTAGTAGTGCCAAGTATTTGTTTTGTAGAATCATTGACAACATTGGAACAAGAAGAAAAATATAATCTAGATTTCCTCAGAAAGTTAGATATACAAATTAATCAAGCAGAGCGAGATAATTCAGATAATGCACGATTACTGCTGTTTCGCCTAGAGCAATCAAGAACTAGCTTTCTTGAAGGAAATAACGAAGTTAAAGAACGTTTTGATGTAGCTTTTAATCAGCTTGTCAGCAAATCAGAAATGATTACATTAACTACGGGTATTTTTCAAGGAACGTTAAATAGAGAAATTTTTGATAAGCACATTATAGATAGAGTGATCTTGGAGTGTATAATTTTTCATGCTGGCTTACATCCTAATGAAAATAAATTATTTTTAAGCGCTAATTCTAAAGAATTTGGCAGACGTGAAGTTATAGAGGTTTTACGAGATAGTGGCATTCATTATTTCAATAAAACTCAAAACTTCCTTGGTTGGCTACAATCTCAATAAAATTAAGTACACTATTAGCATATTGAAATTATGAAATTTTTTAGGAAAATCTTTCTGGCAATTAAATATTTTTGGTTGCCAATAATTCTGACTTCAGCAATAGTATTTACAGTTACCGCCTGCAACCCAGCTAACTTTAAAAGCGCAGCTGCTCAAGTGCCGCAATTGGTAAGTAGCATTCTCAGCGATCCCAAAACCTTTAACTATCCTCTCAGTCAGGAATCTCCAAATGTTTTTCCTCTAATTTACGAGGGGTTAATCACCCAAAACCCGATAACTGCTAAAGTCGAGCCAGCCTTAGCGGAATCCTGGCAAATTTCCGATGATAAATTAAAAATTGTTTTTACCCTACGCGAAGGGTTGAAATGGTCTGATGGTCAGCCGCTAACAGTAGATGATGTGGTGTTTACTTACAACAATATTTACCTTAACGAAGCGATTCCTACAGATGTGAGAGACAGCTTGAGGATTGGTAAAAGTCGGAAGCTACCCACTGTGCAAAAAGTGGATGAACGGCGGGTTGAGTTTAGCGTACCCGAACCATTTAGACCTTTTCTATTGAGTACAGGTTCGCCAATTTTACCCGCCCATATATTGCAAGAATCGGTAAAAACGAAAGATCAAAATGGGCATCCGACCTTTCTGACAAAATGGGGCGTTGATACTCCTCCGAACCAAATTATTGCCAACGGCCCTTACAAAATAGAGCGCTATGACACGAGTCAGCGTGTGGTCTTCCAGCGCAATCCCTACTACTGGCGCAAGGATGCTCAAGGCAATTCCCAGCCTTATATTGAACGGGTAATTTGGGAAATTGTGGAATCAACAGATACTTCCTTGCTGCAATTTCGTTCTGGCGGGTTAGATACTGTGGGAGTGTCGCCAGATTATTTTTCTTTGCTAAAGGTGCAAGAAAAGCAGGGTAATTTCAAAATTTATAATGGTGGGCCAACATCCAGTACATCGTTTGTTTTGTTCAATCTCAACAAAGGTAAAAGGGACGGAAAACCACTGGTCGATCCGGTTAAGTCTCGGTGGTTCAATAATGTGCAATTTCGGCAGGCTGTAGCCTACGCAATTGACCGCCAAACGATGATTAATAACACTTTTCGCGGCTTGGGTGTAGCACAAGATTCACCGATTTCTGTGCAAAGCCCCTATTACCTTTCCCCTAAAGAAGGGTTAAAAGTTTACCATTACAATGAGCAAAAAGCGAAGGAATTACTACTAAAAGCAGGATTTAAGTACAACCAAAATCAGTTAGTAGATGCTCAGGGGAATCGCGTCCGTTTCTCTTTGCTTACTAATGCTGGAAATAAAATCCGTGAGGCAATGGGATCGCAGATTAAACAAGACTTGAGCAAAATCGGCATTCAAGTTGATTTCACCCCGTTAGCATGGAATACTTTTACTGACAAAGTTTCTAACTCCTTGGATTGGGAAGCTTCTTTGATGGGTCTGACCGGCGGATTAGAACCGAATGATGGTGCTAATGTCTGGGCACCTGAAGGCGGATTACATATGTTTAATCAGAAACCCCAAGCAGGACAAAAGCCGATTCAGGGTTGGGAGGTTGCTCCTTGGGAAGCGCAAATAGGGAATCTTTACATTCAAGCGACACGAGAATTAGACGAAGCTAAGGTTAAAGCGATTTATGCCGAAACACAGCGGATTACCCAGGAAAATTTACCTTTTATTCACTTGGTTAATCCTTATTCATTATCAGCCGTGCGTAATCGTTTTGAAGGCATTAAATTCTCTGCTCTTGGCGGCGCATTCTGGAATATTGAACAAATCAAAATAAGGGATTAGTTATGGGGCATTGGACGACTGATAAATTACAAAAGACAAAGGGCTAATTACCAATGACCGATGAGAAAGCTTTGCGATCGCTCCTCGAAGCGGTTGCCAATGGTAAAGTTACACCAGATACGGCATTAGACTCACTCAAAGACTTAGCTTATGAATCGGTGGGGGAGTTTGCCAAAATTGACCATCATCGCCAGCTAAGAACTGGTTTCCCAGAGGTGATTTGGGGCCCTGGTAAAACTCCCGATCAAATTGCTCAAATTATGGAGGTGATGCGTCTCCGCAATCCGGTGGTGATGGCGACTCGCATTGAACCAGTAGTTTATGCCGCACTGCAATCAAAAGTCAGCGGTTTGCGATATTACGAATCGGCGCGAATTTGTGCGATCGCTCCTCTTACCATCGAACCACAATTCCAAGGTGAAATTGGTATTCTTTCTGCTGGTACCGCCGATTTACCCGTTGCTGAAGAAGCCGCTGTAACTGCTGAACTTTCTGGTTTCCGCGTCCAGCGCCTCTGGGATGTTGGCGTTGCTGGGATTCACCGCTTATTAAGTAACCGCCACCTAATTGAGTCAGCATCGGTGTTGATTGTCGTGGCGGGGATGGAAGGCGCTTTACCTAGTGTTGTCGCTGGTTTAGCGAGTTGTCCTGTGATTGCCGTACCCACCAGCATCGGTTATGGCGCAAGTTTTGGCGGTTTAGCACCTTTATTGACAATGCTTAACTCTTGTGCTGCGGGAGTAGGCGTAGTAAATATCGATAATGGTTTTGGCGCAGCAGTTTTGGCGGGACAAATTTTGCGGACTGCCGAGAAATTGCGGTTGGCATCGGCTACATCTTGAGTTAAGACATTAAAGTTATATCCAATCTTTCAGTATGATATCAGTATTGGATGTAAAAAAATAAACTGATACTGAAATTTGCCACCCTTTACTTCTTAAGCATCAAATATGAGCCATTACAGCGATTTGATATCTCAGTTATTTTGGCATTTGCCTGTAAATTTGACGGCACTAGCACAAACAATTACCGACCCAGACGTGATGGGTCAAATTCAAAAAGCTTGGAGCCACTTTATACAGACAGGTCAAGTGTGGGCATTGTTGATTGGTTTAGTCATTGGCTATATCATTCGGAATCTAACTAGCTACGGTTAAAGTAATTTTAGATTTTGGATTTTGCGGAAAGTCTGAGCGCCGGCTTCCGGCGATCAGAACTTTCCAAGACGGATTTTAGATTAATCTAAAATCTAAAATCTAAAATTGATGCCCTTCCTGTGATAATTTATGACCAAAGAAGAAACTTGGAGCCAGCGATTTGAATCAGCGTTGCATCCAGCGATCGCTCGTTTTAATGCCAGTATAGGTTTCGATATTGAATTAATAGAATATGACCTGACTGGTTCTCAAGCTCATGCCAAAATGCTCGCTCACACAGGCATTATCGCCCCAGAAGAAGGAGAGCAACTGGTTGCCGGTTTAGAACAAATTCGCCAAGAGTACCGCCAGGGTAAATTTCAGCCTGGTGTCGATGCTGAAGATGTACATTTTGCAGTTGAACGACGACTGACAGAAATTGTCGGCAATGTGGGTAAAAAACTGCATACAGCGCGATCGCGTAATGACCAAGTTGGCACTGATACCAGACTCTACCTCCGCGACCAAATCCAACAAATCAAAAGCGAATTGCGAGAATTTCAAGGTGTTTTACTAGATATAGCCGAAAAGCACGTTGAAACCCTGATTCCTGGCTATACCCACCTCCAACGCGCCCAACCCCTGAGTTTAGCTCACCACCTCTTGGCATACTTTCAAATGGCGCAGCGCGACTGGGAACGCTTAGGAGATGTTTCTCGCCGCGTGAATATCTCACCTTTGGGGTGCGGTGCTTTAGCGGGTACTACTTTCCCCATTGATCGTCACTACACAGCCAAACTCTTGAATTTTGACGATATTTATGCTAACAGTCTCGATGGAGTGAGCGATCGCGATTTTGCGATCGAATTCTTGTCTGCTGCTAGCTTGATTATGGTTCACCTCAGCCGTCTTGCTGAAGAAGTCATTCTTTGGTCAACTGAAGAATTCCGTTTTGTCACCCTCAAAGATAGCTGTGCGACGGGTTCCAGTATCATGCCTCAAAAGAAAAACCCCGATGTACCAGAATTGGTGCGCGGGAAAACGGGGCGTGTATTCGGTCATCTCCAGGCGATGTTAGTGATTATGAAGGGGCTACCCCTGGCATATAACAAAGACCTGCAAGAAGATAAAGAAGGTCTATTTGATAGCGTTAACACAGTCAAAGCTTCTCTAGAAGCGATGACGATTTTGCTCAGGGAAGGCTTGGAATTTCGTACCCAGCGCTTGGCCCAAGCCGTGACCGAAGATTTTTCCAATGCTACCGATGTAGCAGATTATCTGGCAGCACGGGGCGTTCCTTTCCGGGAAGCGTATAACCTTGTGGGTAAAGTGGTAAAAACTAGTATTGCCGCAGGTAAACTCCTAAAAGATTTGAAATTGTCAGAGTGGCAACAACTACATCCGGCATTTGCAGCAGATATTTATGAGGCGATATCCCCCCGTCAAGTTGTGGCAGCCCGCAACAGTTACGGTGGTACTGGCTTTGTACAGGTCAGCAAAGCACTTATAGCCGCCCGCGCTCAAATCGCTCAATAGAGGGAGTGAGGAGAAATCAATTCAAAATTCAAAATGACGCTCTCTACGAGACGCTAAAAGCGAACGCGGACTCGCTCTAAGCGAAGCTATGCCGAAGGCGTTGCCTCTCGAAGAGAAGGCTTTACGCTGCGCTAACAAAATTCAAAATTGAAGAACTTCTGGCTCCTCTTGCCCCATACCCATAAATAAATAAGGGCGTACAAATGTGCGCCCTAAATAAAAACTAAATAAACCAAATAACAAGGATTTAAGCAGGCAGCTTATTCAGTATCAGCTGCTGCTGCGCCTTCTTCTTCCTCACTCTTTGGTGGTCTTTGTTGGAATCTTCTCTGCATTCTTCCTGTCGTAGTCCGTTTACGAAACTTTCTGGCATACGCCTGGTTACGTAGCGCCTTTTCTTTTTTCGGGTTACGGCGCTTGGCCATGTTCACCTCATTAATAAACAACAAAAAAGTAGCAACTAGGCATCACGTAGGCAATATCAGCTACCAATATTATTGATATACTTGTAACCTAGTGCAGCAATTAATACGCTTTAAACAATGTACTAGCCTACCGCATTAAACCTTGTTCTGTCAATAAAAATTTAGAATGATCCCCACCACCTAGATGAAAAATACCTTTTCTTAGATTTAAATACGTGAAAGAGATGTAAATTATAGCAGGGGACTGGGGACTGGGGACTGGGTTGAAAGTCTGTTTGTATAAGGTTTTATCATCAGTTAATGTCCTAACCTTCTTGTCCGTTGCTATAGCTAACTAGTTGTTGTTCTTGGAACAAACCAATCAATATTCTCGAAACAGAATTCAGGAGTCAGTCGTCAAAATTAAGAATGAATTTTGACCGAAAAAGCGGATAGCGCAGCCTATTCGAGTCCGCGATAGTGCAGCGGTAGCGAGTATTCGAGCGTCGCGGATGAATAGACTCTTTTTAGACTCACACCAAATCGTAGATTTGGTGGTCTTCAAGACGCTCGCGGACTCGTTGGCGGAGCCTCTCGTAGAGAAGAGGCTACGCTATCAGTGGCGGGTCTGAATCCCCCACGAAGAGTGATTCTGACGCCAAGCCGCAGAGCAATCCCAAGCTCCGCTCCTGAATTCTGACTTCTGAATTCTTCTTCAACAATAATTAGGTGGCAGTCTCAAACCCCGCTTAATTTTCTCTTCTAAATTCTGAATTTTGGATTCTAACTTATTATTCAGATTAATTTTTTTAATGTGTGCTGAAAAACTATTAGCGATCGCTGGTTTGGATAAGGCTAATGTTAGTTATAAACTCAATAGTTTTCTAATTTAACAAATATTATGTATATATAAATACAGTGCTTCTATTGAAACTTGATGTTAGAATTAATAATATTCTACGTAAATCGTGAGAATAAAATCTCAAACCACAAGCATTTTTGTATAAAAAAACTCAATATAAATTTTATTAGTTGAGTCTATGTAAGTGGTAGAGAAGTATAGGATACAATAATACAGAAATTTTGAAGATTGAACGTTATTGCTTTTTTTCCGGCAGCTGTCCAGTCCACACGTAGCTTATGGCGTATTGGACAAGCAGTACTGGGTATCATATTTCGTCATCCCATTACTGGCACTAGTATCATTCCAATTTTACCCGATGGTCGGATAGTACTGATCCGGCGACGTGACGATGGTCTTTGGGCATTGCCTGGAGGTATGGTGGATTGGGGAGAAGATATTCCCAACACAGTCAGCCGAGAATTGATGGAGGAAACCGGGCTAGAATTGGTGAAAATTAATCGTTTGGTAGGAGTTTACTCCGCACCAGACCGCGATCCCAGAATCCATTCAATTTGTATTGTGGTTGAAGCCGAGGTGCATGGGACAATGGAGATTAAAGATACTTTGGAAGTCATGGAAATCCAAGCTTTCTGTCCCAATTTCCTACCTTCAGGACAGATGTCTCACGACCATACTCGGCAGTTGCAAGACTACTTGAAGGGCTTGACAACATTGGCATAGTAATATTTTGTCATTAGTTATTTGTTTTTTGTCAGATACTAATGACTAATGACTGATGACTAATGATTATTTATTATGGTGCTAAAAGTTAACTACTAAATTAAAATGGATACACTATTCCGTAACTCCCGGAGAAAGCTCTCTCAAGGGCTGATATTCTGGCGTGAAGTCGGTGAAAAAACTCCTATAATTTTTTTACATGGTGCTTGGAATGAGAGCAGTCAATGGTTATCTGTGATGGAGTCTCTTGCACAGGATTTCCATTGCTTCGCACCTGATTTGTTAGGGTTTGGTGAATCAGAGAATCCGAATATCCACCATTCGATAGATTTACAAGTGGAGTGTATAGCTGAGTTTTTGCAAGCTGTCAACCTAGAAAAGGTGTATTTAGTAGGGCATTCTCTTGGGGGTTGGATTGCTGCTAGCTATGCTTTAAAGTATCCAGAGAAAGTTGATGGTGTGGTATTGCTAGCACCAGAGGGTGTAGAGATAGCAGGACAAGAAGAGTATTGTCGGAAGATGCGGCGATTATTGAATTATCCACCACTAATAGTTAAATTGTTGCGATCGCTAACTCCCTTAACTAAAATCCTGGGTTGGCATGAAAAAATTGCCCAGGACTTGCAGCTGCGTCAGGCGCTATTGCCGTATCCTATAGGTTGCCAGTTACTTTTCAAACGGCGACAAGCAGAAATTGAGGCGGAATTACTGCAAAAGCAGCTTTACATGATTGATGTCCCGGTTTTGATTTTACAAGGTGGCCAAGATACACCTGATGCTTTAGCCAAGAGTCGGGTTTATGCTCAACTGATACCGAAAGTCGAGTTGAAAATGATTGCCCATGCTGGAAACGATTTACCAGAATCTTCTGCTGGGGTTGTAGCGATTGAGATTCGAGATTTTATTAAAGAGTTAGGAGTTAGGAGTTAAGAGTTAGGAGTTAAGAGTTAGGAGTACAAGATTTAGTAGAATATGGCGTTATTGATGCAGGAGTAGAGTTATGAATGATATTGAAGAATTTCTCAGATGGGGTGCTTTGCCGGATGAGACTATTAGACGCTATGAAACTGGGGAGCGAAACTTTACTGGTCTTGTACTGAGGAATGCTGTCATTAACTACACCTGTTTTATGGATGTCAATTTCACAAGTGCCGATTTGCAAGGGTGTTTCTTCAAGGGCATATTAGTCAATACTAGTTTTAGTTATGCCAATTTAGAAGGGGCTGCTTTCTATAGTCCTCTGATTAATTGCAATTTGAGTAACGCCAATCTCCGGGAAGCCAATTTGAGAGGTGTTGATTTGACTGGTGTTGACTTGACCAGTGCTGATCTGACTTTTGCTGATCTGAGTGCAGCTAAATTGGTCGGTGCTAACTTGAGAAATGCCGATTTGACTGGTATCAAAACGACGGAAAGCACTATTTTCTGCAACACCACTATTCCAGATGGAAGAATTGAAACTAACTCCCCCAAAGTTATTGATGCCCAGGAATTGCTCAAGGGTTATGCCGATGGGGAGAGAGATTTCCGAGATATTTTCTTGCATCGAGTTGACTTAAGTGGGGTTAACCTACAATCGATTAATTTGTGCGGCGCTCATTTGAGCTATGTAAATTTGCAAGGTGCCACCTTGGAGGGCGAGTTGTCGGCTGAATTCATCTGTTGCGATATGACGGATATTCAGTTGATTTGTGCCAGCCCCGACTATGGGAATCAACCTTGCTTTACTTGTTGTGACTTGCGAAGGGCTAAGATGGTCGGGGGTATAGACCCTTTTGGTGCCATCGGTAATAACTTCCAAGGCTCGAATGTCCATTTCCGTTGTGATGACGGCGATGTCTTCATTCAAAACACCATTTGGTTTGATGGAGAATTTATTGCTGGACCCGCCTGGTCGATGGAATACTGGAGAGGTATCAGAGATACCGACCTCAGCAATTTCTGAGAAAGCTGTAGAGTTGGTCTCCGCCATTAGAGCAGCTTTCCCTTACGATCGCAACCACTGTTGGACTTTTGGATGCGTTAGTTGACTACCCATCATTCATTAATATTTCCAGCATTCCCCAAAAAATTAAATTTGGTTCCACAATTAAACGTGGTGCTATTTCAGGATATAAGGCTTGCAGATAGTTAATTAATAAAGTGCGATCGCCACCTTTAATTGCAATCTTCCCATCAGGAAATAATTGCAACCACGCCTCAATAAAATCTTTAATTCCAGCTAATATTGTATAAACCACTCCACTTTGAATTGCTTCTGTTGTATTGAGTGCAAAACGTGATGGTAAAGATGCAAAACTTCCCTTTTCTACAAATGGTAATTGTTCTGTTTGTTGACCGAGAGTTGCAAATTGCAAACCTATTCCCGGCAGAATTGCACCTCCAATCAGACACTGATTAGCATCCGCAGCCGTAAAAGTCAGCGCTGTGCCAGCATCAATCACCAACATTGGAAAACCCCAGGTTTTTCCCGCACCCCACAAAGCTAAAGCGCGGTCAATTCCTAATGTGGGATACATACCTTTAAGCGGTACTTGGTCTAAAGTAATAACGCGAGTATTTGGGTAAGTTTGCCAAAGAGCAGTTTTGCTGGGAACTACGGAGGCTATGAGGAGGGGAG
>NZ_JABXKM010000233.1 GCF_017115025.1 Nostoc sp. NOS(2021) | reverse complement strand
CCCCTTCTCACATTGGGAGAGGCTAGCGCCAAGGGAGAAGAGAAGGCTTTACGCTGCGCTAACAAAATTCTTGCATTGTTAGCGCAGCGTCTGGTAGAGAAGAAAAAGACTGAGGGAGATGTAGCTTTAGCTTCCCGCAGGGTGGCAGATGAGGGGGATGGGATAAATCTCAATGCCCAATGCCCAATGCCCAATGCCCAATGCCCAATGCCTAATGCCCAATGACTAATGACTAATCACTGATCAACCGAAGTAAACTAGAAAGAATCTAACTGCTCCTTTGGTGCAAGAGCTCTATATGTCTTTCAAAATAGATCGTGGACTATTTAAATATGATTTCATAGATCATCACGCAATATTGTGCGTTCCAGTTGATGCGGATGTCAAAGAGATTCGCAAACGTTATCTCCAAATCGCCCGCCGTTTGCACCCGGACAGTAGTTTTACTGAAAGTGCGGCTCAAAAACAGCTAGGGAACGAATTGTTATCAAAGCTGGTTAACCCAGCTTACGAAAAACTTACTGGCGATCGCACTCGCACGGAATATATTCTAATTTTGTCGCAAATTGGCAAGCGCCTGGTACAAGAGTCTACTTCGGTGACTCTAAACACCGACTTGGCTAAACAGTTAGCTGATGCCCCTAATATCGATCATTTCTATAAAAGTGCGATCGCTAAACTAGCCCAAACCCAATATGATTCTTTAGAGCAAGCGCTGCAAGTCATTGCCCAAGTTAGTGAGTTGAATTTAGTGTATTTAATGCGGAGTGCGGGCAAATCATCCACAGCGCCGCCGCCACCTGCTCAACCCAAAGTTAACTCAGGCACACCTCAGTCAAATACACCAAAAAATACACCCCCAGCACCAGCACCAGCGCCACCAAAAGAAGACTCAATTGTAGAACACTATGTTCGTCGCGCTCAATCTTTGATTGACAAAAACCAATTTGCCCAAGCCAAAGTAGAGCTGCAAGAGGCCCTAAAGCTAGAACCTAAAAATAGTCGCTGCCATAGCTTAATTGCAATGGTGTATTTGAGACAAAATCAGCTAAAAATGGCAAAAATCCACTTCGACAACGCTCTAAAATTAGACCCCAATGACGAAACGGCGTTGCAATGGAAACCTAAAATAGATAAGGCTTTAGGACAACAACATAGTGATCATAAGGTGACTTCATCCCCCAATAATAGAGATAAGCAACCAGATAAATCTGGTAGTGGCGGTTTGTTCGGTGGTTTGTTTGGTGGGAAGAAAAAATAATGGTGTATCAACCAGCAGCGGGAGCCAGGGATTTATTACCCTTGGATGTGGCGAAAAAACGCTGGATTGAAGATAGATTACAGCAGGTGTTTCATCGTTGGGGATATCACAGGATTATCACCTCGACTTTAGAACGCATGGATACTCTGATGGCGGGGGAAGCAATCCAGCGCCAGATGGTGATTCAACTACAACAAAATGGCGAAGATGATGAATTAGGGCTACGTCCAGAATTAACAGCATCCATTGCTCGCACTGTTGTGACTCGAATGGCAAATGTAACTTATCCGCAACGATTGTACTACAACGCCAATGTGTTTCGCCGCACTTGGGAAAGTAGGCATAATCGCCAGCAAGAGTTTTATCAAGCTGGGGTGGAGTTGTTAGGTGCTGGCGGATTGCTAGCAAATGCCGAAATACTGCTGTTAGTAGCAGATTGTGTGGCAGCACTGGGTTTACGGAGATGGCATTTAATTTTAGGTGAGGCGGGAATCACGCGATCGCTCCTGAGTGCCTTTCCTGCTAATTTACAGAATAAAGTTCGCAGTGCGATCGCCCATCTCGACCGCATTACTATAGATACTTTACCCTTAAGTGACAAACTACGCGATCGCGCCCGAATCATGCTGGATCTGCGTGGGCCCAGTGCAGACGTGTTACAAAAAGTTAGTAGTTTGGAGCTAGATGAAGAACAGCGAGAGGCAGTGAATAACCTCAAATCCTTAGTAGAATTACTGGAATCAGAGAAAAAATTTCCGTTAATCCTCGATCTCAGCCTCATCCAGACCATAGATTATTACACTGGTATTGTATTTGAAGTTGTCAACGATACTGAATCCCAAGCCAGAGTTTTAGGTCGCGGTGGTCGCTACGACCAGCTTTTGGGGCTATATCATCCCCAAGGCGAAAACATCCCCGGAATTGGTTTTGGACTCAATATCGAAGATTTATACCAAGTTTTGTTGTCTACTCAGCAATTACCACAGGCAACCCCAGCTAGTAACTGGTTGGTAGTACCAGAGACGGCGAGTGCTAACGCTTTTGCCTTTGCCTACGCGCAAAAACTCAGAGATTCCACCCATCTGGTGCGGGTAGAAATTGATTTGGGGGGAAGGGAAGCAGAGGCTATTTGCCAATATGCACGCGATCGCGGCATTGCCCAAATTGCTTGGATCAAAGCTGATGGCTCACCTAAAATTGAACCATTGCGTTAAGTGAGTTGGGGATTGGGCATTGGGGAGCCAGTGCATTGGGCGGCTTCCCGACGAATAGCAACTGGGGTCATGGGGTACAAGAGGCAAAGGGGCAAAGGAGCAGAGGGGAAACACTTACTAAAACTTCCCCTCTGCTCCCCTGCTTCCTCATCTCCCCCACTCCCCAGCTACGCGACCCAGATGATACTGTAATTTGAGAAACTGCTGTAGCAGCTAATGCCGAAGTTATTGTAACTGGGGATTTAGATTTATTGGTGCTGGTAGAATTTAACGAAATTCCCATTTTGACATTTTGGCAAATAAGCTAGCTATCCGAATACTCTATTGATTTATCCTAAGCAGCAAAGTCATACACTGGTGTTTCAACAATGCAGACAGGCTCTTGTTGGTTGTAAATAATCTGCTGCAACCGTTCTACCGTAGACGGGGAGAAAAATTGTTCTCCTGTCTCTGGATTTACCCGTGCAGGTACATTTTCAATTAAGTAAAATTTGCCATTCATCTGTAGTGTGTAGGTTACTGTTTGCTCTATTAGTGTCTCATTGGAGTTACTGCTCATCGTTGCTTCTCCTTCGGGTAAAATCATTGTTCCATAGGTTGGAGTTAGGCTCGTAAACGGTAATAATTTTGATTAAGGAGCGAGAGGGATAGCTACACTGAACGTGAAGAGGTCGGTTTGCTTGCGTCAAGCCACTAATCAAGCAGGTAGGGCCATATTTATCATCAGGATAGTCTTCGATAACTTGACCATTCGCAATTGCCTGCTTAATTTCTTGTAAGTGAATGCCACGCAGGATAGATTGGTCAACAGCGTGTTTGGAGAATTCAAATTGATCATCAGCTATTTTGCGACGAATTTCTGCAAGCATTGGGGGCAACAGAATAATATCGGCTGTGTTTAAATTGTCATTAATCTGGTGATCCCAATCCCCTACTGATGATCTCTTGCGATCGTGCCATGTCAAAATACTCAGGTGATTAGCTAGTTCATCCAGTAAAGCTTCGTCTTGGTGAGAGTAGGAGAAGAAAACCCGTCGCGATACTCCTGGCATTTTGCGTTTCAGGAGTAGGATAAATTACACTTGTAACAAATTATAGTATTTTTGCCTGAATTTCTATAGAACCTAACGGCAATAGCCAAGACGGCTTGCTTACGCCAAAAATCTTGATTTTGTTACTAGTAAGGGTAAATTTGAAAATTCCGAGTTCTGAAGCTCAAGTTCCCAGTTTTGAGCTAGTAATGCAGTCTCATCCAGACTCATCTTGACAGCAGTATCTCCAATCTCCAGTCCCCACTCCCCTGCTAGGCTAGAAATAGCCGGTACAGAAGAGAGGGAATCGAGAACATGCCACATACGATTGTTACAGAAGTCTGTGAAGGCGTCGCTGACTGCGTAGGTGCCTGTCCAGTAGCTTGCATTCATGAGGGCCCAGGCAAAAATGCCAAGGGCACCGATTGGTACTGGATTGACTTTGCCACTTGCATCGACTGTGGCATATGTCTCCAAGTTTGCCCTGTAGAAGGGGCGATTCTTGCAGAAGAACGACCGGAGTTGCAAAAAACTCCGTAATAGTCCATAGTCAACAGTCAATAGTCAATAGTTATGTTTGACTTGACTGTTGACCAACGACAAATGACAAATGACCAATGACAAATGACTATTTACTAGATGTTCAAAATGTCCAAGCTGGATACATCAAAGATGTAGATATCCTGCAAGGTGTGAATTTCCGGGTTGCATCAGGGGAATTGGTAACAGTGATTGGCCCCAACGGTGCGGGTAAATCTACTTTGGCAAAAGCAATTTTTGGGCTTTTGATCCCCCACACAGGCACAATTACCTTCAAAGGTGAAAATATCGTGGGGCTAAAGTCCAATCAAATCGTCCAACGAGGAATGTGCTATGTACCACAAATCGCCAATGTCTTCCCCTCTCTGAGTGTTGAAGAGAACTTGGAGATGGGTGCTTTTGTGCTTAACGTTCCCCTGAAACCAATCAAAGATAAAATATTTACCATGTTCCCCAGACTAAGCGATCGCCGTCGTCAACGCGCTGGTACTCTCTCTGGAGGAGAACGCCAGATGCTAGCGATGGGCAAAGCTTTGATGTTGGAACCTAGTTTGCTGATTTTAGATGAGCCATCTGCTGCTTTATCCCCCATCTTGGTGACACAAGTGTTTGAGCAGATTAAACAAATTAATCAGGCGGGTACTGCGATCGTACTAGTAGAACAAAATGCCCGTAAGGCTTTAGAGATGGCTAATCGCGGATATGTACTGGAGTCGGGACGCGATGCGATCTCCGGCCCTGGTGAAGAATTGTTGAATGACCCGAAAGTGGGTGAGCTATATCTGGGAGCAGGTAAGAGACATTAACTCTTTTTAATCACTCTTGCCCCATTCAACATAACACCAGTTTAATATTGGAGCTTCACCAGGCGATAGCGATGCCTAGGTTGGGCTGCGCCTACGCTATCTATAAACAAATACAAAAGCTATAACAGTTCCTGCCACTGCCGCGACCGTCGTTTTCGATGCTCAAAGAATTCTCCCCAATAATCCTTGCGTTTCTAATCACATCTACAGCGAGTAAAAAGGTAAAACAGGACATTCATTCAGGAAAAAATGACCAAAACGTAAATTATTCGGATCTGCCAAAACCCCCATGAACAATTCTTAATTCTTAATTACGAACAGGTTAAAGTCCCTAGTGATTAGCGTAGGCATCGCCTGTTTTTCTCTTGCCCCTTTAGTGCATTTTTAGTCTACTTTGTCAATACGTAAGTTCTGTCAGCAACTTTTCCTCTCTACGAGACGCTGAACGCGATCGCTTGAATTCAAGTTCAACATCACTTAAAAAATTCCCTTAATTAAAGCAAAAAAGATTTACTATAAAAACACATTTTCAGGGTATTCACTGATGTAGTCCGCGATTTTGCATAGTTAGTATATAGCAAATAATATTGCATCAGTTACTTAAGCTAGAAGGTAAAGTTTCTTTCGTTAAATGACTTTTCAGTTCAGCTTCGAGCTTCTATATCCCTGCCTATAATTTATATGGAAAATCTATGATTGTAACGATTATGTTGAGTGCTTTTGGCAATTTGGCATCCAAAATTTTTCTGTTGCAGTTTTAATTGAGATATCAGCAGGGTTACAGGGAAATTGAGAAAATTCTACAAGGGATCGATTCCCATCTCAAAATCCCACCCAACGGCCAGTTGTTGACGCTCACGCTCTCCGAACCACCCTAAAGTGGATGCAGCACAAGCGTCACCGCTTCACCACAACTGGCTAGAAATCAAACAGAAAATACATAGTTAGGCAAGCGGATCATAAGCTAAAACACATTTAATTTGCATATTAAAATTTTTCAATATCTTGTGGGGTTGGCATCTTGCCCGCCCCGATTATGCAACTTAAATGCCGATTAGCTTACCAAAGCATCGCCACCATTTATTTAACCTGTAGTTGCCTTAGTTTATTATTTGCCGACAGTAGTAACTCTTGAGCTTTCAGATAGGCTGTTGTGCCATTTTGCACCTTTTCTAATTGATTAATAATACTTTGCAATTGGCTCAACACACGATTGCGCTCCACATCATCAGCATTAGCAGGAGTTGAAGCTACCAAGCTTTCGATTTCTCGCTGCGCTGCCTTCAAAGTCTCCACAGCATCTGCCTCAGCTTGCCGCCTGACCTTAACTTGACCTAAATTCGCCTCATAAATTGCTAATAACTTCTGTGCTTCGGTATAACCCGCCACGTCTTTTGAGGGAATCTCTTTAAGCCGCTCAATTGCCTCTATCCACAAATTTTCTATCTGTTGCCATTCAGTGACGGCGTGCGGCGGATTTTGACCAGCTTTGGCAGCTTGCCAGGAAAATTGCCGTGCTGCGGTGATTAAGGCACTGATGCGATCGTTCCCCGCTGCCAATCCCACAACTTCCTTAAACTCACGCTTATAATTATCTAGTTGATTTTGTACAGTTTTTCCTGCCAAAGTTTGACCAGGAATCTGCTCGAATTGATTAAGCGCCGTTTGCCAAGCAACTGTTGCAGTCTGTTTATCAGTTGCTGTTGCAGCCCGTTCATATTGCTGTTTTGCATTTAAGAAGCTCTGCATATTATCGGTAAGCAAGGACTGAGCATTCTTTTCTTGAAAAACCTGAGCTTCTAGCTGCCCAACTTTACTCCGAAAAGCATTAAAACCGTAGATGTTGAACCGCGAGTCATACCACCAATATCTATATTGTGACCAATCGTTGACAAAGGAGGTTGGTAACTGATCTAGATGTTTTTGTGTTTCTTGTAGCTTCTGTTCTCCCAAAGCCAAATCAGCCGGACTAGTAGCTTTTTCAATCAATTGTTCAGCTTGCTCGACTGATACCAACGCCTGCCGATAATGATTATCCATGCTGATGTAGCTGGGTAGCAACAAAAAAGGCGCATGGAGCATCATCGGCTGGCGAATCACTGGATAAGGCTGGTTCGCCACCCAAATTACACCAACGGGAATGCCTATAAGTATTGCTATCCAAATAAGTCTACTACCTATACCTCGCTTGGCTTTGCTATGCAATTGCTGAGGAGATGTTTTGAGAGCCTGCCTTTCTAACTCCATTTCATGCTCTAATTTAGCAAGGTTTTTGGGGGTTGATGGTGTTGCAGATTTCTTCAGCACTACAGGTTGAAGGCTTGGAGCAGATGGATCTATCCCAGAGCTATTTGGAGCATTTTTACGTAGTAAATTCCAGTTTATTTTGTTTAAAAAAGTCATCTCTATACCCAGTACTATGTTAAGTATTCCCAAAAAACATAGGAAATACAAACAATAGATCCTTTTGGCTTTTGACACGAATTATGCTCTTTCGTAACCAGAATATTAATGTTTCGGAAAAACTGCCCTGGTTATAGCTAACCTTGGCTTTAAATTTGAGAGATGATATCGAATTTACTTGACGCACATAATAGTCAATATGTACAGTATATAAATTCTAAAATATGATGCAATGTGAAGATTAAATGACTCTTAAATCGTGTAATAAGTTACTCTTGCATCTTGCTTAAATCTGATATCTTCTTGGGAACAGCTTTGTTGTTGTCAGGTAGATTGATGAGTCGAATTAATGGATTTGTAGGGCGACGTGATTTCTTAAAATTCGCCAGTGTGGTAGGTATTGCGGCTACTGCTTTTGGTGATAGCTTTTGGAATCCAGAGCAAACTGCTGTTGCTGATATTCACCCAGTTAACCTTAATTCAATCAGTCCTAATGAAGCCGTCAGACGCTTGCTTGATGGTAATCAAAGATTTATCCATCAAAAACGCAAATATCCCGATCAATCACTAGAACATCTGCGATTAGTTGCTAAAGCTCAGTATCCCTTTGCGGCCATATTGGGCTGTGCAGATTCCAGAGTACCTGCGGAAATCGTCTTCGATCAAGGACTTGGAGATTTATTTGTCGTGCGAGTTGCTGGTAATGTCGTCAGTGACACGGTTATAGGTAGCTTAGAATATTCTACAACAGTATTGGGTTCGCAATTGATTGTGGTTTTGGGTCATAGAAGATGCGGTGCAGTAGCAGAAGCAATAAAAAACGAACCACTTCCTGGCAGAATTGGTTTGATTATTGAGGGCATCAAACCATCTGTAGAAAGGGTAAAGTTAAGAACGGGTGATAATATGCAAGATGCGGTTATAGCCAACATTCAATATCAGACTGAAAAATTGCAGGAAAGCTCAACAATTTTAGCCAAATTGCTCTGTGAAGGTAAACTAAAAATTGTTAGCGCTTGTTACGATATTGACACTGGGAAAGTCAACATTATTACTTAAATATCTCACACCTTTGAGGCGTAGTAAGTAAGTCGGCAAGAAAATTTCAATGTATGTAAACAAACATAAATTAACGTAGGGTATTTGAATTTGACAAAGAGTTAAGCCTTAATCCAAGCGTATTGAGGTATGAGATCCATGTTTCTGTACAGGGACTGTTAGACAAATTAAGAGTTGTAACAAAATATTATATTTAATTACGCAAAAATACTTAAAAAATTAAACTTGCATTAAAAGTATCAAAACTCTGGTTATTTATTTCTAAAGTATTCCGGAAACAGGAGGGAATGTCAGTAAATCTGAATAAAAGGACTTACTGAGTAACCAGGTCATGACCCACCACATAATCGGTAAATTACTACAAGGGCGTTATCAAATTGTCCAAAGCCTTGGTGCAGGGGTGTTTGGACAAACATACATTGCTGTAGACGTAGATTATCCACAGAATCCTAAATGCGTTGTTAAGCAGATTAAAGTTAGCAGTTCCGAATCTGGCTACTTGGAGATGCTGAGATTACTGTTTCTAACTGAAACCGAAACCCTCAAGCTTCTGGGAAGCCATCACCAAATTCCTGAATTCATCGCCTGCTTTGAAGAAAACGAGCGATTTTATTTAGTGCAAGAGTGTATTGAAGGACATGCGCTGACTGCGGAATTGCCCATTGCTCAACAGTGCGGGTGTCTGTGGAGTGAAAGCGAAGTTGTAGAATTTCTGATCGATGTCTTAGGTATTTTAGAATTTGTTCACTCTCAAGGTGTTATCCATTGCGATATCAAACCGGAAAACTTGATCAGACGTAATAACGAGCGCAAGTTAGTTTTGATTGACTTTGGCTCAATCCAGTCTATCGATTTTGGCATAGGTGCGGAATTACCCATTTATCGGATTCCCGTCACTTCATTGGGGTATATACCGCCAGAGCAATTTATTGGAGAAACACAGCCCAACAGTGATATTTATGCTTTGGGTATGATTGCCATTCAGGCTTTAACTGGGTTAGAACCATTACAATTAAAAGCTGATCCTTATACTAATGAAATTTTTTGGCGTTCTCAAAACACGCCAGTTAACGATTATCTAGCTACTGTTCTCAGCCAAATGATCCGCTACGATTACCAAGACCGCTTTCAGTCTGCGGGTGAGGTATTGCGGGTACTCAAACAAATAATATGGGAAACTCAGCCATCACAAATATTAGAAGCAGATTCTCAATTTTTTCTAGAAGCGGCGATTGAAGATGATAATTCTCAGAATCCTACATCTGGCAAATTATCCCCGTTATTCACAGGAATGAAAATAGGATTGGCGGCTAATTCTTTGTTGATGGGATTTGGTGTATATTCTTTAGTTAATAGTTCACCTGCATACTCAGAAACAGATACTTTATATAAAGCGACAAAAGAATATCAAGCAGGGGATTTAGAAGAGGCGATCGCACTCGCTAAATCAATTCCCTCCCACAGCAATGTTTATCCAGAAGCTCAAGCGACAATCGAAGAATGGCAAGAGCAATGGCAAGTAGCTGCACAGCAATATCAAATAGCTCAAACAGCTTTTCATGAGAGCAGATGGTCAGATGTTCTTCATGCTGCTTCTGAAGTTCCAAATATTTTATATTGGCAATCTAAAACAGGTAAATTAGTTCAGCAAGCATCCGTCAACATTGAAACACAGACTCAAGATTTATTAGCAAAAGCTTACGAAAGAGCCTCTGAAAAAGATTTTTCTACTGCATTACAATATTTGCGTCAAATTCCTCAAGAAAGTCATGCTGGTACTTTAGTTCAAGAAAAGTTGGCTGAGTACAATCGAAAGCGGCAGATCAGAGCAGCTTACTTTTTACAGAAAGCCTACAAAAAAGCATCTATTGGTGATTTTGATCGGGCTGTTAAATTTCTCCGAAATATTCCCCAAGATACTCTAGTTTATGCTCAAGCTCAAGTCAAATTGAATGAGTATACTCAAAAACAACGCGTGCTGGCTAACAATCAAAAGGTAGCTTCTGCAAACAGAACAAATTCATTTGTTCCTAAAAACTCAGTCACTAGGGTTGAATATCTTCAGGGAGCAAATTACCTGCAAGAAGTGAATATTCGCTAGTTAGAGCAATTTTTAGATGAATGGACTTGTTACATACAGCAATTTTCAGATGCGTAGAATATACATTATTGTAGGGGCACAATATATTGTGCCCCTACGTGTGTGGTCTATTCAATTGAAAACCTCTATAAGTTCGTAGTATAGCAACGGACAAGAAGGTTAGGACATTAACTGATGATAAAACCTATATACAAACAGACTTTCAACCCAGTCCCCAGTCCCCTGCTATAATACCATTTCTTTTTGAAGATGCGCCTATAGAACTTACCCAAAACCGCGCTGTAGGGGCAATTCATGAATTGCCCCTACGTGAATAAAGCGCAGCCTCACATAGAATTGGTATAAGGACTTTAGTCTTTGGCTGGAGCGTTTAGAGGATGTTTGTAAAGTCTAATTTATTACTCGCCGGCCGACTAGAAGTCGCGGCTACACGAGACTTTACCCACCTTTCCTTGCGGAACGCTACGCGAACGTGGGTTAAAACCTTCAAAGTCTCTCTCCTTTTAGGCTACGGTGTACACACAAGTAGTCCTAGAGCGAGTTTCCAGATACCGTAAAAAGCCAGGACAGAATACTAGGGTGTTGTCTGCGGTGGATTGGTGGAATTAGGAACTGGGATGATTGGCACGACGATTACAGGCTGTGATTTTTGGCCTTGCAGTTGAATTTGGGCTTGGTTACGAGCGTCTATTGCTTGTTGGTAATTAGGCTTGTATTTTATTGCTTGATCGTAAGATGCGATCGCACTCTGATACCGCTTCAAATTTAATAGGGCATTACCTCTGCTATACCAGCTTTCAGAATGGTCTGGTTTATAACGAACTGCCTTATTATAAGACGCGATCGCATCTTCGTATTTCTGCAATATGTATTGTGAATTACCCATATTATACCATATTTGATAGTCATTTGGCTTAATTCTTGCTGCTTTATTATAAGATTTTATTGCCTCTTCATAACGTTGGCTTTGATGCAACGACCAGCCCAAATTATACCATGCTTGATAGTTGCCAGGATTGTATTTAATTACTTGATTAAAAGATTCAATCGCTTCTGGATAACGTTGTAAATTCAGCAGTATATTACCTCTCGACATCCAAGCTTGATAATAATTTGGCTGGTATTGCACTGCTTTATCATAAGCCGTAAACGCATCTTTGTAGCGTTGCATATTAACTCTAGTATTCCCCAAATTAAACCAAGCTTGCTCGTAGTCTGGTTTTAATTCAACGACTTTTTCATAGGCTGCGATCGCTTCTTCATATCGCTTAGAATTCTGCAAAGCTAATCCTTTTTTGTACCAAGCTTCGTAATTATCTGGTTTGAGTTCAATCGCTTTTTCATAAGATTTAATTGCTTGGTCATATTGATTTAAATTACTGAAAGCTTCACCCTTAGCGTTCCAGACTTCTGAGTTGTCATTATTTAATTCTAAAGCTTTGTCAAAAGAGGCGATCGCTTCTTGATATTGCTGTAAAGTACCTAATACAGAACCACGTCCAATCCAAGCTTCTAAATAATCTGGCTGGATTTGAATTGCTTTGTCATATGCTGCTAATGCTTCTTTGTATTTTTTTAATTTATACAGCGTTTTGCCTTGACCATTCCAGCCTTTAGCATAATCTGGTCTAATATTAACTGCTTTTTCATATACTTCTAGCGCGTCTTGATAGCGTTGCAAATCAAAAAGTGTATTTCCTTGTTTAGATAATTCTATGGCGTTATTAGAATTAATGTGATTCAGAATAAATATTGATGCTACTCCGCTGACCCCAATTAAAAATATCGCGAGTAAAATTTTACCCAATATACCTTTTTTAGGTTGAGGTTTGTTTATATTTTTTGGTAGAGAAAGTGGAGTTAAAGCTATTGTCTGGGCAGGTGGTTGTGTTAACTCTTTCAGTGCTTGCAATGCTATCGTTGCCGAAGGATAGCGTTGTCGAAAGTCGTAGCAAACCATTTTATCTAAGAATTGAGAGAATTCTGGCGTTACCGTGGCTTGATTATGCCAGATAATTTCATTAGTATCGGCATCTTTTACTATTTCCTCTGGTGATAAGCCAGTGAGGGCTTGAATAGCAATTATTCCCACAGCATAGATATCACTACTTAATTTTGGCGTACCATGAGCTTGTTCTCCAGGAATATATCCAGGCGTACCGATAGCAACAGTAGCTTGCGTTTGACCTTGGGGAGTAATCACTTGAGTAGCAATTTGTTTAACTGCACCAAAATCAATTAATATTAATTTGCCATCTGGTTTGCGTCTGAGGATATTTCGGGGATTAACATCACGGTGAATTACATTCTGTTGATGGACAAATTCTAAGATTGTCAAAAGTTCTTGTAAAAGTGAAATTACTTGGTCTTGACTCAGGGTTTTGCCTGGTGTTAATTCTTGACTCAGGTCGTGACCTTCAATCAATTCCTGTACGAGATAGAATTCGGCATTATCCTCAAAATAAGCTAAAAGTTGGGGAATGCGATCGTGAGTTCCTAATTTATATAGAACTTGTGCTTCTGTATCAAATAAACGCCTAGCTGTCTCCAAAGTTACAGGATCAGTTGCCTGGGGTTTGAGTTTCTTAACGACACATGGAGGTGAACCGGGTAATTGGGTATCACAAGCCACAAAGGTTTCACCAAAACCCCCACCTCCCAAGTTACTAATAATTTGGTATCTTCCTACAAGTGTGTTTCCCAGCATCTTGTTTGCCTAGTTAAGTGCGATGCGATCTGATTTCAATCTTGCCACACGTTAAGGGGGAATGAGGGAGTAGGGAGTTAGGGGTTAAGAGTTACAAGTTAGGAGTTAGGAGTTAGGAGTTACAAGTTACAAGTTAGGAGTTAGGAGTTACAAGAATTCTTTGCCCAATGCCCAATGCCCAATGCCCAATGCCCAATACCCAATGCCCCTAATCCATATGATTCCTATTAGTGATAATATTCGTTGTCGGAGTAAGCCAATTATTAATTACTGGCTGATTGGCATTAATGTTGCTGTATTTTTATGGGAACTTAAACTAGAATTTAGTGGTGAATTGGGCTATTTTGTCAATAGTTGGGGTGTGATTCCAGCCCAGATTAGTAGGGCAATTACAAATGCACTCTTCTTCAACAACTCTGCTGCTTGGATAATTGTAATTTGGCGAGCATTTTCACTAGTTTTAGGAATATTTATACATGGCAGTTTTAGTCAAATATTGGGAAATCTGCTATTTTTGTGGGTTTTTGGGAAGACTGTAGAAAACATTCTCGGACATAGACGCTATCTCGGATTTTATCTGGCTGCTGGCGCGATCGCTTCTTTAGTACAAATTCTAGCTGAACCGAGTTTGACAGTCCCATTGATTGGGGGCAATGGCGCGATCGCAGCTATTTTAGGAGCATATGTTATGAAGTTTCCTAAAGCTAAAATTGACACAATTTTGCCGCTAATAATCTTGTATATCCCCATCGAACTCCCAGCCTTTGTCTATATATTTTGGTGGTTTGTGCAACAGTTATTTTATGGTATTGGCAGTTTAAATATTCCCCCCCTTGGCGTAAATCAATCGGGTGTTGTCTTTTGGGGGCAGGTTGCCGGATTATTGATTGGTGCAGCTTTCATGCGTCTAAAGAGATAAATTATCTTCACCTACTTAGCAATTTGTAGCCACCGCTACGGTTATTAGAACTGGATTTTTAATTTTGAATTTTAAATTGTTTATGTGCCTTTTGATGGATTGCATTTTCTAGCTGAAAAATTCATACTCATAATACTAGAGAATGGCTACTCTTCAAATCGGTATTGTTGAGTTATAAGCGGTGTGCAAGATGCCAAATGTTGATAAAATTAACTTTAAAGTCACTGATGAATTAGCAGTTATGCGGCAGCGTGTAGCTGAGTTAGAGCAATCAGAAATATCTTATCAACAAAGGCAAGCAGTGCTTGAGGAACAATTAACAGAACTAGAAACCAAACTGTCAATAGCAGCACAAAATCCCCATATTCAAGTTGTCGAGTATGACATTGAATCTCATCTTGAACAGGGGACATCGACAGCCTTAAATCTGCCAACAGATGCGGCAGTAACTTTACAGCAACTCCAACAAGAAATTACACAGCGACAGCAGGTAGAAGCCTTTCTGAGGGAGAGTGAAGAACGGCTCAGGCTAGCTCTAGAGGTTTCCCAGATGGGCTTGTGGGATTGGAATATTCTTACCAATCAAGTCATCTGGTCTGAAAATTATGAAGTGCTTTTTAGTCTGCTTCCAGGTAGTTTTGACGGCCCTTATGAGGTGTTTCAGAAGTGCGTTTATCCTGAAGACAGGCAATCTGTAATGCAAGCGATCGCCCAGGCTATGGGACAAAAGACTGACTACGATGATGAATTTCGGATAGTTCGATTAGACCAAAGTGTACATTGGATTTCTGCCAAGGGAAAATTTATCTATGACGACCAGGGACAAGCGGTGCGAATGATCGGCGTTTGTATGGAAACTACTGTGTGCAAGCAGGCAGAAGAAAGCACTCGCGAACTAACAACCCAAGTCCAAGAACAGGCAAATATTTTAAATGCCATCCTCACCGCATCAGTCGATCACATTTACATCTTTAATCGCACAGGTTGCTATCAGTATGTCAGTCATGATGGAGCTACTCTACTAGGCTTAAAACCCCAGGATATTATCGGAAAAACTTTGCAAGAAGTAAATTTACCCGCAGACCTTGTAGAACAGGTAGATAATCAACGACAAGCTGTGATGAAAACTGGGCAGCCAATCAAGGATGAGTGTAAATATATTACCGCCGATGCGGTACATTATTATGAATACATCCTCACACCATTACGGAATTCCAACCAAACTATTGAAGGCGTAATTACTGTTTCTCGCGATATTACAGAACACAAACGGGCAGAAAAGATATTACGTGAAAGTGAAGCGCGATTTCGGCGTTTATTTGAATCTAACTTGATCGGGGTCGCTTTTTGGAATGTGGATGGCTTGATTATTGATGCCAATGATGCCTTTCTTCAACTAGCTGGCTACACTCGTGATGAGTTTGCCATTTTAGATAGATTTAATTGGAAAGAACTTACTCCTGTTGAGTATAAGCATTTAGACGATCGCGCCCTCTTGGAGGTGCAAACCACTGGAGTTTCCAGAATTTATGAGAAAGAGTATATTCACCGCAACGGAAAACGAGTACCAATTGTTTTGGGGATAGCCTTGCTGAATGACTCCCAGGATAATGGTGTTGCTTTTGTACTGGATATTACCGATCGCAAATCGGCTGAAAAAGAATGCGCTCATTTACTCCAACGAGAACGGACAGCACGCCAACAAGCAGAAATCGCCAACAAAGTCAAAGATGAATTTTTGGCGGTTCTCTCCCATGAACTGCGAACCCCACTCAACTCCATCCTGGGATGGTCAAAAATGCTGCGGACTCGCAAGTTTGATGAAAAAACCATTAACCACGCCTTGGAAACCATTGAACGCAACGCCAAGTTACAAACCCAGCTAATTGAAGATTTGTTGGATGTGTCTCGCATCCTCCAAGGAAAATTAAACTTGAATATCTGTCCCGTGAGCTTGGTAATGGTAGTTGAAGCAGCACTAGAGACAGTAAAACTAGCAGCACAAGCCAAGTCAATTCAAATTCAGACCATATTTGATCCCACTTTGGGACAAGTGATGGGCGACTCAAATCGGCTTCAACAAGTTGTGTGGAACTTGCTCTCCAATGCCGTAAAATTTACACCAATAGGAGGACGGGTAGAAATTCGACTCATGCAAGCTGATAAGCAGGCTGAAATTCAGGTCAGCGATACAGGTAAGGGAATTCCGCCAGAGTTTTTGCCTTATCTGTTCGATTACTTTCGCCAAGCTGATAGCACAACTACCCGGACATTTGGTGGATTAGGTTTAGGATTAGCGATCGCGCGTAAGGTTGTAGAGATGCATGGGGGAAATGTTCAAGCCGAAAGTCCTGGAGAAGGATTGGGTGCAACCTTCACTGTTGAGTTACCGCTTTTGGTCAGAAGTGAACAGGTTCGGTGTGAAGAGAAGGAGTCTTTAGATTGTGAGCCGGAATCCTCGCTGCTTTCGGACACTCAAATTTTGGTGGTGGACGATGAACCCGATATCCGCGACTTAATTACCTTTATTTTGCAAGACTACGGTGTAAAAGTAACCGCCGTAGCATCAGCACAGGAAGCATTACAAGCGCTGTCTGAGTCGATCCCAGATGTTTTAATTAGTGATATTGGAATGCCAAAGACAGACGGTTATATGCTGATGGGTGAAGTGAGGGCGCGATCGCCTCAACAAGGAGGATTAGTACCAGCGATCGCTCTGACGGCTTATGCAGGGGAAATGAATCAGCAGCAAGCACTAGCAGCAGGATTTCAAATGCATATTTCCAAACCAGTAGATCCAGATGTATTGGTGAAGGCGATCGCTGATTTGATTGTCTTCAAGCCGCCCACTCGTCACTTCTAGTCATGAGTTATTAGCTCCATATTGAGAGTGGCTTTGTGTTAAAACTGAAGCTTAAATAAAAACTAAGCGTCAAATCAATGTATTCTCTTAAATTAGAATTAAAACTGAATAATAAGGAACGTTTTCAGCTTATTTTATGAAGCAGTTATATAACAGTGAGCAAAAAACCCTAAACTATAATGCTTGCAGTGAACAGCTAACTCTACTTAAAAAAGAGATTGAATGGCTGAAGGAAGTAGATAAGTTTGCTTTACAGAATCGCGTGACTTCTATAGGACTTACGCAAAATATCTCTCAAACTCTAATTTCTCCGTGTCGCGCCAGTTGCTACAACGGGGAGGCAGCGCGGTCTTCTCCCATCGCCCTTGGCGTCTCGTAGAGAAGGGGAGACGCCAAAGGCGATGGGGATTTCCCCCATGAGTGACTGCCGTGGGAACCCCCGCAACGCACTGGCTTCTCTGCGCCTCTGCGGTTCGTTATTCCGTAACTCGTGCGTAAGTCCTATTCTAGTCATCCGAGGTTCAATAAGCCAAGCTGATATAGGTAAGCGTCTGACAGACTTTCCATAACTGTAGCGGATCACTGATGATTATAGCTGATTGTTTGGATGTTCATCCTTTGTAACCGTAGGTGATGCTGCCATTACCACACTTTGTTCTTGGGCTTGTATTTCCAGTAGTTGGGGAATCGTCACAAATCGATACCCTTGGGCTTTCAGACCTGCGATCATTTCTGGTAAAGCCTTGACAGATCTGGAACGGTTGCCGCCCCCATCGTGCATCAGTACAATTGCACCTGGTTTTGCATATTTAAGCACATTTTTGACCAGCATTGGCACTTGAGGCGAACGACGTTCAGCGTCTCCTGACTCTTCTGACCACATCATGACGGCGTACTTCTTGTTTTTGGCATATTCGGCTAATCCATTATTCAAAAAGCCACCAGGGGGACGAAACAGAGTAGTTTTCTCTCCTGTCGTCTTGTAGATAATCTCTGCTGTGCGATCAATTTCACTAGCCGCAGTCGCTAAGTCCATATTGCGATACCAATGATGCCATGTATGGTTGCCAATTACATGACCATCATCTGCCACTTGCTTGGCAATTTTGGGAAAATATTTCACCATTTCTCCAATCATGAAGAATGTTGCCTTGATATGATTTGTCTTCAAAATTTCTAAAATCTGTGCCGTGTTTTTGGGGCCAGGGCCATCATCAAAGCTCAGAGCAATGACTTTCTCATTTGCTTTTAGTTTCGCTTGATAAACGATTGTTCCCTGAAAAGGCTTTGGCACTTCATTCATCTGGTTTATTGCTGGGGAAACAACCTGTGCAGATGCACTCATCACCCTACCTAAACCCGCTCTGGTATTCTCGCCTTTTAGTCTTTGAATTCCCAGCAGATGGTCAAATCTAGTTGTGCCTACAAGTAGACTGATACTCAAACTACTAACACCAGTAAGTAATGTAATTATTGCTACCTTGTAACTCAGAGCTAATTTATGACTGGACACATTAAATCTCCTTAAATATTAGTCATTGGGCATTGGGCATTGGGCATTGGGTATTGGGCATTGGGCATTGGGCATTGGGCATTGGGCATTGGG
>NZ_JABXKM010000043.1 GCF_017115025.1 Nostoc sp. NOS(2021) | reverse complement strand
CCCTCATCTCCCCCACCCCTCCCAGACTGGATTTTAGAAAATGAATTCTTGCGAGTTGTTATAGATCCTGATACTGGAGATTTATCAAGTGTTTTTGACAAAACTTATCAACGAGAAGTTTTGAGTGGGGCGGGGAATCAACTACAAGCTTTTAAAGACAGTGGTCAATATTGGGATGCTTGGAATATAGACCCCAATTATGCCCAACATCCTTTACCCGCAACAAATCTTCAATCTATTCAGTGGTTAGAACAAGGCCCAGTGCAAAGTCGTGTGCGCGTAGTGCGTCAGTTGGGTGAATCGGAATTTTGCCAAGACTATATTCTGCAAGCTGGTTCACCTCTGCTGAACATCGCTACTACCGTCAATTGGCAAGAAAATCATGTATTGGTGAAAGCTGCTTTTCCTCTGAATATTGAAGCAGACTTTGCTACTTATGAAATTCCCTGTGGCGCGATTCGCCGCCCAACTAATCCACAAACCCCAGCAGAACAAGCAAAATGGGAAGTTCCCGCTTTGCGTTGGGCTGATTTGACAGCAGAAGACACAATCCAAAATCCAAAATCTAAAATCCAAAATCGTTATGGTATCAGTTTGCTGAATGATTGTAAATACGGTTACGACAGCAAACCAAATCAACTCCGCCTGACACTTCTACGCAGTCCTAATTGGCCAGACTCAGAGGCTGACCGAGGTTTTCACGAGTTCACCTATGCTTTGTATCCTCATGCTGGTAGCTGGGAATCAGCCCAGACAGTACGGCGTGGCTATGAATTGAATATACCATTGCAAGTGATATTGAATCCACTCAGCACTCATAACGGGCTAAACCTTAGCTATCCGCTAACACTACGGGCTAAACAACAGCTATCCGCTAACAGCACTATTGAAGGGGTGAGTTTCCTAAATTTATCATCTGAAAATTTAATCTTGATGGCCTTGAAGGCATCTGAGGATGACCCACAGCAGTTAATTCTGCGGTGTTATGAATGTCACGGAGAAACAGCCGAGTTATCTTTGCAAAGTGATTTAGGGTTGAGTCTAGGAGATACAGTAGATTTGTTAGAGCGTTCCTCTACCCCTGAATTCTCATCTGGGCAACAAATCTTGACAATACAGCCTTGGAAAATCGCCAGTTTCAAAGTGATACCAGCGATTAATCCCAGGCTGGAGTGAGCCACTATTGCTGTGTCAGTGGTCAGTTGTGGTTTTCCACAGACCACTGACTAATGACTAATGACTAATGACTCTTTTAATCTTCGTGGTCATCAAACGGATCGTTCAATTGCTTGCTAGGAGGGCCAAAGGAGGTATAAATCGACAGTCCAGTGATGGCAACCACCACGACAGCCACAGAAATGCTAAGAACTATTGCGGGTTCCATAATTGAGAGATAGATGATGAGTGCTATTCTTATAGAATATTACAGAAGATTAAAAAAAGCTTTGGCAAGTAATCTTAGGTGAACTATGGCACAAAGGACTTGGTTGGGAGATATCCTGAAACCGCTGAACTCTGAGTATGGAAAGGTAGCTCCAGGTTGGGGCACTACCCCTGTGATGGCTGTTTTTATTTTGTTATTTTTCGTGTTTCTGCTGATTATTCTGCAACTTTACAATAAATCACTGTTGATTCAGGATGTATTTGTCGATTGGCGGAGTTTAGGACGTTAACGCATACACAGCTATCAAGTTTGGATAACAAGTTAAGTTACACCCGGTTTGTCCGGGTTTTTTTGTCAGTTGCGATTTCCGACTAGACTAACTATATATGTGAGTTTCTGTAGTGGTTCTATAGTTTACAGGAGACAAAAAATGAATATATTTGGTATCGGTCTGCCGGAAATGGCTGTAATTATGGTAGTGGCGCTCTTAATCTTTGGCCCAAAGAAGCTGCCAGAAATTGGTCGGAGTGTGGGCAAAACAATTCGTAGTTTTCAAGAAGCTTCCAAGGAGTTTCAAAACGAGTTTCAAAAAGAAGCAGAACAGTTAGAAGAAGCTGTAAAGACTACTGCTGAATTGGAACCTAAGCAAATCCACCCTGCTAAATCTGAGCAAGATACCGCTAGTTCTTCCCAACCTAGTTAGGAGAATGCTGCATATCAATTGACTATAGGCAAAATGACAGAAGCAGTTACACAACCAGCTTTGGTGATTCCACAACTAATTGTCGGGTTGGGGAATCCAGAAGCTAAGTACGACCAAACACGCCATAATATCGGCTTTGCTGCTGTAGAAACTCTCTCCCGTTCTTGGCGCATTCCCTTAGCAGAAAACCGCAAGTTTCAGGGTGAGTATGGCGAGGGTATGGCCCCAGGTGGAGGTAAAATTCGCTTGCTAAAGCCGTTAACTTATATGAATCGCTCAGGACAGTCAATACAAGCGGTGACAAGTTGGTATAAATTGCCGCCTGAATCAGTGCTGGTGATTTATGACGATATGGATTTGCCCTTGGGAAAAACTCGTCTGCGCTTATCTGGTTCCGCTGGGGGACATAACGGCATGAAAAGCGCGATCGCACATCTTAGTACCCAAAACTTTCCCCGTTTGCGAATCGGTATTGGGAAACCCAAAGGTGCAGCTAATAACGATGATTCCGATGCTGTCTCCCATGTGCTGGGGCGATTTTCCGCTGCCGAAAATCAGCAGATGTCTTTTGTACTTCAGTTCGTGGTTGAGTGTATTGAACTAAGCCTCAAGCAGGGAGTAGAAAAGGCGATGAATGTTTGTAATAGCCGCACCATAAATAATTCTGAGTCTTAGGGTTGGATGAATACTGCCCTATAAGCTAGAAGAAAGGAAGCTAACCGATGTTTAAAGGCGCTTATTTTGGTTGATGGGTAGCGATTTTAGCTTGCTCCATCCAACCAAGATAAAGCCCCTGATGCACTCTGTGTATAGGGAACTAAAAGTTAATCTAAGTGCCCTAATGCACTCTCAGAAGCAATACAGAAGACAGGAAAATTATAATAATAAATTTTTCTGGCTGTACTAGTAACTGGGGAATAATCTAGTTTTAGCTACTAAGATAGATGATAAAATATGATTATATTTACAGATTTTAAAAGTTGATTCTGCCCTCATTTAGTAATTTATATCCAGATGCTAATGCTGCAAAAGCAATTATGAAATCCCATAAGCTAGTTGGCTTTAAAATAACTCCACCGCTTAAGAAAACTAGTACTATGCCAATGCCTAGAAAAATCCATCCCAAGTTACCAGTTTCTCTACGAAAAAAAACTAATGCAAATACACCTATCATAGTTGCGAGAACTGAAGCTGTAGCAGGTAATTTACGGTAAAAATATGAATAATAACCGTTAACAAATATGATGTTTTGACCAAAAAAGTATAAGCCTATAAGAAGTAGGATTAAACCTATAAGTCTGATTAACAGCCTGCTCATAATATTTTTACATTTTTAATGGCTGAAGCCAATTTTAATTCGATTATAGTGGAGTTTTTTAAAAGGTTCTAAATTTTACGATATATTAAATTGATTTAAGTGAATATACTGAATAAAAATCCCGGCTGTCCGAAGATGTCAATACAAGTAATGTTGATTACATAAAGTAGTCCTTGCCAGCGTTTTATCAAGGTGCTTTAATAGCGATGTCTGACGACAAGAAGCAGAGCTTCTACGCATTCCGCAAAACAGTCCTACTTACAGAATATGTACAAGAGGCGCAGCGACTCGACATCGCGGCTGGTGTTTATAAAATTAGAGACTCAAAACATTAAACTCAAAGATATGACAAGCTAGTAGCATATCCTTGACACTAAATTCTCCCCAAAGCTGAATAGGAGCATACATGGAGCCAATTATTGCTATAGTTTTAGCCCTTATAGGTTATGCCTTAGGTTCTGCAAAACTGATTAATCAAGGAAATGAAGCCCTAGTCGAACGGCTGGGGCGGTATCATCGGAAACTCAAGCCAGGGCTGAACTTTATTGTTCCCTTGGTAGATCAGGTTGTGATGGAAGATACCACGCGAGAGCAAATTTTAGACATCAAACCTCAGGAGGTGATCACCCAAGATAATATTTCCGTGGAAGTGGACGCTATTGTGTACTGGCGGATCAGAGATATTGAGAAAAGCTTTTATGCTATTGAGGATCTGCAAGGGGCGCTGACACAGCTGACTACAACCACGCTCCGGGAAAGCATTGCCCAAAACACCCTAGAGCAGACCAATGTCTCCAGAGTGGAGATGGACTCAGCTATCTTAGAGCAGTTGAATAATATAACCACAGATTGGGGAGTTGATATTATTCGGTTAGATATTCAGAGTATTACACTACCTGAGAGTGTACGAAAGTCTAGGGAAGAGGAGCAAGCCGCTGTAATCAAAAAACGGGCGCTGATTACCGAAGCAGAAGGGGAAAAGGAAGCTGCCATTAAAAAAGCAGAAGGAACTATGGCTTCAGTGCAAATAATTTCTCAAGCTCTACGTTCCAATCCTGACAGTAGAGACATTCTGCGGTATCTTGTAGCTCAAGATTACGTAGATGCCAGCCAAAAACTTGGTGAGAGCAATAATGCCAAAATTGTCTTTGTAGACCCAGCCAACTCAACTGAAATGTTTCAGGAGTTGATTGCCGAGTCGGCAATTACAGAAGGTCACGGCAAAAAATCCGAAAATGGTAATACTTAAGAGCCAAACAAGTTTGGATTTTGGATTTTAGATTTTGAATTGACCCCATAGATAAATCTAGAATCTGCTTGCTCTGTAACATCAAGGAATTATTGGTCACGCTGTGCTGCTTGTCGGAATATTGCATCGGTTACTAGTGAAACATCGCGCATTTCTTGAACATCGTGAACTCGGAGGATATCAGCGCCATTAAAAATAGCAGCACAACAAGCTGCTGCCGTTCCCCAAACTCGTGCTTTGGGATCTGGTTGATTTAAAATGCGACCAATGAAACTTTTACGAGATGCTCCTACCAATATAGGACAGTTAAGTGTTGTGAGCGATCGCAAGCCGCGAAAAATTTCTAAATTTTGCTCATAGTTCTTAGCAAAGCCAATACCAGGATCAATAATAATTTTATCTAGGTCAATGCCCGCAGCAGTTGCTACCCCAATTTGCCGAGCCAAAAAACTATAAATCTCTTTGAGCAAATCTTGATAATCAGTCTGTTGTTGCATTGTCTGTGGTGTTCCCCGGATGTGCATCAAAATAATCGGCACATCTAACTCTGCCACTATTGGCAACATTTCCGAATCAAAGGTGCCGCCAGAAATATCATTAATAATATCCGCTCCAGCTTCTACAGATGCCTTGGCTACAGCAGCACAGGTAGTATCTACAGAAATCGGGACTAAAATTTCTGGTCTTAGCACCTGTAACACCGATAGTACTCGGTCAAGTTCCTCCGCCAGAGTTATTTGCTTTGCCCCTGGTCGAGTTGATTGACCGCCCACATCGATAATGTCAGCACCAGCAGCTACCAGTGCTTGCGCCTGTATTAAAGCGGCAGAGGTAGTGTTAAACTCACCCCCATCACTAAAGCTATCAGGCGTCACATTCAAAATGCCCATCAAATAAGTCCGCTGTCCCCAATCGAAACAGCGTCCTCGAATTATCAAGTTCCTTAGCATAAATCTACATTAGGCATTCCCATGCTCTGCATGGGAACGAGAAGAAGGCACATCACACTGACTGAAAATTCACAATCCGAGCGAAACTCTCAGGTTCTAGACTTGCTCCTCCCACTAAAACACCATCAATTTCTGGTTGAGCCATGATCTCATCAATATTATTCGGCTTAACTGAGCCGCCATATTGAATTGATACATTCGGATTACTCAACTGGCTACGAATTAAGCCAATTATCCGATTCGCCTCCGTTACTTCACAAGTCTCACCTGTGCCAATCGCCCAAATCGGTTCGTAGGCAATCACCAAATTATTCTGATCAATATCTACCAAGCCTTTGTCGAGTTGCAGAGTAATCACTGATTCCATTTCTCCCGCATCTCGTTGTTGTTTAGTTTCGCCAACACAGAGAATTGGGGTCAAACCAAACCTTTGAGCAGTTCGGAGGCGTAGATTAACAGTGGCGTCCGTTTCATTAAAGTATTGCCGTCGTTCGCTATGACCGACAATCACAAAGCGCACACCACTTTCTGTCAGCATTGGGGCAGAAATCTCACCCGTATAGGGCCCATATTCTTCCCAATGGACATTTTGCGCCCCCAGGTGGATGAGGCTACCGTGCAAACTCTTGGACAAAAGGCTTAAATCAGTGAACGGAGGGCACAATATCACTTCTCGCCCTTGGGGGGTTTCCTCTAAGTGGGGCAGAAATCCTTGTAAAAACTCCTGGGTCTCTGCCTGGGTTTTGAACATTTTCCAGTTGCCGGCAATAACGATTTTCCGCACAGGTAATTTAGTCAAGATCCTAACGCGTTATATTAGATGCATTTTTCAGTTTATGACTTTTTGTTAGTCATTACTCACTGGGGATTGGGGATTGGGGATTGGGTAAAAATTATTCTTCCCCTGTTCCCTCTGTTCCCTCTGTCTCATCTCGCCAAACCCTTGCTAAAAATAACTAGGATAGTAGGCGGGGTGTATTTAAAATCTAAAATCTAAAATCTAAAATCTAAAATCTAAAATCTAAAATCTAAAATTAATATGACTTCGACATTGCCCTTGCCTGAACCTCATCAAAGCGATTCCGCTAACACTGATGCAAATTCTCTCAGCTGGGAGGAAGAACTGGATAGTGCCATTTTCAGTTTTGAAGACATTCAAACAGAACTGAACTATAAACAAGCACAAACGGCGCTGCGAAACTTGGTAGCCAATCTCGACCTCACGCCCCAAGAAAAAACCGGGTTAGAGACGGAAATTGCTGATTTGGAAACCATGCTGGGGAAGTTAGACCGCATGGTGGTGCAGATTGCGGCTTTTGGCATGGTGGGACGTGGCAAGTCTTCGCTACTGAATGCTTTGGTTGGGCAAACAGTATTTGAAACAGGGCCGCTGCACGGTGTCACCCGTGCTGCACAAACAGTTAATTGGAGTATTAGTGAGGAAGCGATTGGGGAAACTGAACGGGCTTTACGAGTTACTCTCCCTGGTGTAGGTCAATCGCAGGTAGAATTAATTGATACTCCTGGGTTAGACGAAGTAGATGGTGCAACCCGTACCGCCTTAGCTGAACAGATTGCCAAACAAGCGGATTTGATTCTGTTTGTGATATCTGGCGACATGACAAAGCTAGAATACATGGCCCTTTCTCAGTTGCGGGAAGCAGGTAAACCGATCATTCTGGTGTTTAACAAAGTAGACCAGTATCCAGAAGCAGACCGGATGGCAATTTATCACAAAATCCGGGATGAAAGGGTGCGGGAATTACTCACACCTCTAGAAATTGTCATGGCTGCGGCATCGCCATTGGTAAAGACGGCGATTCGTCGCCCTGATGGTACCAGGGGCATACAGTTACGTACAGGTAATGCCCAAGTCGAGGAACTGAAGCTGAAAATTTTGGAAATTCTGCATCGTGAGGGTAAAGCTTTGGTTGCCCTCAATACTATGCTTTATGCCGACATTGTAAATGAGCAGTTGGTACAGCGAAAAGTGATGATTCGGGAACAGAATGCCAATCAGTTGATTTGGAAGGCTGTGATGACTAAGGCATTAGCGATCGCACTCAATCCCCTAACTGTGGTAGATATTCTCAGTAGTGTGGTTATTGATATTGCTCTGATTTTGGGTTTATCTAAACTCTATGGCTTCTCAATGACTGAATCTGGGGCTGTACAATTGCTGCAAAAAATCGCCCTGAGTATGGGCGGCATCGGTGCGAGTGAATTGTTAGCAAATTTGGGCTTGAGTGGATTAAAAACTTTACTTGGGATCTCTGCAACAGCTACGGGTGGCATTGCGCTTGGCCCTTATATATCGGTGGCAATCACGCAAGCGGGAGTAGCTGGTGTTTCTTCTTACGGTATTGGACAAGTTACCAAAGTTTATTTAGCCAATGGCGCGACTTGGGGGCCTGATGGCCCGAAAGCAGTGATTAATCGGATTTTGGCAAACCTGGATGAGGCTTCAATTCTCAACCGCATTAAAGATGAATTACTCCACAAAGTAAAACTCAAAAAGTGATGCATAAATGTGGAATTAATAAAGGTTTGGTTAGCCATATTCATCCCTAAAAGACCCCCCAACCCACGCCACTTGCTTCTCCGGCTGAGACGGGCTGGCTGCGTGTAAGCTTGCTTTAAATAATTCGTAATTCGTAATTACGAATTACGAATTATTTTAGCTGCTTGTATTTTGCTCAAGCCAAGTAACTAAATCAGATACATTTGAAAAATCTAAAAATTCTTCTCCTAATTGTTCCAATTGTTCAGTAGATAAAACTCGAATTCTCTCAACTATTGATGAATCAATTTCTCCAAATCGCCGATTTAGCTGACGATTTAAGAAGCGAAAAGCTTCTTTTTGTTGTCCCCTTTGTTCTCCCCTTTGTTCTCCCTTCTGCAAAATATCCTGATAAATCACTGATTCTTGCATAATATCTTCCCGCAATAATTGATGAATAAAATCTTTCTCGAACTTCAACCCTGCTAAAATCTCCGTGTAAGCAGCAGTATTTTGTCTGGTTTCAATATCTGGTATTTTAGCAATTTCTTCGGCAACTTGCGATAATAACGCTTGGGCTGAATCTGTTCGCGTTAACGCTGCTAAAGGTAATAACGCCAGATTGCTAAGAAATAGTGCCGAATCTTGTTCCCACATTCGGAGAACTCGATAACGGTGGGTTGTAACTTCACTAACATATTCTTCGGAAAAAGCGATTTCGTTACTTGTCTCTTGCAAGAAAATCACTACCTGCGTAACAGGAACTTGATATTTCCGTGTCAATCGGACATAGTAATCTAGCATCCGCAGAGAAATTGGTTTTTGGGATTTGATTGTGGTTTGAAATTCTAGGTGTAAAATCCGATTTTCTGTTTGCAGAAATGTCATGGAATCAGCACGTATCGGTTCGATGCTCAATTCGGTTTTTAAGATTTTAATTGTTCTCGGCTCTTGATTTAATAACCAACGGGTAAAATCATGGAGATATTTTTCTGCGAGTATTTTACAAAGGTTGTCATATTCTGCCATCTATAAAGATTGCACCTGATTTTATTGATTATTTGGAGATTTTCAACAAATAAATTATTTAATCTTGTGGGGTGGGTATCTCGCCCGTCTTTGGCTAAGAGCAGGCGAGATACCCACCCTAATTATGCAATTTAAATGTAGAACAGCTTATTTCAGAGTGCAGAACCCTCAAACGCACTCTTGTAAGCATCAGCAGTTTCTATCCCAAAACCTCCAGCTTGGACATGACGAACTAGTGATTGAATGATGGGTGTAGCAATACTAATACCAAATAAAGCATTGAAGCCCGCAACAACCACTGGTGCCGATAAAATGACTGTAAATTCTGGAAATAAAGCTAACACAGCCACCAATACTAAAAAAACAATTGGTGTAGCAATACCTGCTGTCTTTGCTGCTTCAAAAATTAGATTTTTAAACTCTTCAACAGTAATGTCGCCCCGATAAAGATCCAAAGAGTAGGAAATCGCCGTTACTACAACCTGGGTGAGAATAGCTGTTCCCGTTGCAGTAATGCCAAGTCTAGCGATTGTTCCAGAATTGCTGACAATAGAATCTACCGCATTATAAACCCGAATATAAAACTGCTCGCCAACGGTCATTACTTTGGCACCCCGACGGAGATTGTCAACACCTACTTCCCAAAGGATATTATCAGCAGCATTCGATCCACCTTTGGAACGTGGATTGATGTGGCTACCATGCTTATCTCTAAGAAATTGACGAATTGTATATTCTTTGGCTTCAAGCTTTGATGTGCCAGGAATTTTCTCAAAAAGCTTCATGACATCTGCATCAGAGCGAGGTAAGTCTCCCACCCGAACACCAGCACGATATCTCAGCCTATTTGCAATCTTAGGCATCTCTTGGGCTAATTCGGCAGCTGTCTTTGGTAAATTTTGCAAAGCATCAGCCATAATCATGCTAGATGCGGCAACTCCAACAGCTGTTTGTTGAAATGTTTTACTAACATTTTGAATAGTTTGAAAACCTGACTGTGCTGCTATGGTTGAGAAACTTTGTAAATCATTAACTGCATTGACACTTGAAGTAGTCATCTCGGCAGTAGCGTTTTTTATTCCATCAACTACCTCATCCATCCCGTTTACTACATTGTTGGTTACTTCTTGAGTTTTATCTCTAACCGTATCTGCAAAATGCTGTGCTTGGTTGATAAAATCCATGTTTTCGTAACCTTTCATTTCTGCTGTGGACTGTTTGCTCCAGTTTCTCTTTTTAAGACTGAGAACTACCTCAGCATTAATGATGAATTTACTGACAAAATTGTTAAAGAGATAGTAATCAATTTATATCGTTTGTGTATGTTAACGTGAGTTCGACAAACCTCTCCCTGCCTTGAACAAAGTTCAAGTCTGTCCCTCTCCGAGTCGGAGAGGGACAGGTTTTGCGTAGTAAAACCTCTTAGAGGTCTTTTGATGCGATCGCAGTTAACGTTACTAAAAATACCCTGTATGAAAAGGTGGTGATCTAAGCGATCGCTTGTAGAATTATTCAAAACTTATTACAGCTATTTTCAGGTAAATAGACCACGCAGTAGGGGCACAGAAAAAGCTTATTGGTGTCAACTTAACGTAAAAACCAGTCTAGACACAGTTTTTAAAGATTGCCTCGTTCCCAGTCTCTGACTGGGAATGCCTATAGGGGGGCTGCCGCCTCTTGAATTGCGGCAGAGCCGCAATGAGGTGCATTTCCAGCCAGAGGCTGGAAACGAGGTTTTAAAGGAGTTTGGGCTTAAGTTGACACGTATGAGCATTGCTGTGCCCCTACGACAGATGTGGTTCAAATACATGAAAACTGCTGTAATTTAATTTTTTCAAGGTACAAAAATATTGTAGATACTCGATTGCGCGACTCTGAACCCCGAACTTCAACCTTTGAACTCGGAACTTCGACCTTTGAACTCGGAACTTCAACCTTTGAACTCGGAACTTCGACCTTTGAACTCGGAACTTCGACCTTTGAACTCGAAACTTGAGCTTCAGAACTCGGAACTTGAGCTTCTGAACTTGAAATGTCAAGTTCTATACTCAAACTCCGAGCTTCTGAGCTTCTAACTTTCAACCTTTTAAGCACAATTGCCGATAGATTTTCTCCACTATTGATGCTTAGGGCTGCACTTTTCGAGATTTACAAACGAAATTGCGCCTTCATCAACTTTTAGTTTCTACCTTTGAAAGAGTTTAGCCATTCTTGAACTTGCTCTCGTGCAATATCGCGCCCTCCAAGACCAAAGGCTAGAGCAATAGCAACAGCGATCGCACCTAGTAAAAGTCCAAAGGCTAAATTCACAATATCACTGGCAACTCCAATCTGTTGCAGTGCCATTGCAGAGACTAAGGCAATGATGGCAATCCGCGCCACTTGTCCCAAAATCTGGGCTTGGCGTTCGCCGGAACTGGTAATAATGTTAAAAGCCAGATTTGCCAGGAATAAGCCAATAGCAAAGATCACCAATCCCGCCAAAATCCGCCCGAATATGATCACAATACCAGACACTAATGCTGTCAGGGCTGGAATATTCAAGATATTCACCGCCGCCACCGTTGCAAATAGCATGATACCCACTAAGGCAACAATGCCTGCGATTTCCGATGGAGTGCGGTTTGGAGTATGGAGGGTTGTTGATTCTGTTGAAATTACGATTCGTCTGCTGGGTGTTGTCACGCCCAAAATAGTGAAAATGTTATTAAAGCCTAAATTGGTGAGGATACTTGTAACCAAATCCGCGACAAACCGCCCGACGAAATAGGCCACAATCCAAATTGCCACGGCTGTAAAGATGCCAGGGAGGGCGTTGAGAACCTGTTGCAGCATGGCGATCGCAGGTATTGATATCGCATCAATTCGCAAGGCATTCAGCGCTGCGATCGCCACAGGAATCAAAATCAAAACATAAACAATGGTGCCGATAATACTCGATAAAGGTTGTACCCCCGCAGTCGTAGATAAACCCAAACGACTACCTAAATGGTCGATACCAGTTGTCGCCAGCAAGTTCGTGACAATTCGCCGTACTACATTAGCGATGAACCAGCCAACTACAGCAATTAAGATCGCCGCTAAAATGTTCGGCAGAATTAGCAGAACTTCTGTAATTAGAGCTTGTACTGGTTGTAGAGCCTGCCTGAGTCCAAGAGTATCCAAAACTGGGGCAAGAAACAGTAAAAATATAAACCAATACAGAGCATTGCCAATCGTCTCACTAAGAGACAGCTGATTGAGGCTGGGTGCGCTGTCTTCTGGTTCTGGATTCAAACGCTCATCCAGATTAAATGCCTGTAATGAGCGCACAGTGATAATCTTCACAATGGTTGCCAAAAACCAGGCGGTTCCCAAAAGGATTCCCGCACCAACCAACTTTGGCAAAAAGCCAATAAGTTGATTGAGAAAATTATTCAGGGGTTGAGAGGCTACCTCCAGATTCAATGTCTGTAAAACAGCTACCGCCGTCAACAGGATAATGCTCCAAAAGACTAAGCTGGAGATTAATTTCTCCACTTGGGGAACATCTTGACGACCTGTTATCCCTGCGGCAATGCGATTATCTATATTTGTGCGCTTGAGAATTGCTTGCGTCACTGCTGCTGCGATCGCTGCAATTAGCCAACCTACTAACAAAATTGCCACTGCCCCTAGTAGACGAGGCGTAAACAGAATCAACTGTTGAACAATACCTTGGACATCAGCGATTCCTTGATTTACTGCTGGTTGCACCGGTTGCAGGCTGGGTGATTGTGCCAAAAATTGCTGCACCCTCGTGGACAAACCAACTCCTATCACCTGGGTTATTCCTTGCCAAGTTGTGTTCATGGTTTTCGGGAATTATGCTTAAGTATTCGCCGCAAACACTGAGTCAGTGTTTTGCCTATCAATTTACCAGTAAAAACATACATTTATGGCATTGATATCAAGAGTAATTTTTGACATTGTTACTCATATTTGATCGGACTTACGCACAAGAGATCCCCCAACCCCCTTCAAAAGGGGGCTTTTAAGGTTCCCCCTTTTGAAGGGGGGATCTTTGAGTGCATAAGTTTTGTTTGATTTAATCTACTGTCAGTGCGGAATTTTGCGTTACTCTAATTGCAGCAACAGCATCAAAGATGTGGAATGTCCCAAGTTTTGTCACAATCAATTCAAATTAATGCTACAGCTACGGTGGTGGAGCGCTGTATTAGCGATTTAACTCTGATGCACCGTTGGCTCAACCCCGTCCTCCGTTGCGAACCTGTGGGCGAAGCTTGGAGTACCGATGTCGGCAGTCAAAGTCGTTTTATCATTCAAATTCCTCTACTAAAACCCACGTTGAATAGCGTAGTTGTGGAACGCGAACCGGGTTTGATAGTCTGGGAATTTCAGGGATTTTTTCAAGGGCGCGATCGCTGGGAATGTCAGCCAACAGAAAAGGGAACGCTCCTACTCAACCGCTTTGAGTACGATATCCCTAACCCCTTAATTAGTTGGGGTTTCAACACCTTTGCCGCATCTTGGACAAAAGAAGATATGCAAGCCCAACTGCGCCGCCTCAAACGAGTCGCAGAAGAACAAGAATAATTTGATCATTGGTCTCCTAACTAGCTATGAACTTTGGTTCATGGCCAATAGTCGAATTCGTTCAAATGGGAAGCAAAACGAGCTTGCTCTACGTGCAAGGGAACTGCATCAATCAGATGAACTTTATACCCTAGCTGGGCAAGCCAACAAGCATAGATGCCTCCTCCCCCCGCAGTGATTATCATTCTTATTAAGACTATTTTGAGTATTTTAACTGATTGACAAAATGCTCTTTATCTTAACCTCTCATATCATGTCCGCTTGATTACTTACTAAACCCCAAGAACCCCACCCCGCCAAAGCTACGCTTTATCTCCCCTCCCCGCCGGCGGGGAGGGGCTGGGGGTGGGGTGCAATGACTATGGGAATCACAACTAATTACCCGGACATGATATCACCAATGCCCCTACATCCATCCCGGCTAAGAATTTCACCTTTTCTTCGTGACATTCAGTTCAGAAATACGAGTTAGATTCACCTTGCTTGATCAATTTCTTTTCCTCTCCTGGTTCTGCTTCTACAGGTAAGAATCCACCTGCCTGCATTTTCCATAACCTGTAGTAAGCACCACGGCGTGCCAACAGTTTGGGATGAGTGCCATCTTCGACAATGCGACCTTGGTCAAATACCAAAATGCGGTCTAGATCGGCAATAGTAGATAATCGATGAGCCACTACGATGACCGTTTTTCCATTCATTACAGAGTCTAGGGTATCTTGGATCGCTTTTTCGGTAATGGAATCGAGGCTAGAGGTGGCTTCATCCAAAATCAGGATTGGTGCATCTTTGAGAATCACCCGTGCGATCGCAATCCGTTGTCTTTGCCCCCCAGACAATTTGATACCGCGTTCACCTACCAGAGAATCATAACCTTCTTTAATCTGAGCGATGAAATCGTGAGCATAAGCTTTGCCTGCCGCCTCAATCACTTCTTCATCGGTGGCATCCAGTCGTCCATAACGAATATTTTCCATCAATGTCCGATGGAACAGAGACGGATCTTGCGGAATCAAGCTAATTTGGGAGTGTAGGGCATCTTGAGTCATATCTTGAATATCCACCCCATCAATCAGAATCTCTCCCGATTGTGGATCGAACAGACGCAAAATTAAATTGACGAAGCTGGATTTTCCAGAACCAGAGAAGCCAACCAGTCCGACACGCTGGCCTGGTTGGATAGTGATCGAAAGGTTGTCGAATACTTTTTTCCCAAGCGAGTAGCTAAAATTCACTTGGCGAAACTCAATTTGTCCCTGAGTGATGGAATGGGCGATCGCACTCTCCCGATCGATGATCTCGTGAGGTTGAACGATAGTGAAGACACCATTGGCAATATTGCCGATATGTTCAAAAAATTCTAGAAAGCGTTTACTTAAATTCCGGGCTTCACTAATGATCAACAGTGACAAACTGGTAGCAACCACGAAGTCAGCAGTAGCGATCGTCCCCTGACTCCAAAGTGAGAGTGAGTAATATAAAGTGCCAATTTTCAGGATTGCTGCTGAGATAAACTGAAACCAGCGAATTCGCTCCGAGTACCAGTTGGACTTTCTTACCTCTTTGAGTTCGCGCCTTAATTGTTCCTTCAAATAGCCTCGTTCAAAACCCAACTGAGCAAACAGTCGGCTACTATTGAGATTTGTTACTGCGTCTACAATGATACCAGTTGTCTCACTTCTGGCGGCTGCGGCTTTGCGGGAATAAATTCGGCAGCGAGTTGCCAGCCAGAAGGAAATACTCACGAAAAGAACTGCCCACACACCCACGAATGCAGCAAGGGGAGGATAGGCGCGATACAGTAACATCGTGGCAACGGCATACACGATAATTACTGGCATAAATTCACTAATCAGCATTTGCATTGTTTGGGTAACACCCAAAGAAGTTTCGCCGATGCGATGTGCCAATGACCCAGCAAAAGTGCTGCTCAGGTAGCGATGGGAATGATGCTGCAAGTAGGCATATAGGGATCGGACGATGTGCTGTCGGTGGATCGGATGAAGGATTGTCTGTAAGAGTCCAGCCGCTCGCCCGAATATCACTTCACCCACACTCAAGGCGGTGAACAACATCAGGGGTTGGCTCACGGCATCAAAAATGGACTTGCTGGCCCCCGGCGATCGCGTCACGCTCCGAATGATCTCACCAATGGCATAAGGCAACATGATGCCACAGGTTGCGTGTATTACCTCCAGAATCACCGCTATCACGTACCACCACCGGAAATCACTGACAAAATGATAAATGAACCTGAAGGTCGTATCAGGCAAGTTGGGTGCATCGGCAGCACGTTGAAAGTATTGGGATTTTCTGGATTTTTTCGTCATGAAAGTCGCTTTGTAAGCATCATGTTATACCAATTCGTAATTCGTAATGACGCTCTCTACGAGACGCTAAAAGCGAACGCGGACTCGCTACCGCTACGCTAACGTAATTCGTAATTAAGAACTTTTCATTAGCTTGATGAACTACTAGACCATAATTTCTGGCGGTGTGATTGCAGCATACACATCAGGCGCAAGTAACGCATCGTGAATGTTGATTTTCTTCGGTATGACACCTTCTTTAAAGAATAAATCTGCTACACGCTGTTGTTCTGCTATCAGTGCCGGACTTAAGCCTCTGCGTCCTGCGAAAGTGCGACGAGACATTATCCTGGCGGCCACATCCTCATCGAGCTTTTGTGTGGCGATCATCAATTTTTTCACTTCATTTCGATTCGCATCTGCCCACTTATCTAGAGCGTTAAGTTCTTCAATGATAATTTTGAGTAAGCCAGGGTTTTCTTCGGCAAACTTCCTCCCAGCAATATAATAGGCACCAGGAGAATCTAACCCCACAGAATCTCTGAGGACGCGAATTCGACCCATCTTTTGAGCGATCGCATAGTATGGATCTGATGTCATCCAAACGGGAATTTTACCTTGGATAAAAGCAGCCGATGCCTCAACAGTTGCCATACTTTTGATTTTAATATCTTTGATGGTCAAACCGATAGACTGCAAAGCTCTAAGAATAAAATAGTGCGATGCCGAGCCTTTTTGAAAATAAACTTCTTGCCCCTTGATATCCTCAAATTTCTGAAGGGGAGACTCTGGAGGTACAGCAATCACACTACTTGTTCCTGTTTTTTCGGTTTTTTGTGTACCGACGACATAAACAAGGTCTGAACCAGCGACTTGGGCAAAAATTGGTGGCGTTTCTCCTACTGATCCGACGTCAACTCTTTTCGCAGCCATGCCTTCCATGAGTTGAGGCCCTTGGACAAATTGCGCCCATTCCACCTTGATCCCCAGTGGTTCCAAGCGTTTCTCTAAAACTTGCCGATTTCTAAAGAGATCCCCCGCACTCTGATAACCCATGCGGAGAACTTTAGTTTTTATACCAAGGGAAATCGAATTGCCAGTAGTACTTGCTACATTCAGTTGGCTTTGTTGGTTACAACTTCCCAACAAATATGCCATAGAAAAACCGCCCAGACTAGATGTAGCGACATTTAGAAAACGACGGCGTTTAATCATAGTTGTTTGATAGATAAAATAGTTGGGATTGGAAAGGTTAAAATTTGCAAAACTAACGCAGAGAATCTCCCCGGCGATATTCGGCGGTGATGTCGTCTAGCTTTTGTTTCAAACTGTCGTCGAGTTTTAGTTCTACAGCTTTGAGGGTGTCAACAAGTTGTTCTGGACGACTAGCACCAATAATCGGAGCAGTAATTATCGGATTAGCCAGCACCCAAGCCACCGCTAGGGTCGTGAGTGACAATCCAGCCAAATCCGCTACTGTACTTAATTCCTCGACAGTATTGAACTCGCGATCGCGCCAGTAGCGTTCTTGATAACGTTCTGCGGCAATCCCCAGAGTAAAACGAGTCCCTGCGGTGGGGCCTTGAGTGAGGCTATGTTTGCCAGTGAGTAGACCACCCGCCAAGGGATTGTAAGAAATTACACCCAATCCTTCCTCTTTGGCTAGGGGTAGTAGTTCTCGCTCAATTTCACGGAACAACAAATTGTAGCGGGGTTGAATCGAGACGAAACGAGTTAAATTTCGCACATCGGCACGACCCAAGGCGCGAGCGAGTCGGTAAGCTAAAAAGTTAGAAACCCCGATGTAGCGTACCTTACCAGCACGTACTACCGTGTCCAGAGTTTCTAAGGTTTCATCGAGAGGGGTTGAGGCATCGTCAGAGTGCAATTGGTATAGGTCAACATAATCAGTTCCCAGTCGTCTGAGGGAAGCATCGATCGCATCGAGAATATGTTTGCGAGAAGCACCCTGATCCCAAGGCGCAGTGCCGACTCGTCCCACGCACTTAGTAGCTAAAATAAAATGTTCGCGTTTGCCTTTGAGCCAGCGCCCAATAATTTCTTCAGTGATTCCAGCAGTAGGCAGTCCACCACCAAGAGGATAAACGTCAGCTGTATCAAGAAAGTTGATGCCAGCATCGGCGGCGGTGTCGAGGATATGTCTGGAAGTTTCTTCGTCTGTCTGCAAGCCGAAGGTCATAGTGCCAAGACAGAGACGGGAAACGGTCAAACCAGTTTGACCGAGTTTAGTGGTTGGTAATGTCATGGGGGTTTTCGTCGTTGTTGATTAAAAAAGCAGAATTCCGAAACTAGGCTTCTTCGGTACAGATTGCGATCGCAGATTAGTCAGGCTGTATTCCCTTACCCCACCAAACTCGTTTAAATGACTTGCCGTTTGTTCATTCAATATTTCATAATGTTTTAGCTGTATATCTTTCCAGTCAGATAACAGGTTTAGCAAATATTCTTTACACATCTGGGAAAATTAATTCTGCGTTGCTCTAAATCCTTGGTAGGGACAATTCATGAATTGTACCTACGTCATTTTCACTCCTATGTCTATTAGACTTCTTGCATAAATCCAAATAAAGAACCCCACCCCGCCTTTGACTTACCTCAAATTCTCCCCTCCCCGCCTGCTCTTAGGGGCTG